>NZ_JAHBDI010000066.1:0-230913 GCF_019956275.1 Pseudomonas sp. GL-RE-26
GGTGGGGTTGGGGCGACACATGCAACAGGATTAACCCGACATTGAGCAGCAGATCGACCCAGGCCAGTTCCCTGGTGGTCGGGTCGTTGCTGTGCAGCGCTGTCACATCGCTTTTCAGGGCGACGGCCAGCTGCAGCATCCAGCCGGCCAGCATCGCCGGGCCACGAAGCGCTGGTAGGAGCAAGGCGTTGAACAGCAACCAGCCGCCCTCGCGCACGATGGCCCAGCGGTTTTCAGCGTTGGAAACCGACTCTCTGTCAGCCAGGTCAATGAGCGCCCGTGCGTTGCTGGCGTAGAGGTACTGCATCAGATTCCCGGTGGCCTGCGCCTGTACCAGCGAACCAGGTTCTTCATCGGTGCTGGAGCCCTGAGCCAACTGTGCGGGCTCCGGTTTTTCCCAACGGACGGTTTCGTCTCCCGGGCCGAAACGAAGGATGTGGGGGCTGTTGAATCCGTCATTGCTGTAGATCGGCCGGGCCCTGTCCGGCAGCCAACTCAGTACACTGTCTTGCAGGGGGCCGACTTGTGCAACGGCGTTGAGCAATGCTTCACGGCTGGAGAATTGCTGCAAGGCGTCCTGGTACACGGGCCGATACAGGATGTGCGGGCCGATGTCGGTGTCGCGCGGCTCAATGATGAACATGTTGTCGACGACATCGGCGGTCGCGCCGGCCTTGCGGGTAAAGGCAAGCGCGCGGACGACGATGTACTGACCATCGACGACGCGCTCGGGTGCATGGGGGTGCAAGACGGCCTTTACATATCGGTATCCCTCGAAGCTCAGTCCGTGCTCGCCGCGGATCGTGTGTTCCAGCGCCTGAAGCGGCAGGTGTGCTTTGAGCGCCTGGCCAAACCGGATTTCGCGACGTTGCGATTCGCTGTTGTCTTCGAGCAGCAGGGTTTTGAGGGTGTGCGGGTAACGTTCGCCGATGTTCACCCGGCTGATCAGCCCTTCGGTGCTGCTGAACAGACCTTTTTCACCCAGGATGTAGTCGGCGCTCAGCCAGGACGGGACGGCTTTGCCGGTCTTGTCCGTGATGGTCATGCTGCCCGAGGGCGTGGCGCTGAGGTTGTGGATGGCCAGTTCAGTCAGCGTCATGGGGACGCGGGTGATGAAACCGCTGCCCAGATCACCGGCCGCCACATGAAAATCGAGCAGCAGATCGCCAGGTTCGCAATCGGAATCTGGATGGTCCAGGCGCATCTGGTCACGCAAGGTGTTGTTGGTGAAATCATGCAGGTTTTCGATGCCGTCGAGGAAGGACTTGCCGCCGGTCTGTCGTTGCAACTGTGCCTGCTCGACCAGCAATTGACGATATTCGGCACGCTCGCTGTCGCTGGCGTCCTTGAGCCATTGGGGCAGGGTCGCGCGTATTTTTTCGACAGATTGCTGGCCAGGTGCCGGAGCATGGCTGAAGTAAGGGGTCGGGTCGGTACTGGCCGCGAAGCGTTCTTCCAGTGCGCGAACCCCCTGGTCGGCGGGAAGCCGGATGGCGTCCAGGTTCTCCAACTGGCGCTCCAGCAGCAGCGCGGCCTGTGTATCGAAGATATTGCCATCGGGCTCGGAACGCTTGATGACGACTTTGTCGGCGATGAACTGGCGCTCCACCTCACGGCCCCATGCCTGATTGAACGCCTCCATGCTCGGGTACGACTCCAGACGACCTGAAACACGGTACAAAAAGACCCTGCTTTCTTGCACCACGAGCAGGTCCGGCGAGGTGAAGGACGTGCTTTCGCCGTTGCGTATCAAACAGGTTTCCAGGCAATAGGCATGCACAAAACCGTCAGGGTGGGGGATGGCCAGGCGCTCACGACGGTCGGGATATTGAGCCAGTTCGTAGAGTGCTGCCCGGTCATCTTTTTGAGCCGCGGGAAGAAGGCTCGCGGCACTGTTCAGGCCGCTTGCCAGCAGGTCACCCAGCCATTGCCAGTGGCTGACTTTGGTGTCGTGCGCCTGGTTCCAGTAGGCCGTCAGGGCTTCCTGAAACTGTGTGCCCAGGGTCAACGCCAATGACTGGATTTTTTCCTGGATAACGCCCATGTCGGGACGCTTTGGCCCTTGCGCTTCGTAGGTCAGACGCGAAGGCGCGCGGTTGGTGAGGAAGTGTACGCGTCCGTCAATTTCTGCCGTGAGATTCAGCGATGTGTTGTTGCCCAGGTAGTCCAGGGCCACGTCGATCAATAGCTTGAGGTCCCATCCCCCGGTCTGGTTGGGTATGGCGAGCCGGGTGACATCCAGATCCAGGGCCAGAGGCGGGTAGTGCTCCAGGATACTGGCGTGAAGCAGTTGTCCGGCGACCTGGCGCAATGTCGGTCGGCTGGCGAATCGAAGGGCGACTGCTTGAGCGGGAGCATCGCTGGTAGTGGGGCGTGTGGGTTGTCCCTGAGTCTCGTCTGGCGGGACGGCGGATTGATTCTGCATATCGGATACCGTTCTGTAGCGAAAGAAGTGTGGTTTCGCTACCAGAATGGCGAGTTCGTCGCAGGAAAGTGCGGTATCCCGCTACCACCTGAGCACTCGAAAAGTGTGTCGGGTCGTGCCTGGCGATCGGCCGATGTGTCGCTCAGGGCAGCTCGGAGCCGAGTACGACATTCAGCGCGCTGCGGGCATCGTCCAGTTGCACCAGCGTTGCATGCCGCGCACCCAATGCATCACGATTCTCGATGGCGGTCAGGATTGCCTTGTGCCGGGGCAGCGCCAGTTCGTGCAGGTTCGGCCGCTGGTTGGAATGCTTCAAGGCTTCGGCGATGGCCACCGAGAGCATGTTGCACAGGTTGGCCAGCAGGTCGTTGTGCGTGGCATCGGCGATGCGACTGTGGAAGTCCAGGTCTGGCTGCAACAGAGCCTCTGGCGTCGGCGCGGCTTCCATGCGCTGGTAGGCCTCACCGATGGAGGCAATGTCCGCCTCCGTGGCGAATTGCGCGGCGAGGGCGGCAGCGGCCGGTTCGATGATGCTGCGTACGCTGGTCAGCAGGTCAAAGAACTGATTCTGCGGACTACTCTGCATCAACCAGTGCAGCACGTCCGGATCGAGCATGTGCCAGTCCTTGCGCGGCTTGACCACGGTGCCGACCCGTGGGCGGGAATACACCAGGCCCTTGGCGACCAAGACCCGGGTGGCTTCACGCAGCACCGGCCGGCTGACCGCATATTCTTCGCACAACAGCGCTTCGGCGGGCAGTTTGTCGTCCGGCAGGAAACGTCCCGAGACGATCTGCATGCCCAGTTCCTGGACGATGCGCGAGTGCATGCTTTTGCGGTCGGAGGGTTTGCGGTAATCCATGGGGAGCGGCGCGGTCCTGTGCGAATAGGTGTCGCGCATGATAGCAGGCGCGGGAGGTAATCATCAGGCCTGAGGATAGGGATTACTTTGTGGCGAGGGAGCTTGCTCCCGCTCGGCTGCGCAGCAGTCGAAAAATCGGTGAATGCGGTATTTCTGGAAAAGCGCATGTTCCGGTTTTGGGGCCGCTTCGCAGCCCAGCGGGAGCAAGCTCCCTCGCCACAGTAGTTGATTCACACCTTCACGAGGGTGGTGTCAGTGGGAGTGACGCGGTACCTCAGCCCCGCGGCAACCGACCAGGAAGTCGAAGTCGCAACCCTGGTCCGCTTGCAGCACATGGTCGATGTACAGCTGGCGATACCCACCGACGATCAGGTTCTGCGGCGGTTGCAGGTCAGCCATGCGCGCGGCCAGTTCGGCGTCCGGAATATCCAGGTGCAAACGGCCGCTGGCGCAATCGAGTTCGATCCAGTCGCCTTCTTTCACTGCGGCCAGCGGTCCGCCGGCAGCGGCTTCCGGGGCGACGTGCAGGACAACCGTGCCGTACGCGGTGCCACTCATGCGTGCATCGGAAATGCGCACCATGTCGGTCACACCCTGGGCCAGCAGCTTGGCCGGCAGGCCCATGTTGCCCACTTCGGCCATGCCCGGATAACCCTTCGGCCCGCAGTTCTTCATCACCAGGATCGAGTCGGCATCCACGTCCAGTTCCGGGTCGTTGATCCGCGCCTTGTACATGTCGAAGTTCTCGAACACCACCGCGCGGCCGCGATGCTGCATCAGTTCGGGCGTGGCGGCGGACGGCTTGAGCACGGCGCCCAGCGGTGCCAGGTTGCCGCGCAATACACAGATGCCGCCGTCGGCGCGGATCGGGTTGTCGAGGGTGCGGATCACTTCGTCCTCGCCATAGATCGGCGCGTCCCTGGTGTTCTCGCCGATGGACTTGCCGTTGACGGTCAAGGCATTCGGGTTCGGGATCAGGTTGGCTTCACCGAGGCGACGCAGCACGGCCGGCAAGCCACCGGCGTAATAGAACTCTTCCATCAGGAAGCGCCCGGACGGTTGCAGGTCGACGATGGTCGGCATGCCGCGACCGATACGGGTCCAGTCATCCAGGTCCAACTCGACGCCAATGCGCCCGGCGATGGCTTTCAGGTGGATCACGGCGTTGGTCGAACCGCCGATAGCGGCATTGACGCGAATGGCGTTTTCGAAGGCTTCCTTGGTCAGGATCTTCGACAGCTTCAAGTCTTCACGCACCATCTCCACGGCACGCATGCCGGACATGTGCGCCAGCACATAGCGGCGTGCATCCACGGCCGGGATCGCCGCGTTGTGGGGCAGGGAAGTGCCCAGTGCTTCGGCCATGCAGGCCATGGTCGAGGCGGTGCCCATGGTGTTGCAGGTGCCGGCCGAGCGGGACATGCCGCCCTCGGCCGCGAGGAAATCGTCGATGCTGATGGTGCCGGCCTTGACCTGTTCGCTGAGCTGCCAGACCACCGTGCCGGAGCCGATGTCCTTGCCCTTGTGCTTGCCGTTGAGCATCGGCCCGCCGGTGACGACGATGGCCGGCACGTCGCAACTGGCGGCGCCCATCAGCAAGGCCGGGGTGGTTTTGTCGCAACCGGTCAGCAGCACCACGCCGTCAATCGGGTTACCGCGAATGGCTTCTTCGACGTCCATGCTCGCCAGGTTGCGGGTGAGCATGGCGGTAGGGCGCAGGTTCGATTCGCCGTTGGAGAACACCGGAAACTCCACCGGAAAACCGCCGGCCTCGATCACCCCGCGTTTGACATGCTCGGCAATCTGGCGGAAATGCGCGTTGCACGGGGTCAGTTCCGACCAGGTGTTGCAGATGCCGATGATCGGCTTGCCATGGAACTGGTGGTCGGCGATGCCCTGATTCTTCATCCAGCTGCGGTACATGAAGCCGTTCTTGTCAGCCGTGCCAAACCATTGGGCGGAGCGCAGGGTGGGTTTCTTATCAGACATGATCGGTTCTCTTATTGTATGACTATATTGTTCGAGGTGAGGCGTAACATAGGCGTAAATTGAGCGCTTTGGAAGTGTTGTTGAGTAAATAGTATTACTATATAGTCCGCTCAAACGGAGGAATGGCCCTGGCGAATTTTTCGCGAGAGGCGTCCCCCGAGGTTCTATAACAACAACAATCGGAGACCGATCTCATGAGCCAGGAACTGCGGCTTATCCGTCGCATCACGCTGAAACTGATTCCCTTCCTGATCCTGCTGTACCTGATCGCCTATGTGGACCGCTCCGCGGTGGGCTTCGCCAAATTGCACATGGGCGCCGACATCGGCCTGGGCGATGCCGCCTACGGTCTTGGCGCCGGGCTGTTCTTCATCGGCTACTTCCTGCTGGAAATCCCCAGCAACCTGATGCTCGACCGCTTCGGCGCACGCCGCTGGTTCGCGCGGATCATGATCACCTGGGGCGCCATCACCATCGGCATGGCGTTCGTCCAGGGGCCGAACAGCTTCTATGTGATGCGCTTTCTGCTCGGCGCCGCCGAAGCCGGGTTCTTCCCGGGCGTTCTGTACTACATCACCCAATGGTTCCCGGTGCGCCATCGCGGCAAGATCCTCGGGTTGTTCATCCTGTCGCAACCCATCGCAATGATGATCACCGGCCCGGTGTCCGGTGGCTTGCTGGGCATGGACGGCGTGTTGGGCCTGCACGGCTGGCAGTGGCTGTTCATCGTCATTGGCTGCCCGGCGATCCTGCTGACATGGCCGGTGCTGCGCTACCTGCCGGACGGCCCGCAGCAAGTGAAGTGGATGGACCAGGCGGAAAAGGACTGGCTGAGCGGAGAGCTGAAAAAGGATCTGGATGCCTACGGCCAGACCCGTCACGGCAACCCGTTGCACGCCCTCAAGGACAAGCGTGTCCTGCTGCTGGCGCTGTTCTACCTGCCGGTAACCCTGAGTATCTATGGCCTGGGCTTGTGGCTGCCGACCCTGATCAAGCAGTTCGGTGGCAGCGACCTGGTGACCGGTTTCGTTTCCGCGGTGCCGTACATCTTCGGGATCATCGGCCTGCTGATCATTCCGCGCAGTTCCGACCGCTTGAACGACCGCTATGGCCACCTCGCCGTGCTTTACGTGCTGGGTGCGATTGGCCTGTTCCTCAGCGCCTGGCTGTCGGTGCCGGTGCTGCAACTGGCGGCGCTGTGCCTGGTGGCGTTCGCATTGTTCTCTTGCACGGCGGTGTTCTGGACCTTGCCGGGCCGCTTCTTCGCCGGCGCCAGTGCGGCGGCGGGGATCGCCTTGATCAACTCGGTGGGCAACCTCGGCGGCTACCTTGGCCCATTCGTGATCGGTGCACTCAAGGAATACACCGGCAATCTGGCTTCGGGCCTGTACTTCCTGTCGGGGGTGATGGTGTTCGGGCTGATTCTGACTGGCGTCGTCTATCGCCTGCTGGAACGCAAACACGTCCTGCCAGCCGATCAATTTGCAGCAAGTGCACGCTAATCCAATGTAGGAGTGAGCCTGCTCGCGATAGCGTCGGCACATCCAATGTTGTCGGTGACTGATACATCGCTATCGCGAGCAGGCTCACTCCTACAGGGATCTGCGGTGTTTTGAAGGAATAGGAGAAAATTCATGCGTTTGGTTCAGTTCGAATTGAGTAACGGCGAACGCCGTGTCGGTGTGGTCGAGGCAGGGCTGGTCCGTGAAGTGCAGGATGCGCGCACCGTTCGCGATCTGGCATTGGCGGCGATCGAGGCGGGCGCAAGCCTTGAGCAACAGGTACAAAGCCTGGGGCTGGGCATCAGCCACGACTATACCGAACTGCTTACGCAGCGACGCATCCTGCCGCCGCTGGACCACGCGGACCCGGCGCACATGCTGGTCAGCGGCACGGGCCTGACCCATCTGGGCAGTGCGTCGGCCCGGGACAAGATGCACCAGCAAAGTGGCGACGAAACCGCGATGACCGACACCATGCGCATCTTCAAGTGGGGTGTGGAGGGCGGTAAACCGGTGGCAGATGAAGCCGGTGTGCAGCCGGAATGGTTCTATAAAGGCGATGGCAGCATCGTCGTCCGGCCCGGCCAGCCGTTTCCCCTGCCGCCGTTTGCCGAAGATGCCGGTGAAGAGCCGGAGATCGCCGGCCTGTACGTGATCGGTCACGACGGCAAGCCGTATCGCCTGGGTTTTGCCGTGGGCAACGAGTTCTCCGACCACGTCATGGAGCGCAAGAACTACCTGTACCTGGCCCACTCGAAACTGCGCAGCTGCAGCTATGGTCCGGAGCTGCGGGTCGGCGAACTGCCGCAGCATCTGGCGGGCACCAGCCGCATCCTGCGCGACGGCGAAGTGCTGTGGCAGAACGAGTTTCTCAGTGGCGAGGCGAACATGTGCCACAGCCTCGCCAACCTCGAATTCCATCATTTCAAGTACAGCCAGTTCCTGCGCCCGGGGGACGTGCACATTCACTTCTTCGGCACGGCGACCCTGTCCTTTGCCGACGGTATTCGCACGCAACCGGGTGACGTGTTCGAGATCACCCAGGCTGAATTCGGCGCGCCATTGATCAACGGCATCGCACCCGTCGCAGCGGCTTTCGAACCCGGCACCGTCGGCACACTTTGAGGAGTTACCCATGACCCGGATTCTTGGACACAACTACATCGGCGGCCAACGCAGCGCCGCCGGCAGCGTCAAGTTGCAGAGTGTCGATGCGACGACGGGCGAGGCCTTGCCCGACGATTTTTATCAGGCGACCCTGCAGGAAGTCGATGCGGCGGCCAACGCGGCGGCGGCCGCGTATCCGGCCTTCCGCAGCTTGAGTGCGGAGCGGCGGGCGCAGTTTCTCGAGGCCATTGCCGATGAACTGGATGCCCTCGGTGATGATTTTGTCGCTGTGGTCTGTCGCGAAACGGCGTTGCCCGCAGGCCGAATCCAAGGCGAGCGTGGACGTACCAGCGGGCAGATGCGCCTGTTTGCCAAAGTCCTGCGTCGCGGTGATTTCTACGGCGCACGGATCGACCGGGCATTGCCGGAGCGTCAGCTGCTGCCGCGTCCGGACCTGCGTCAATACCGTATCGGCCTGGGACCTGTGGCCGTGTTCGGTGCCAGCAACTTTCCGCTGGCGTTCTCCACCGCCGGCGGCGATACCGCTTCGGCGCTGGCCGCCGGGTGCCCGGTGGTGTTCAAGGCCCACAGCGGTCACATGGCCACCGCTGAATGGGTGGCTGACGCGATCATCCGCGCCGCCGAGAAAACCGGGATGCCGGCCGGCGTGTTCAACATGATCCATGGCGGGGGCGTCGGCGCGGCACTGGTCAAGCATCCGGCGATTCAGGCGGTGGGCTTCACCGGTTCGCTCAAGGGCGGTCGTGCCTTGTGCGACATGGCCGCGGCCCGTGCGCAACCGATACCGGTGTTCGCCGAAATGTCGAGCATCAACCCGGTGATCGTCTTGCCCCAGGCGTTGCAGGCGCGGGCCGATACCGTTGCTCGGGAACTCACGGCGTCGGTGGTCCAGGGCTGCGGCCAGTTCTGCACCAATCCGGGTCTGGTGATCGGCATTCGCTCAGCGCCATTCAGTGCCTTTGTGCAGCAAGTGGCCGGGTTGATGGGTGACCAGCCGGCGCAAACCATGCTCAATGCCGGAACCCTGAGCAGCTATGGCCAGGGCTTGCAAAAACTGCTCGCGCATCCGGGGATCGAGCACCTGGCCGGCAATCCGCAGCAGGGCAATCAGGCGCAACCGCAGCTGTTCAAGGCCGATGTCAGTCTGCTGCTCGATGGCGATGAAGTGTTGCAGGAGGAAGTGTTCGGCCCGACCACGGTGGTGGTTGAAGTGACGGATCCTGCGCAACTGATGGCGGCCTTGAATGGCCTGCACGGCCAGTTGACCGCTACCGTCATTGGCGAGCCGGAAGACTTCGAGCAGTTCGCCGGGCTGACGGCATTGCTGGAACAGAAAGTCGGACGCATCCTGCTCAATGGTTATCCGACGGGCGTGGAAGTCTGCGATTCGATGGTTCACGGCGGGCCTTACCCGGCCACGTCCGATGCGCGCGGTACGTCGGTGGGCACACTGGCCATCGATCGTTTCCTGCGCCCGGTGTGCTTCCAGAACTACCCGGACAGCTTGCTGCCGGATGCGCTGAAGAACGGCAATCCGTTGCGCATCCAGCGACTGGTGGATGGGCAGTCGTCCCGCGAGGCACTTTAACTGCCAGTCACAATCCCTGTGGGAGCGAGCTAGCTCCTACAGGGGAGGTGGTGCATGAGCTATCATTGCGTCTTTCCCATTCAAAGACTGATTGCCATGACTGCCCCAACCGACACCTTGCTCAATGCCCTCGAACACTGCGGAATGGTGGAGATCGACGGGCTGCATGCCTTCGAATTCGCCCTCGACGAGGATGATAACCTGCACATTGAATGCATGGATGGCCGTGCGGCCAAACACTGGGAGTTCACCCCGGCGCAGATTCAGGCCGCGACCTTCGATACCTCGCTGCAAAGCTGGTTGATCACCGGTGACTCGGGTGAACACCGTTTGGTGTGCCTGGGCGATGTCGTCAGCGGTGACAACGAAGATGACGACCAAGGCGATGCGTAACCTCTGGCCATTGTTGATGGCCGGCAGCATCGGCGCCATGGGCGTCCAGGTGGCATCCGCCGATGACTATCAGCTGCTGGTGGGCTCCTACACTGCGGGTCAAAGCCAGGGCATCTACCGCCTGGTGTTCGACAGCGGCACCGGGCAGATCGATGCCAGCCCACTGCAAGTGATCAAGAGCGAAAACCCGTCGTGGCTGACCCTGTCGAAGGATCGGCGACACCTGTTCGTGGTCAATGAAAACGGCCCGGGCCAGACCGATCCGGTAGGGCGCGTCAGCAGTTTTGCGATTGATCCCAAGACCCACGCGCTGAGCCTGATCAGCCAGGTGCAAAGCCTTGGCAGCGAGCCAACCCATTCCAGTCTCAGCATCGATGGCAGCCATCTGTTTGTCAGCAATTACTCGGTGGCCGAAGACCCGGGCGGCACCCTGGCGGTATTGCCAGTGACGGCCGACGGCAAGCTCAAACCGGTGGTGCAGATGAGCAGCCACCCGGCGAGCCGGGTCAATCCTGAGCGCCAGGCCTCGGCCCATGTGCATTCGACCATCCCGTCACCGGACGGCAAATACGTGTTCGCCAATGACCTGGGCGCCGACAAGGTGTTTGCCTACCGCTTCGACCCCAGGGCCAACCCGGAACTGCCGTTGACCCCGGCCACCCCGGCATTCGTGCAGCTGCCGCCGGGTAGCGGGCCGCGCCACCTGCTGTTCAGCGCCGATGGCAAACACGCCTGGCTGACCATGGAAATGAGCGCGCAAGTGGCGGTGTTCGACTACCACGAAGGCCAACTCGAACAGACGCAAATGGTCGATCTGGCTGCCGGACAGCCAGTTTCAGACAAGGCTGCGGCGGCGTTGCATGCCTCGGCTGACGGCAAGTTCCTCTACGTCAGCAACCGTGGCACCGCCAATCAACTGTTGGTGTTTGCCATCGATCCGGCGACCGGTCACCTCAGTGAACTGCAACGCCGGGCGGTGGAGGGCGATCATCCGCGGGAATTCAGCCTCGATCCGAGCGGCAAATTCCTGTTGATCGCCAATCAGAAGAGCAACCAGATTGTCGTCGTCGAACGCGACGCCAGGACCGGTCTGCTGGGCAAGACCGTGCAAAAACTACCGATGGACGCCCCGAGCGACCTCAGGTTTCTGCTGCGTCAATAAGCCGCAGGCCCCGGTTGATGGGGCCTGCCCGCTTTTATCAATGACGCTGATATCTGGTACTGCTACAAAGCATTTCAAGGCACGAACCATCGAGGGTTAAGTTTGCTTCACGGCCCCACCGGGCAAGCAAGCCAACTGAATCCGAGGAATACCGCCATGAACTTCAACATCTTCTCTGTCATCGCCGCTTCCGCCATTTCCGCCACCGTTGCGTTGCCAGCCAGCGCCAACGTTGAAATCAGCGACAAAAAAGCCCACACCCAGAGCTACACCCAGAAATACCTGCAACAGAGCGCCAACTTCTACGCCGCGCTGGATCACAAAACCCAGGCCTGAACGCCAACCCCTGCCTTTATGCAGGAGCGAAGTCACTGATGATCGAAGACCCTGATGTTGAAACACGGGTGTTGAAAATGATCAGAGTGATGTCGCTCCTGCATAACGCTTTTGCGACAGCATCATTTTGCCATCAATGTCGCGCTTGATATCACATGGCCATACGTTTAAATTGACGCTGATTTTTTGACCCCTCCTCACGGCAAGGATCGGCAGCATGGTGACGCGTCTGGCATTGGTTCTTCTGTTTCTCTATTCCACCCCCATTCTGTCGGCAGCCGACCCTGTTCCGGGTGAGCCGGAGGCTGCGCGCGAGCGTTTGATAAGTTTTATTGAAGACTGAAATAGTCTGGCTTAATGATCAATGAAGCTGATGGTCACTATGGATAACCCTGAGTGGTTACCCAGGATTTTTTGATCGATTCTGTAGGCATTGAAACGTGCCCGCGGAGAACATCATGGCCAGCGCAATTCTCACTTCTGCCAAACACGGCGCCTATGTGGCGATCAGTCTTTACCTTGCCATGGTGCTGCTGGTCAGCCTTTCAGCCCAGTCGCAAGTCACCTTCGAAGCACCGATCCAGGTCGCTCATCCCGGCATCCAGTTTGAACACAGTGGGCA
The DNA here is from genome assembly GCF_019956275.1 of Pseudomonas sp. GL-RE-26. Taxonomy (NCBI): domain Bacteria; kingdom Pseudomonadati; phylum Pseudomonadota; class Gammaproteobacteria; order Pseudomonadales; family Pseudomonadaceae; genus Pseudomonas; species Pseudomonas sp. GL-RE-26. The sequence continues at coordinate 12,008 of NZ_JAHBDI010000066.1, forward strand.
AAACGCGCGAGTTGATCAGGCGGAACTCGCGGGAGTCATCGGCGCATGAAAGGGCACAGACTCTGGGTCATCGCCTTCCTGGCGTTCATGACCAACGGATCCTCCCTGTTGGGAATCGGCCAGGGCTCGGCGGGCTCGGTGGCACGGGCCATCGAAGCCAATCACAACATTGCCCGCAGCATCGAAAACGCCAATGCCCAAGGCATGCTGGCCGGCAATCCGCCGATCAGGAATGAAGGCGTGGTTTTCGGGCCGTTCCAGGTGGATTGCTCGGCGATCGGGATGTGTGAGGTGTTGGCCTGAAGCCTGCTGCGGATAAAGGGCTTTTGTGGCGAGGGAGCTTGTCGGAACGCCGCAGCGCCCCGTTCTCAATCGAATTTTGCTTCCCGCAGGAAAGACTTGCGATCGTCGTTCTGCTCGGCCTTCAGCATCAACTCCGCGCCCATGAGTTTGCCCGGTTGACTCCGCCCCAGCACAGTCATCGGATCCTCGAACCCATGTACGTAGCCCAGGGCAAACGCTCCGCACTGGTAGCCCATAAGACGCAGCAATTCTTCCGGCAGCGTACTGGCAATTTCGAGCGGACAGGACAGAAACTGGTTCTCCTCTTGTCGAAGCCAGCCGAGCGCATAAGTCAAGTTGATGGCTGATCGGACTCGGTCGGAGTGATTGGCTCCGCCGCCGTGGTAAACCTTTCCGTCGTAAACGAGCACCGATCCCTTTTCCATCTCTGCAGGAAAGCTGGCCTCAATCTCAAACTCGACACTGCGTCCCGCTCGGTGGCTGCCAGGTACGATGCGCGTAGCGCCCATCTTCTCGGAATAGTCGGTCATGGCCCATAGTGTGTTGCATTGCACGTGATAGTCGTTGGGAAAGGGGAACATGTCCCAAGCCACCTCGTCTTGATGCAGCGTCTGCGCTCTTGCACCTGGGTGAATCGACACGACCTGCGTGCAATGGATCTGAAACGTCGTAGCGTGAGAGAGAAAACGCCGTGTTGTCTCGAGAATAGTAGGATTGAGGATCAAATTACGCGCCCCTATAGATCGCGCAATTAGGCCACCGGTGCGTTTGGTCCGCCTGCCGAGAATGTCGTCGGGCCCGAAAGGCGTGACTGCCGTGTAGGGTTCAAGCTCTTCGGCGATTTGATCCATAGCGGTGCCGGGCACGAGTTTATCAATGATGGCATAGCCGTGCTCGCGCAGGCACCGAACCACTTCCGATGCTGAAACGGAGTTGGGAAGGTGAATAAGTGACATCGAGAAACCTCCGTGGCGGGTCGTTTTTTCCGTTGGGCAAGCCTTTGTCGATTCCGCGCAGTTGCTGCGCCGCAGCACTCACGGTCAGACAGGTTTTGTAGAGTTGATTAGCGCCAGTCGGTATAGATTCAGGATTCGGGCGCCCATTGCGGATGGGGCAAAACGTTGCTCAACGTAGGCACGTAACCTGGCTGGATCAATACTCTGCGAATGGTGCCCGGCCAGCACTTCCTTGACTCGTGCGATCAGCGCGGGCGTATCTTCCGGTGCAATCAGCAGTTCGGGTGTAATGCCGCACAGAATTTCCGTAAGGCCACCAACAGCAAAAGCCACTACAGGGACGCCGGTAGCCAGCGCTTCAATGCTGGCTCCCCCGAACTCTTCATACGCAGAAGGCATCACGATCAGACGGCAGGCCGCCATCGCCAAGGGCACTTCATGATTGGGGATGAAGCCCGTAACCGTCACCCAGTCCTGCAGTCCAGCCTTATCAATGGCGTGCCGCAGCCGGTCCCGTTGCGTCCCGTCGCCGACGATCAACAGCCCGCACTCTTGCTCGCGAAGGGCCTGAGCGAGCGGGATGAGATGTTGCCATCCCTTTTCTTTCGCGATACGGCCGACAAAGCCCACCGATTGCCGCCGCAGATTATGACGTTCGCGGAACGCAGTTACTGCTTCTTGCTGGGGCGGCGCGAATTGAGTGGTGTCGACCAAGTCGTGAACGATCTCGATACGACGAGCATCGCTTGTGAGGTGGGAGGCGGTTCGTTGGGTCAGGGCGACTACCGCGAAGGCCGTGCCCACGGCCTTGCGTTCCAGCCACCGGGCCAGTCGGTGCTGAAGTATGTCCAGCCAAGAATGCGGCGTGTAGACCGCGAGACGAGAGCAGTGCACCGTCAGGATCAACGGACGTCGTAGCAATCGAGGCGCTAAACAAGCGACCAGCAGCGCCGGAATTTGCCCGTCGAGGTGCGTATGGACGACATCGAAATCATGCTTATGCCCTTTTTGGAGCAGCGCAGACAGTGTTGCCACCGCCCACGACTGCGTCAGCCCTATCAAACCGCTGAATTCGGACCGTATCCGCGGCATGGGTAGTAGCATGCGCTCTACCCAGAGAAACGGATGCAACTGTCGCAGCTTAGGCAGTCCGGGAAAGCCGATGGTCATGACATGTTGATGGACACCTTCCTGAGCGAGCCAAACTGCCTGTCGCCAGGTCTGAACCTGCATGCCGCCTACCGAGTCGTAGGCGACTGGCCAGGAGTCAGCATCTGGATGATGGAAAAAGGGCGTCAGCTTCAAGACTTTCATACGAATTAGGCCTTTGGTAAATGAATTAGGGCCGATGGCAGTTCAAGAGTGCAGAGGCGGGTGAGCGATAAGTGCGCCCGTCGCAATGCCCAGTGAGACGCTTAAGCAATACATCATGCGACGTCCTCAGCGATCCGGCCGGATGAGGTCACGTCGCGCGTCAGGACTCACGACGATTCCGATCACGTATCGGTCAGGTAATCATGTCGTCTGTCAGCTTGGCGTGCAGCACACACGTCAACGCGTAGATGGAAAACGATCGCTCGGCCGAGGTCAACATACCGGTCTGGATGTCGAGCGTTGCCTCCAGCCGGCTGAAGACCTGCTCCCAATCGCGTGTATTCAATTCAACCCTGTCGAGGGCCGTAACCTCTTCAGGCGGCGCGCCAATCACATTGCAGATTGTGTGAATGACAAGTTGGCGAATGAAGTGGGGTGTCATGAGTGTGGTCACTTTTTAATTGATCATCAGTTATCGAAAGGCTGCAGTGCTTGCATGACCCGTTGCGTCGCGGGCGATTTGGCGAGCGATTCTCAAGGCATTGGCCTGGATCGTCAGAGTGGGATTCACTCCACCGGGGTAGGGCATGTAACTACCGTCTGCAACGTAGACGTTATCCAGCGAATGGAGCTTGCCATCCCGATCCACCACGGAAGTTCGCGGGTCATCACCCGCGCGGCAGGTGCCGTGTAGGTGAGTACTGCCCATTGCGAAGTTTGAGGCTTCATGTCGGATATCCCTCGCGCCAGCCGCTTTGAGCCAGTCGGCTGATCGCTTCACCATATAAGCGAGGCGTGCCAGATCCTGTGGATTTGTCGTGTAGTCGATCATCAATCGCGGCAGGCCCCATGAATCCGTACTACTGGAGAGGCGGATCCGATTCCCTAGCGACGGGTGGTCAGAAATGATGGTTTCCACACGTAATACCAGACCATCACCCTGTAGACGGCTCCAGTTGTCGTGCTTGGCTTCGTAGATCAGCCCACCGACACCAGTCGGACAGCGTTCGTCCAGGTAATGGTCAAGCGTGCAGACCGTCGAGAACGGCCCCCGATAACCTATTGGATGATCGTCGATTTGTTGCCGGTCTGCATGCACCACACCCTGCGAATACTCGCTAAGTTTCATGCAAAGACCTCGACCGACTATATCGTGCTCATTGCCAAGCCCCATTGGTGCATGAGGTGTGACCGAACGCAGCAGTAACGCGGCCGTTTGAATTGCATTGCAGGCCAGCACAAAACGGTGCCCACGGATGAAACGAGTCTGACCAGTTGCGACGTCCAGGCACTGCAACGCGCTGGCACGATTGCACTGTTCCTGTGTTAATGCCATGGCCTTCACGCCGGTTAGCAGCAGCAGGTCGGGCATATCGGCCAAGGGGCGGAGCAGGGAGTTGACCACATCGCGCTTGGCGCCGCGTGTGCACTGTACCGTGATACATAAAGAGCAGTGGTCGCACCGGCTGCGATCTATCGCTACAGGAGTTGGGCGGGGGGACAGACCGAGTCGGAGCGCACCTTCCCAAAGATGCTCCGCGGGTAGGCTCAAGGTATTAGGTGCCTGTCTTCGACTACACTCGAACCCAGCCTGGTCGATGGAAAGAATCGACTCTATCTCGTTGTAAAAAGGAACGAGATCGGTAGCGGCGATTGGCCATTTAACCGGTAATCCCTCGACACGAATGCGCTCGCTGGGGTCGAAATCGAATTCGGTATACCTAAACGAGGCTCCGCCGTAGAACACCGTGCCGCCACCAAGATTGCGTGTGCTCCATGGCCATCCCTGCGAACTCCATCCTTGCGCGGCGTTGCCAGCCAATGCGTGCTCGGCCTGTGCGTCAACATCAGAATTTATTGCACTGGTCTTGAGTCTCGCTCCTTCCTCCACCAAGAGGGTACGGAGTCCGGCTCGAACAAAGGTGTCTGCAGCAACCGCACCAGCTGCTCCACTACCAATGATGACCACGTCGAAAGGATCATCCAACAGGGTGTTTGAGCGCAGCCCATGCACATGGGACTTACCGAGCGGGCGGTCTTCGACATGCTGCTCTAAGGAAGAAGTCATTGTCATATGTCATCCTCTGACGTGTTTACACGGAGGCGTGCAATGAAGTTATCTCGATTTTCTATTGAGTAAATAATCCGCGCTTTACATCAAGTCAACTGTAGTCGCGTAGTTGCCCACCCATGGGAGTAGTACGGGCTTGGCAAATATTGCACTTGGCTGATTGCTGATGAGCAATCAATTGCCATTGATAAGAGTTGTCCCAGTTCACCCAAGTTGAATTACCGTAGCAGAGAAACTGAGCTCTGAAAATTAAAAATTTCAAAATTTATTTATGTGGGAGTTGGGTGTAGTACGCGTCCTAGGACTCTGTAGTGCTTTTCAGATATTGCATATTGCATAAAAAAATTGTTGACGGAGCGGCAGCCTTAGTCGCATTTATATTCGCAGTGCTCACACTCTGTTCGGTACGACGCACAAGGGAGAACGCAGTATCCCGTAGCCGTGTTAACTGGGGGAGTATCGATAAGCGTCATCTTGCTAGCAACGCTATTGCATACCTTGAGAGGCCCTTATGCGTAACTTGCAACTGCAGTTCGAAGATGAACACTATCCGGTTTTGATTGGTGTTCGATGCCTGGATGAAATCATTTCGAATTTGTGTGAGATCAGGGCCTCAAACTATCACTTGATTAGCGATAGAACAGTCAGTCAATTGCATGCGGGCGTATTGTACGAGCAGCTTTCGACTCAAGCTCTTGCCAGCCTATGGGTTATCGGCAACGGCGAATCTTTCAAATCCTTGGAGACTGTCGAGCATCTTGCACAACAAATGGTAGAGGCTGGCATCGACCGGGGTAGTGTGATTGTCGCCGTGGGTGGCGGGGTAGTAGGAAATCTCGCGGGATTAACAGCAGCATTACTGTTTCGCGGCATTCGTCTTGTACATGTACCTACGACGTTGATTGCGGCGGCGGATTCAGTTGCCTCGCTAAAACAGGCAGTGAATCTTTCTGTAGGCAAAAATTTGATGGGTTGTTTTCACAAGCCCACAGCTGTTCTTATTGATCTCAACTTCCTGCGAACATTGCCGGCGGCGCAAATTCGGTCCGGTATGTACGAGATCATCAAGAACGCATTGACCGTGGCCACCGAAAACATTCCGCTGCTCGAAAGTGGATTGAAGTCGGACGCAAATTATTCCGATACGGAACTCACGGTCATTGTCGAGGCAGGTTTGCTTGCAAAGCAAAAGGTGATGAAGGCCGACAAATGCGAACGCAAAGAGGCACTGATATTCGAGTATGGCCATACGGTCGGCCACGCAATCGAACTGGCGGCGGAGGGTCGTGTACCGCATGGTGAAGCTGTCGGCCTCGGAATGATCGTGGCGGCGGAAGTTTCCAGTCGCCTAGGGCGACTGAGTGAAGCAGATCAGAGTCTTCATCATCGGCTGCTTAGACGTAACGGACTTACAGTTAGGTTGCCGGCAGGAGTTACTGTTGCCGCAGTGATGTCGCTGCTGCGCACGGACAACAAGCGAGGTTACGTGTGCGCTCGTCCTGACCAGGTTGCCATGATCCTTCTTGATAGCTTGGGGGTTCCAGCCGGACCGGTCGGCAAACCCTTGATACTGGTCGACGCTTCGCTAGTTCAGTCTTGCATTGAGGATTGCTTAATAGGGATCAAGGATGTTGCCGTCGAGGAAAGTCCTCAGTGACAAGTGCGCTTTTTATGCCCTGGCCTATGGCGGGCCAGCCGATCTCTAACTATGTCGAGGTTTCGCGATCAACGCGCCTATGGATCTCGATACGAGCGATGACTATGAACGATCTTCTTGTTGACCCGTCTGCCCAAGCGGCACCTATTGGACTGATGCGCATCGATATTGGGCGAGTACTGAGTCACCTACGTGCAGCAGCCGCCCCAGGAACCCTGGATCGATATCTGGTGACCTGCGCCAGCGTGCAATTCTGGGCCGATCTGCTCGCTGTGGGAAAACTGAACGGCGTGCTCGACGATACAACGACGGAAGGACTCGAAGAGCAGCTTCGGCACGCCGAACGCGAAGCCGATTGCGCTGCACAGGTGATGCTGGGGGGGATTGTGGTCGCATCCGAAAGCATCGATCATCTCGCCTCTGTGAGTGTCGGCCTCCATGTAAATTCATCGCCCGATTCCCTCGCAAAGGTGCTCCACCTGCCGATGCCGGAGTGTTGCGGCTACGACATTGCTAATCTGGCATTGATTGCTGGCGACGCTGATCGACTGACCGCGCAGGTGCACCTTGATCGGGCCTTCCTGATTGTCGGGATCCGCACCGGTGGAGCATATCTTGCTCCGCTATGGAAGGCAGTGCTGACCGGATTGGGCGTTGCCGATGTGCACTGGTGTACGGTGCGACCGCAAGAGGGAAGCGCAACGTCTGATGGCTTGGAAACAGCTCGGGCCTGGTTGGAGCACCGAATCTCCCCTGTGATCGTGGTGGTGGACGATCGTCCGGATACCGGGGCCACCATGGAACGCGTAGCGGCACGGTTGCGCGAGCCCGGCGTCGATCTATGGTTCTCGAGCGTCGGAAAGCTTTGGCGTGGTCCTGCGGGTCATCCGAAGCCGACACACCCACCGGCGCACATGGTGCGCAACTCACGTGCACCACGGCTTTGGGAATGCTTGCTACCTGGTGAACAACCTGAATTTATCGCACGACTGCGGGATACAGCAGACATACCTTCACTCCCGACCCAGGCGCGACTGCACTTCCGGTGCCCACAAGGTGAGGTGCGTTACGGGTTCAGTCGGGCCTGGCTTCCGTGGAACGACCCGCAGGTCTTGTCCGGGCATCGGCCTTTGGTAAACCCACGCAAGACGCCGATCGAAATTCTTGGGCCGGATGGTGATGCACTATTACATCTGCGCTTCATTGGTGAAGGTGTGTTCGGTCGTGCGGAGTTCGAGCGCGTGCGAGAGATGAGATCTACGGGTACCGCCTGGCTAGTTGACGGTTATGCCATTACGGTCGACGTCGGGGCTACGCGAACCTTCCAGGAGCAGTTCCATGCCCCGAGCCAGCCGAGGCGAGCCGACTTATTGCATCAAGCGGCGAAATGGCTGGACGTCCCTGCATGGCAAACCATTGCTCATACTTATCACAGCCCCGTGGTAATGGCACTTGATCCGCGCTGGTCGGCAATCGCAGATAGCATGCGAGTGTGCTGCGATTGCGATCCGCTGCAGGAGATATCTGAGCCACTGCGCGCGTTTCTAGCGGAGCCAGTACCGTGGCCGGGGCGGGCGGGCAGAGCGTTCCGTTCGTCACTGCGCTATGCCTGCGGTGGTTGGCATTGGCAGGTTGACCGACACGGAAGGCTTCATCGTTTTCAATTGGAAGCGAACTGGGGCGATATCAGCTTTCCCGAGCTGGAGGTGGCAGCTTTCATTCTCGAAAATCGCTTGGCGATCGAAGACGCTGGGCAGCTCGCATCATTGTGCGGTCTCGCCTGGTCGAGCGTCCGGGGGGGCTTGTCACTAGCTGCGCTGATGATCGCCGAATCTAGGCTGCGCAGCGTGAGAATAACCAGCGACAGTGGTCGCATCACCCTCTGCGAAGATTTTCATCAATTGATCAGGACAACTTCCGAGTTGGCCGAGATCGACACACCTTCATGGAGGTGACATGGACAGACCTCACCACATCGTTACCGACATCTATACCGCACAACCTAGGCTGCGCGCCGTCAGTTCCAGTGGCGCCACGGTTACGCTCTCGGACGGTAAGCAGTATATCGATCTGATGAATGGCAAAGGCAGCGTCACGCTCGGGCACCACCACCCCGCAGTAAATTCAGCGATTACGCGCCATTTATACCGCGGGCTGGCATCGGGAACCTGCTGGAGCAACCTGCATGAGGAGCTCACAAACCGGATTATCGACGATGTCGGAATGGACGAAGCACGGCTTGCCCTGTTCAGCACGGGGACGGAAGCCTGCCGGGCTGCCGTTCAGGTCGCGCGGCAATTCACGGGCCGGCACGTCATCGCGAGTGCGGGTTATCACGGCTGGGGCGACTACTGGGCCAGCAGCGACTACCTACTGGAAGCCAATGCGAGTGGAGTCATTGACTTCTACTTCGTGCCGGAACTGCTGGAAGAGGTGCTCAAGCGGTATCGCGGACAAACAGCCTTGGTGATTTTGTCTCCCGACTACGTCCACCTGCAACCGGACACACTTCGTCGACTGGCGCAGATCGCTGTGCGTGAGGGGGTGCTGCTGTGCTGCGATGACGTCAAGCAAGGCTACCGCTCGGTACCTGCCTCCCAATTTCCAAGGACGGTCGGCTTCCACGCAGATCTGTACACCTTCGCTAAAGGATTGGCGAATGGCCATCGAATATCGTGCCTGGTAGGCCGTTCAGATGTAATGGCCGCGGCGAAGGAATTTACCTATACCGCCTATTTTGACACGATCCCGATAGTGGCGGCGTTGGCCACACTGGACTACATGGACAGCCACGACGGTTACCAGCGATTGGTCCAGTGCGGAGCGACCCTAGCTGCCGAAATGCGTAACATCGTGCAACGCAGGGAGCTGCCGATAGAGATATACGGCGATGGTCCATTGCTGCAAATCGTGAGTGCCACCGAGGCTTTGGATCAGGCCCTGTACGCGAATTGCGCCATGGCGGGCCTACTTCTGTACGAAGGTGACAATCAAGCTGTCTCGCTCGCGACCGGCGACGTGCTTGACGAATTACTCGAACGTTTCGAGAAAGGGCTCACTGTCACTTCGCTATGGTTCGGACGAGGCGACCCCGCGTCGATCAGCCGGCAGCGGCGCTTCCAGGCTGCCTTTCGCATGATAGACGGAGCCAACGATGTCGGTCCTGTTGAGGAAGCGATTCGTTGGATCAAGGAGGAGCGATGATCCCGCCATCCCTGGAGTCAATGATGGGCCAGCGAATCCTGCTGCTTTCACCGCACGCGGATGATGTTGCCTACTCCATAGGCGGCATTGTAGTACGGCTTTCCATGCGAGCGGATCTCCATCTGATGACAATTTTCGGCCACAGCGGATGGGCACTGCCGCAGGCTTCGTGCGCGACATCCGCAGATGCGATATCGGCAGAACGGGAGCGGGAGGATCGTGCGTATTGCGCACGACGGTGGATCGACTACGAACTCCTGCCCTGTCCGGACAGCTTTGTAATGGGATATGACGAAGCGACAGAACTTGGCATTGCCGCTACCGATGACCCCAGGACCGAGGGCGTCGTGAACTTGATCCGTAACGCCGTGGCGTGTCGGGTGCCTCAGATTGTGCTTGCTCCGTGCGGTCTTGGCGGGCATGTCGATCATCAGATCGTACGAATTGCCGCAGATGCGCTGGATCACGTTGAAGTCCTTTACTACGAAGACGTTCCCTACAGTTCCAGCTTGCCGCTCTCGCAACTCGAAAGACAGCTTGCCGTTCAAGGCCTAACACCCGCCCTGACGGCCGACATCGAAGTTGTGTTGGAAAGCAAGTGCGAGGACATGTGGGGATACCGCTCTCAGACCAGTGCATCCACCATCGCTGAGATGTTGCTACATGCCGGCCGTGTCGGGACCGGCACCGCACGATATGCGGAGCGCCTGTGGCGCCGCACGAGTTGAATCCGTTTAAGCGAAAGAAGTGATCCGAAACAACCGCTGGCCTGATCCCGTGGCTGTCATGGGCGGACCGAATTAACCCTGATTGACGGAGGCATCCATGTTGGAAAAACTAGCAATTTACGGAGGGGCTACGGTCCACGACGGGAATTGGCCCAATTGGCCCCAGAGCACTGACAACACTCGACGTAATGTTGATGCCGTGCTGGGTAGCCACCGATGGTCCATCAGTGGTCAATACCGTGGGCGGCCGTCTTGGGAAGAGCGCTTCGCACAGGCATTTGCCGTTTACACTGGCGCCGGGTATTGCGTACCGTCCTCGACGGGCACCGCCAGCTTGAGCATGGCCTTGGAGGCCTGCGAGGTCGGGGCGTACGACGAGGTGATCGTGCCAGGCGTGAGCTGGGTCGCATCAGCGTCCGCGGTACTCGGGATCAATGCTATTCCCGTCCTGACCGACGTGGAGTCCGAGACCGGTTGCCTTGATCCAGTGGCACTTGAACGCGCAATCACGTCGCGTACCCGAGCCATCACTGTGGTCCACCTTGGATCGGCGGTCGCCGACATGGATCGCTTGGTGACGATCGCTCAAGCGCACTCCATTCCATTAATCGAAGATTGCGCCCAGGCACATGGCGCCCGCTACGCCGGTCGGCATGTTGGTTGCTTCGGCGCGGCAGGTACCTTTTCGATGCAGCATAGCAAGCTGCTGACGAGCGGCGAAGGTGGGGCGGTGATTACCAACAACGCGAGCCTCGCACGCCGCCTGGCGCATCTGCGGGCCGACGGCCGAACGCTCTCCGCGCAGCCGCCTGTAATAGACGAGATGGCGCTGGTTGAGACTGCGGAGATCATGGGTAACAACCATTGTCTCTCGGAATTTCATGCCGCCATCTTGGTGGCGCAACTAGAGGTGTTGGACGAGCAGCTGGCACATCGGCGTCGTAATGCCGCCGCTCTGGATAGCTTTCTGGTTCCTCTTGGTTTCTTGCCACAGGCTACCTCCTCTCGCACCACGGAGAGGGCGCACTACACCTACGTGGTGCGGTTGCCGCAGTCGATTGTGGAGACGCAGGGCGCTGAATGGTTCGCTGCGGCGCTGTCTGCGGAAATCCAGTTGCCCTGCAAGACGATGTACAGCGCGCTTAACCAGAATCCTCTCTACAAGCCGTTCTCGCGAAACCGGTTCGAGTTGAGCAAGGTATTTACCAATGCGATTGATCCATCCCGTTATCAATTGCCCAGAGCGCAAGAGTTTTCCAGGTCCTGCATCGCTTTGCCTCACCGCATGCTGTTGGCCGATACGAGCGCAATGGAACGTGTGGCCGCCGCCTTCGAAAAGTTAGCCAGGTTGATCGACAACCAGCGAGCTTAAGCGGACGCGCAAACGGCGTATTTATCGCATTGTCTTGGTATGTCGAAGCATTGCCCGACATCTGGTTGGGCGGTTACATCAGTCGTGTACTGTCAGTGAGGCTACATTTTGCTCGGCTTCTTTGAAAAACTGCTCTACCCGTTCCCTGCCTCCGAGCCATCGCCGCCGCCCCGGGGATTCTTCGCCTTTCTTTGGGCTTGCACGCAGGGCGTACGTGGCAAGATCGCAGCCATGGCGGTACTCACAATGATAATGTCGGCGTTAGATGTGATGCTAATAGCCATGCTCGGACACATCGTCGACTGGCTCAGCGTCCAAGTGCCGTCGCGCCTGTGGGCGGAGCGCGGCGAGATACTATTATGGCTGGTCGCCGTGATGGTGGCCAGCATCGCAGTAGTGGCCCTGCAGACCGTCGTAAAGCATCAGACACTCACCGTGAACTTGCCCATGCGGCTGCGGTGGAACTTCCACAGGCTGATGCTGGGACAAAGCATGGCCTTTTATCAGGACGAGTTCGCGGGTCGCATCACGGCCAAGGTGATGCAAACCTCACTTGCAGTGCGCGAAACCATTTTCGTACTGGCCGACGTCATGGTCGCTATGAGTATCTACGTGACGTCCATGATCATCCTGGTTGGCGTACTTGATACGCAATTGGTATGGCCCTTTGTAGGCTGGTTCGTCCTCTACGTCACTGCGTTGTTTTATTTTGTGCCTCGCCTTGGCAAGTTCGGCAAGGAGCAGGCTGACGCGCGTGCGTTGTTGACTGGACGTGTGACCGACGCCTATACAAACATCGCCACCGTCAAACTGTTCTCGCACTCGCAGCGCGAGGCAGGGTTCGCGCGCGAGGCCATGCGCGAATTCATGCGCACCGGTTACGGCGAGATGCGGCTAGTGAGCGCCTTTGAGATCGTCAACCATCTCTTGAGCATTGGGCTCACGATTGGCACGACGGGTACTGCGTTGTGGCTGTGGTCGCAAGGTGCAGTGGGAGTGGGCGCCGTTGCCGCCGGCACCGCTATGGCGTTGCGGCTGCAGGGCATTTCGCAATGGCTCATGTGGGAGATGACCAGTCTATTTGAGAATGTCGGCATAGTGCAGGACGGCATGAAGACGCTGTCGATCCGACCTACCGTTCTCGATGCGCCTGACGCCGTCGATCTCGCAGCAACCCGTGGCGAGGTTTGCTTCGAACGAGTGAGCTTCCGCTACGCTGAAAGCGGTCTCCGCGTAATCGACGATCTGGACCTCACGGTCAGGCCTGGTGAAAAAATTGGTCTGGTCGGCCGCTCGGGTGCCGGCAAGTCGACGCTATTGAACTTGCTGCTGCGCTTTCATGATCTGGAAAGTGGTCGCATCCTGATCGACGGGCAGAACATCGCACACGCTACGCAGGATTCGTTGCGCAGCCAAATCGGCATGGTCACGCAAGATATTTCACTGCTGCATCGGTCAGTAGCCGACAACATTTCCTACGGCAGACCTAATGCGACGTTGGTGGAGATCGAGGCGGCGGCCCGGCGCGCAGAGGCACACACTTTTATCCGGAATCTCAGCGATGCGGGCAAGCGCTGCGGTTACGAGGTGCATGTGGGCGAGCGCGGCGTCAAGCTCTCGGGCGGACAGCGTCAGCGTATCGCCATTGCGCGCGCGATGCTGAAGGACGCACCGATCCTGCTGCTCGACGAGGCGACCAGTGCACTTGATTCCGAAGTCGAAGCCGTAATTCAGCGAAGCCTTTACCGATTAATGGAGGGCAAGACTGTGATTGCGATCGCACACCGGCTGTCCACCATCGCAGCGATGGACCGTTTGATCGTGCTTGATGAGGGACGTGTTGTCGAAGAGGGCGATCACACAACGCTGCTTGCGCAAGGGGGGCTTTACGCGAGGTTGTGGGCTCACCAGAGCGGCGGATACCTGGGCGACCCTAAATGAAAATGCGCGGCCCTTTGAAGACGCGCCTGCGCCGAAAGTCAGCGAGGTTGATATATGCCTTCTGCTGGCCCAGCTGCATGCCGCACCACCACAATCATCGGATCTTGCGTGCTAAACCATGACTACAGACGAAGAACAACTCTACGGACCCAAGGCGGATCGGCTCCTGCGCATCCGGAAGATCGAATCCCTGGGGAATCTTGTCCTGCCTATCTTTCCGATTGCCCCATTGCCAACCGCAGTGGCGGGCGGCCTGGCACAGGCGGATGAAGCGGTAGCGATCTACGCAGCCGCTTTGGAGGAGGCTTTTCCGCTGCTGGCGCGAAGCGTGGAGGACGTTTGTGGTTCAGCGCCCTGGATCGTGCGTAGTGCAGGTAACGAGGACCTGACGGATCACGTCAATGCCGGCGGCTACGAAAGCCTGATATGTCCCGAGCCACAAGCGCTGATACGGTGTATTGCCACTGTGGCCATGAGTGGATCGACCGAGCATGCACGACGCCAACTTGCGCTCTCGGGGCGTTACGATCATGTCGAGGCAATTCCATGCTTTGTGCAACAGCTACTGAAGATCGATGTCTGTGGCGATGTCGGTCGCGATCATTCGCCGTATCTGGACACAGCTGTTCTTGATCACATGGAGGCGGTATGTAATGAACTGATGCAGACGTTCGACTTCATTGCGATCGATTGCGAATGGGGCCTGGAGACGACACTTGGCTTCGTGTCCGTGACCACCGTCATGCCGCGAAACCCACAACTGATGAACGTCGCGCATACGATCGGTTTCGGTTTCGCCAGCGCTCAGAATACCGGCTCGCAGGCGACGGCCTTGGTGCTGCGTCCTGCTTGCTCAGACCTGAGGTTATGGCGCGCACGCCATCTGCGCGCGACGACGGTGCAACGGTTGCATCTGCTGCAGGCGCGGCCGGCGTATTCTGATGATGCCTTTCGCGATCGTGATGTGTTGACCGATGCATGCCGTGAAACATTGATCAGTCGCTACGATGTCGTGGAAGCCGGCTTGTTGATGCTGGGTGCACAATCCTCGGGCCGCGCATTGGTGGCACCTGATCTCATGAGCGCTTGGCGCCGATATCTTGCGCTCAACGCGCGAGAGCAGGCCGACGTAGCGGTGGTATTAGTGGACGAAGGCAGTGCGGAGGAACACGCGGGTATCATGTTCCGCCAGCAGAAAACTTCCTGCGTCAGGATGGATACTCGACGCATGCCAGCCGGAGCAGACTGCGTTGTATTTGACCGTGGCACCTGTATTCTCGGCGACTCGACGCTGCTGCGATCAATTCAGAGTGAGCGTCGCCGAGAGTTGGTGTTGCCCGACGACTGCGCTCTTGTTTTCACCGATGAGGTGCTGGCACCTGGCGGCGAGCTGGCGCGAGACTGCGTCGAAGTCCTTTCCCAGCTGCGTCGTTTACCGGTCGCACGCGAAGTCAAGGAGCGGCTGTTCGCACGTAGCGAGCAGCCGATGTCGGCGAGGTGGATGCAACGCGACGACGGAGTAGTGGAGTCACCCTCACTGCTCGCGGCAATCTGGCGGTCAAAGAATCCAGGGTATGCCGGCGAATGCTGCGCGCTCACTGAATTCGCGAGGGACTACGAACGTGCGTTCCGGGTGTCACGGAATGAGCCGCAGGGCGAACTGCGCACGCTGTTCGCGCTGTCGTCCGTGACACGCACGTTGGTCGCGAGTGGTGACCTTCGAATTGTCCTGGCACTGCTCGACTGTGAGGCGGCGACGTCCTGGCTACCGTCGCAAACGTTGCGGCGCCTGGTCGATTCGGCTGCCGTGCATTTGAAGGCGCTTCAGCGCGATAACGCCGTGTTGATTCTTGAAAGCGTGGCCTTCGTCAGGACGGAATGTAAGCGACTGCCGGTTTATGAGCCGGACGACGCCGTCTCCTACCTCGATGCACTGGCACACGATCTTGAAGATGGCTTGTTTGTCGAATCGATGGTATCCATCCGCTCTTTGGAGTTGCCGATCGCAAGTGGGATCCTGCTTGCGCGGCAGGCTCTCGTTAATCCCGCCGTCCTCGAACCAGTGGACGCATTCCGACAGTCAGTAGCGTTGTTTAGAGCTATGGTGTCGGGTGGCAGCACGACCGCGCGGCTTCCTCTGCAGCTCAACGATACTTACTTGACACTCCGGGGTGCGCTGTACGAAGCCGGTCTGGAAAACGTCGCTGAGCAGATTAGAGGATCGCTGGTCGAAGCGTATGACGCCTCATTGAAAGGGCTGCTATGGCGCTCGGTGGAGGAGGGCGACGCTGGCAGCTACCGCCGCTACCTCATAGTGATGCAATGGTGGATCGAATTCCTGAACATAGGATCGCTGTCTGAGCGCGATGCCGCAGTGCTTCAGCGCTTTCAAATTTGGCTGCGTCAATGGGCTGATGACGAGATGCCCGAGTCATTCGAGATACAGGACCGCAATTGGCGATTCGAGTTTGACGCCATTGTGGTTTCCCATGAAACACCGCTGCGGTACGAGAATCCGCACGTTCTTCACAATCTCCTTCATCAATACTCCCTGGCGGGGCTGCGGCTTGACGCGCAGGGGCTACCACGGCGCGTACAAGCGCTAGAACACTTCTGTTCGACGTTCAGCAGTCGCTCGACGAAGGTTCTGCGTTTCGAGCGAGAGTTGCTCGAGATTCAGATTCCGATGGGAACGCACAAGGCGAGCTACGTGTTCACGCCGCGGCAGATCTCGGTAGAGTGGACGGAGCCGCCTGATTGCCCCGGGGGCGAAATCGCGAGGATCCTGGCGTTTGAGGTATTTCTGGATCGTTTCCAAATTTGGATGTTCCCGGCACTGACGGTCCGGCGCGAGCAAGTGCTGGGTACCTGGACACTGTTCATCCGCCTTAACGCGCAAGGATCAGATCCCTGGGATTACGAGCATCTCTGGCACTTTGTGGTCGCTACGCGCTTTCTATTCGACGCCTCTTACGATTTTTCGTATGTCGCCAACGAAGCCGTGGACGGCTTCGCCGAACGTTTCGACGGATTGGAATGGAAGGAGATATTTACCACACTGATACGGTATCGAGCGGTGATCGAGGACAGGGCGCAGTACGTCGCCTTGCACGCCCTGCCAATGTCGTCGACGGTCGCCGCGATGGCGTGCAGCCGAATCGTTCGCGGTCTGCTGTTACGTTGTCTGCGCAGGGGATTCGATTATTGTCGGACCTTGATTGACGGGTATGCGCACTGGCTGAATGAGGAGGCCGAGGACAACGGACGGTGGTTCGGTCGCTATGAATCGCTCCGGCAGGCCACCCTTTTCCTGGCGGCCAAGTGGCCAAAGGAGGCGCTTTCGGAACTCGCCGGGCGGGGCGTCTTCAATGTCGGCGATGACCTGATCGCAGCCTGCCTATTCAAACGCTCGGACCTGGCGGATGACTTGCGGCAAGTCGCGGCGGCGGGATCAATGCTATCGGGAATGCCGGGGATGATCGTGCGGCATGCACCCGAAATTGCTATGGCGGCCCATGGCGCATTGCACTTGGCTGCGCAACTGGTCGGCACCGGAATGCGATTTCGCCGCGCGAAACACCTTTTGGTCGCTCGATTCGGCGACTGCCTTGATCAGGATATATTGACGGGACTCCTACGGGACTTGGACACTGTTCCGTGGGGATGTACCGCTGACGCTGAGCAGGCCATCCAGACGCAGATTTTGATGAGCCGCCCCGTCTGTCGATTTGAACTAAAAAAAGGCATCGATTGGACGTCGTTAGATTCGTGGCCGACTCTGGGGCAGAGGCGTCCCGTTTCCTTGGGGTCGACCGAGTGTTGAGTTATCGTGCGGACCCGAGAGCCTGTGCCCGGAATTCGTCTTGATCTGAAAAGAAGCTGGAGAGAGTACACGTCTGGCGATACAAGAATCGACTGAAAGCCACGCGTCAGAATTGCGAAAACGCCAGTGCCCAGGGCATGCTGGCCGGCAATCCACCGATCAGGAATGAAAACGTGGCTTTCGGCCCGTTCCAGGTTGATTGCTCGGCGATCGGGATGTGTGAGGTGTTGGCCTGAAGCCTGCTGTCGATGAAGGGCTTTTGTGGTGAGGGGGTTTGCCCTAATGCCGATCAGTTAACGTTTCGAACACCACACCCCCTGTGGGAGCGAGCTTGCTCCGGGCGGCGTTCCGACGATGACGATCGCATAGTCAACATCTGCGTTGCCTGACAGTCCGCTATCGCGAGCAAGCTCGCTCCCACAGGTTTTGCTCCTTGACTGACTGGCATTAGGGCAAGCCCTTCGCCACAGTGTGCGGTGGCTTACTTGCGCATCACACCGGTAAACAAATCCGACTCCAGAAACCGCTGCAACCAGTCCTGCAAACGCCGATAGGGCGTTTGCGCGAACCAGTCGCGGTCGACGTGGGCGAACTGGCGCACGAAGGGCATCAGCGCCACATCGGCCAGGCTTGGATGGCTGGCGAGCAAGTAGTCGCGTCCCTCCAGCAACGCCTCCAGCCTTTGCAAAAACACCTCGCCTTCACCGCGATAAACCTCCATCGGTTGCTCGGGATAACGCTCGGCGTACTTGTAGCGATTCAAGTGCACCTTGAACACCAGATCGTTGTGTTCGATCAACGGGGCGATTTGCGCCGCTGCCACAGGATCGTCCTTGAGCAACCAGTCCTGCGGATCGTTCTGTGCCAGGGCCCAGCGCATGATGTCCAGGCTTTCGTCGATCACCCGGCCATCGGCGCTCAGCACCGGCACCGTGCCTTTGCCCGATAGCGCGAGCATTTCGGCGGGCTTGGCCTTCAGGCTGACTTCGACAATGTCCACGGCCACGCCCGAGTAGCGCAGGGCCATGCGTGCGCGCATGGCGTACGGGCAGCGGCGGAAGGAATACAGGGTGTTCATTTCACCTCCAGGGTGCTCAGGCCGTTGCCCTGGCGCTGGACCTGAATCTGCACCGGAATCCGTTCATGCATTTCCTGTACGTGGGAAATCACCGCGACCTTGCGGCCCTGGGCCTGCAATCCGTCGAGTGCGTCCATGGCCAGTTGCAGGGATTCCGGATCGAGGCTGCCGAAGCCTTCGTCGATGAACAACGACTCGATTTTCAACGTGCTCGACGCCATCGACGCCAGGCCGAGGGCCAGCGCCAGCGAGACCAGGAAGGTCTCGCCACCGGACAGCGAATGCACCGAGCGCAGTTCGTCGCCCATTTCGGTGTCCATCACCAGTAAGCCGAGCATGCTGCCGCCGCGCTTGAGGCGATAGCGGCGCACCAGTTGGCGCAGTTGCACGTTGGCGTGATGCACCAGCAGGTCGAGGTTATAGGCCTGGGCGATCTTGCGGAAGGTGTCGCCGGTGGCGGAGCCGATCAACGCGTTCAGGCGTGCCCAGCGTTGGTACTCGCTATAGGCATCGGCAATCTGCTGCGCCAGGGCCTGATTGGCGTTCTGTCGGCGCTGGTCCTCGGCCTGTTCGGCGCGCAGTTCGGCGCAGTGTTGCTCGCTGGTGGCGGCGAGGTTTTGCAGGTCGATCAGCGCACTGGCTAACTGCTCGGCATCGAGGTTGCCGTTTTGTTGAGCCTGATGATTGAGCAGGTGTTTGTTGCGCTCCTGCACCAGGACGCTGGCCTGTTCGATGGCTTTTTCGCTGTGCTGCAAGCGCTGGCGCAGTTCGCTGACCTGAGTGTCGTCGACGCGCAGCAGGACTTCGAGGCCACCGTCATCCAGTTCGGGATGACGGGCACGCCAGTCGCCGATCTTGCCGGCGAGCTCACGTTCTTCGCCTTCCAGTGCGTGCAGGCGTTCCTGCTGTGCCTTGAGCTCGGCGGCGAGTTGCACAGACTGCGTGAGGACGCTTTGCAGCGACTGCGCGGTGCTGGTTTCGGCGCTGCGCGCCTGTTCCACGGCCTGTTCCAGTTGCTGCTGCCAATGCTCGGCGCTGCTGTGTTCGCCGAGTAATTGCCCGAGCGTGTGCTGGCTCGCCTGTTGCTGCTCGGCCAGTCCAGTGAACTGCTGTTCGGCGGCGTGCAATTGCTGCACGCGGCTGTGCTGGCGATCCTGTTCTTTCTCCAGGTTTTGCTGGCGCTGTTGCTGCTCGGCCAGTTCTTCCTTTTGTTGCTCGAGTTGCGCCAGGCGCTCGACGATCTGCCGGTCGAGATGCATGAAGGTCGCGGCCGGTTCGACGCGCAGTGCTTGCAGGGTTTCGGCCGGCAGCAGGTTGGCGAATGCGCTGAGTTCTTCGTCCAGGCGCTGGCGGTCGTTGCCCAGTTCGCGCTGTTGATTGCTCAGGTGCTGGGCTGCTTGCTGGTGCGCGGTTTCAGCATGGCGCAGTTGCTGGGTCAGGCGCGCGGCATCCTGTTGCAGGGTGAGCAGCGCGCTCTGCCGTTGCTCGTCCTGGCTGATGCTCTGGTTAAGCTGGCTGTTTTGTTGGATGAGCCAGGCATCGCGTTTGGCGGCATCCTGGTTCAGCAGTTGGGTCGCCAGCGGATGCGCTTCCAGACTTGGGGCGAGGGCCTTTTGCTGGGTTGCCAGTTGCTCTTGCTGTTGCAGCAGTTCCTTTTGCTGGGCGATCAGCCCGCCGACCTCGGCACGCAGATCAGTGAGTTTTTCCTTGAGCAGGTCGACGGCCTTCTGCGCGTTGGCCTGTTCGCTTTCATCAAAGCGACCGAGGCTCTGCAGCAGGGCTTCCGGCTGATGATAGGGATGCTCGTTACTGCCGCAGACCGGGCAAGGCTGATCGTCCTGCAACTGCGCACGCAGCTCTTCGACACTGGCACTGCGCGCCAGACGCTGACGCTCCAGCAGTTCGCGCGTGACGTTGAGGGTCTGTTCGGCAACGCTCAGATCAGCCTTGGCCTTGACCCCGTCCTGGGTCAAACGTTCACGTTCCTGCTGCGCGGTGAGCTGGCGTTGTTGCAGCTCGGCGCTGCGCTTGTCCAGGTCCTGCTGGCTGGCCCACAGGCGTGCAAGGTCTTCGACGGCGCGCAGTTGCTTGCGGTTGTCCTGCAACAGGCTGCCCAGGATGCCGATCTGCTCGGCGACGGCATCCGGTTCGGCGCCGGCCTCCTTGAACAGCACTTCAAGTTGTTGCTTCTGCGCGGTGAGCGCTTGTTCAGTGTTCGCGGCGTTTTGTTCGAGGCTGGCCAGTTCGGCCTGGCCCTGATTCAACCGGTTGCCGATCAACATCAACTGTTGCAGGCGATCACGGTAGGCATTCCAGGCATCGCTTAACGGTGCCAGATGCGTGCTTTGCTCCAGCCCGCTGGCGATGCGCTGTAAGTCCCCGGCGCCACGGGCTTGCTGATCGAGCAAGGTCTGAATCGTGCCCTGGCCCTGGGTGCAGGCCTGTTGCGCCTGTTGCCTGGCTTCGGCGCTGAGGGCGGTGTCCTTGGCCAGGCGGGCGAGGGTGCTTTGTGCTTCGAAGGCCTGACGCAGCAACGGCGTGCTGTCGGCTTGCCGTTGTTGGGTTTCGCTCAAGGCGATCCGGGCGCTGCCGAGCTGTTGCTCAAGCTGCGTCTGACGCTCACCGAGTTCGCCATGCTGCTGCGTGTGCAAGGCAATTTGCGCCGCCAGGGGTGTCAGAAGCGCATCGACCTCGGCCTTACGAGCGAACTGGTGCCGTTGTGGGGCCAGCTGTTCGAGGCGGGTGAGCCTCAAGCGCTCACTGGCCAAGGCCTCCCAGTGGGTCTGTGCCGATTGCAGTTGTTCGCTGGCGGCCAGATGTTCGTCCTGCAAGCGACGCAGGTCCTTGAGCCAGGTGTCCTGCAGTTCAAGCTGTTTGAGCTGCGCTTGTTGGGTCTTGAGTTGCTGCTGCGCCTGGTTGAAGCGCTCATCCAGTTCCGCGCGGGCTTCGGGTGACAGCGGCGTCACACCGCTGGCCTGATCCTGCAGCAGCTTGTGCGCCTCGCGAGCCTCTTTGGTCTTGTCGAAGGCGCGACGACCGAGGCGGGTGTAGAGCGCCGTGTCGGTGAGTTTTTCCAGCAGTTCGCTGCGGTCGTTGTCATCGGCCTTGAGGAATGCGCTGAACTCGCTTTGCGCCAACATCACCGCGCGGGTGAACTGTTCGAAATTCAGCCCCAGCGCGGCTTCGAGCTGAGTCTTGTATTCGCCTTTCTGGCTGGCGAGCAATTGATCCTGATCGATGTCACGCAAGCTCTGGCGGCTGGCCTGCAGCTTGCCGGCGGCCTTGTCCCGGGCGCGATTGGCTTCCCAACGGGCGCGGTAGCGGCGACCGTCGACACCGACGAAATCCACTTCCGCATAGCCTTCACCCGTGCCGCGACGCAGCAGGGTACGCGGGTCGCCGGTAGCGATTTCGCCGTCGGCGTCGGGCACCTTGGCGTCGCGGCCGGTGTTGTTCAGGCGCGGTACGGCGCCAAACAGCGCCAGGCACAGGGCATCGAGCAAGGTGCTTTTGCCGGCGCCGGTGGGCCCGGTGATGGCGAACAGTCCGGCACTGGCCAGGGGTTCAGCGGTGAAGTCGATTTCAAACGGCCCGGCCAGCGAGGCGAGGTTTTTCAGGCGGATCGCGAGGATTTTCATGGCTGTTCGCTCTCCATCTGCACATCCTGCAACAGCTCGGCAAAGTCCTTGAGGGTCTGCTCGTCGACCTCGCTGCCGTAGTTGTCCTGCCAGGCGCGGCTGAACAGTTCCTGAGGCGTGAGCTGGTCCAGTTCGATCAGCGTGCTGCCTTCGTCGGCTCCGTCACGGCCGCCGTTGCCGGCATACTCGGCGGCGATGCGCACCAGGCGCACGGCCTTGCCTTGCAGGGCGGTTTCCACTTGATTGCGCAGGTCGGGCTGCGGTTCGTCGAGGCGCACCCGTACCTCCAGCCATGGCTGGCGCTGGATGTCGGCCAACAGGTCGATGTTCGGCAGGTCCGCCAGTTGCAGCAGGATCTCGCTCAATGGCGCCGGGCCGATGCGTTGCAGGTTGACCGCGCGGGGGATCAGTTTCGGCTCGACGCTGACCAGGGTCTCGCCGTCGAGCTTGATGTCGAGAATCTGGTGCTGATAGCTGATCTCGGAGAACGACAGCGGAATCGGCGAGCCGCTGTAGCGAATGCGCTCCTCGCCATTGACCTTCTGCGGCTTGTGCAAGTGGCCGAGAGCGACGTAGCTGATGCTCGGCCCGAACAGGCTGGCGGGCAGAGCTTCGGCATTGCCGATGATCAGGCTGCGCTCGGAGTCTTCCGACACCGAGCCGCCGGCCATGTGCGCGTGGCTGATGGCGATCAGTGCCTGACCCGGCTGGCGCTTGGCGTTGGCCGCTTCGATCAGCCACTCGTGCACCTGACCGATCCCGCGCAGGTAGTTGTCACCCAGATGCGCGCCGGTGACTTCCGCCGGGCGCAAGAATGGCAGCGCCAGGCACCAGCCGGCGATTTCACCGCTGGCATCGGGCAAGGGCAGCAACAAGCGTTCGGCATCCAGTTGCCCGTCATCCAGCCACAACACACGACCGAGGGCATGGGTGCGCAAGCGCCGCATCAACGGCGCGGGCAGTTCAATCCGCGAGCCGGAATCGTGGTTGCCGGCGATCATCACGATGGTCAGCATCGGCTGCTGTTCGTGGGCACTGACGATGAAGTCGTAGAGGCGTTCCTGGGCTTTGACCGGCGGATTGACCGTGTCGAAGATATCGCCGGCGATCAACAGCACATCCGGTTGATCCAGTTTCAGCTGGCGCAACAGCCAGTCGAGAAAACAGCCGTGTTCGAAATCGCGATCCTGGCCGTGCAGGTTCTGCCCGAGGTGCCAGTCGGAGGTGTGAAACAAGCGCAAGGCGGACTCCGCTACGAAATAGGTAATGGCCGCGGGAAAAATGAAGGCGGCGAAAGGGGAGAGAGTTTACTGGTTTAAATGGCCGATCGCGCGATGGAATGTTTTGTGGCGAGGGAGCTTGCCTGTGGCGAGGGGGCTTGCCCCCGTTCGGTTGCGAAGCGGCCGTAAATCCTGACAGCTCGGTATGCCTGAAGGAATTAGGGGACCGCTTCGCGGCCCAACGGGGGCAAGCCCCCTCGCCACAAATGCATCTTTGTCTCTAGGTCGGTGTTTACTTGGGATAAAGCGGCGGCAGCCCACTGTCACCAACCGGGTCCTGGACCCGTTCGGCCATCGGGATCGCCTTGATCGCGCGCCACAACTCGTCACCTTGCCAGTGCTGGCCGGTTTCGCTGTACAGCGCGCCGTTCAGGCCGTCGAGAGCGTTGGACAGTGGCACGAAGCGGGCGGCCATGTCGGCCAGGGTCTCCGGCTGCTGGCGGGCCCAGGCGTCGAGGGCCTGGCGGGTGGCGTGGGAGTCGTTGGCCTGGCAGGCGCGCTTGAGGTCGTCGAGCACGGTGCGCGGGCTGGGGCCGGTTTGAGCGACACGCGCCACCGCCGGTTGCCAGCGGCCACGCCACCAGAGGCCGAAGCCGAGCAGGGTGGTGCAGGCCAGAATCAAGGTGCTGATCTTCCAGCGCCAGAGTGCTTCGCTGTCGGCATTGGCATCGATCGGTGAGGCGCCGGACGGGGTGTCGACCACCAGGCTCGGATTGGCCGCCACGTGCAGCGTGCGAGCGGGCAGGCTGCTGTGTTCCAGATGGTCCTCGAAGGTGTTCCACCAGATCACGTCGACAGTAGGCAATTCGATGGCGCCGGTCCGTGTCGGCACCAGGGCTTCGCGGTCTTCACGGCTGCCGACCAGGCCGCGTTCGCTGTTCTGGTTACCGAGTACCGGTTGATCCGGGTAGCGACGCAGGCCGCCGACATCGGTGCCGGGCAGCGGTGGCAGTTGAGTGCTGGACAAGCCTTCGGCGTTCACCGTCAGGCTGCGGGTCAGTGAATCGCCGACCTGGGAGTGATCCGGCTCCGGGTTCCAGCTTTCGCTCAGGGTCAGGCTGCGTGCAGGCAGCCAGGGGGCATCGGCTGGATAAGTGATGGGCTTGGCCTTGACCGTCAACAGCAGTTCGGCCGAGGTGACGCGCATCAGCTTGCCGGCTTTCGGCCCCTGGGCGGCGTCCTGTACGGGTTGCGGGTCGACCAGCGCGGCGTTGAAAACCTGCGCCGGAATGATCAGTTCGCCGCTGTGTTGCGGGTAGATCGCGTAGCGCATTTCGATCACGCCATGGCGCAGGCCGTCGATGTCCTTTTCGTAGGTGCGTGAGTCGCCCAATTGTTCGATGCGTGCGTCAGGTATCTGCAAGGGTGGCAGGCTGCTGTCGTCGTACAGCGACACCGAATGGTAGATGCGCAGGGTCAGGACCGCCTGAGCCTGTACGTACACGCTGGTTTGATCGAGGCTGGCATCAATGAACACTGCGGCCCGCTTGTTCGGGTTGTCCGGTGTTTCGCTCTCGACCACTTGCAGGGTGATCGGCTGGCTCTGCAGTTCGCCCAGTTGCAGTGACGGAATCACCACGCTGCCGTTTTGCCGGGGCAGAAGGGTGACGATCCAGCGGGTGGTGGCCTGGTTTTCACCGCTCAGGGTGTTCAACTGGTTGACCTGGCGTGTGCCGCGCACTTCGAACAAGGGCTCCAGCGCTGTCAGGTCAGGTTTGCCGAACTGAGTGACATCGCTGGATTCCAGGGTGAGCTCGACCGTCTCGCCCGAGCTCAGGCGACTGCGATCAACACTGGCGACCAGTTCTGCTGCCTGTGCCTGAACCGTGCAGAACAACAGGCCATGCAGCAGCGCGAGCAATAATACGGTGAAGCGGGTCATCGAGTTTCTTCCTGATCCTGATGTTGTTGCTGTTCGTACCAGAATTTGCGCCTGAGCAGTTCACCGGGGTCATCCGGGATCTGCCGCAGCCACTGCTCCAGTGCCTGGCGCTGTTCACCTTCGATGCTGTCGGTGGCCGGGCGCAAGGGCGGTGTGGTGTGTTGTTCGTCACCCAGTTCGCTGCCTGGTACCTCGTTGGTCCCCGGTTTCGGCCGTGTGGTGGGCGATTGTTCCTCACCCGGGCGAGGCGGTTGCCCTTCGGTTTTCGGTTCGCCGCTGCTCGAGGGCTGGGCGGCGGCACCGGGCGGTGGCTCCTGGGATTCGGTTTCGGGCCGGGCGTTGTCGGCTTCGTCTGGCTCGGGAGCGGGTGGCGTATTTTTCTCCTTGAGCAGACGTTCGACCAGCGCTTTGTTGGTCAGTGCCGGACGCAAATCCGGTTGACGTTCCAGAGCCTGTTCGTAAGCGTCCAGGGCTGCCTCCAGCTCACCGCTTTTTGCCAGGGCATTGCCTCGATTGTAGTGGGCGTGGGCGTCGTCGCCTTCGGCAAACCGCTCGGCGGCGCCTGCGTAGTCGCCGGCCTCATAGAGCGCCACGCCTTGCCACTGGTGGTTTTCGAAGCGTCGGGAGGCCTCCGCAGGGCGCTTCTGCTTGAGTAAATGCACGCCTTGTTGATCAGGGCGCAGCCATAGGTCTGCGAGGTCGAAGGCGTAGCTCGGTTGAGGCAGCGCCAATAGCAGCGGCAGGCATAGCAGCCAACCGCGACGTCCCGCGCAGGCCGCGAGCAGTAACAGTGGCAGCAGCAGCCAGTAACCCTGATCGGCCCAGGTGTCCAGGCGCAAGGTCTGACCGTCGTTGCGCAAGTTGCGTGGACCGTCGAGCAGGCCAAGGGCGTGCAGGTCGCTATCGTCCAGGCGCGCCTGGCGATAGTGGCCATCCAGGTCGTTGGCAAAACTTTTCAAACCAGGCTCGTCGAGGCGCGGCACGAGAATGGCGCCTTGTTCATCCTTGAGGAAGCTGCCATCTTCCTGGGTGATGGGCGAGCCTTCGGCGGTGCCGATGCCGAGCATCAGGAATTGAGTCGATTTGCCGCTCAGCGCGCGACGAATGCCAAGCCGCTCCTGGTCGGTCAGGGACGAACCAATCAGCAGGATCCGGCCGTCGCCCAAAGCAGCCTGTTCGAGCAACACCAGGGCCTTGAGCACCGCCAGATCGGCGCGGTGACCGGCCTCTGGCATCAACGACGGTTTCAGTGCATCCAACAGATTGCGGCTGGTGGAAAGATCATCTGATAGCGGTACCAGCGTGTGGGCACTGCCGGCGTAGACGACGATGGCGGTTTGCGCGTCGCTGCGAATCTGCAGCAGATCAAGCAGCTTGCGTCGTGCCTGTTCCAGTCGGTTGGGCGTGACGTCGGTGGCGAGCATTTCCGGGGTCAGCTCAAGTATCACCACCAGCGGGTCGGCGGGCTTTTGACTGGTCTGCTCGACACGCTGCCAGCTCGGTCCCAGCAGGGCGAGCACGGTCAACAGCCAAGCGAGGCCGAGGGCGATCCAGGGCAATTTACTGTCGCGACCACTGCCACCGCTGAGCAGTGCCGTATGAAAGGCTGGAGGCAGGATCATCTGCCAGCGCCCGGCGCGCTTCTTGCGGTGCCAGAGTTGCCAGAGCAGCCAGCCAAGCACCGGCAGCAACAACAGCCACCAGGGGCGGAACCAGTAAGGCCACAGCGCGCTCATCGGCGTCTCCGCAGACGCAGGCGTTTGAGGCGCTGGCGCCAGTCGGGCAGCAATTGCGTTTGCAAAAACAGATCCTTGGTAAA
The DNA here is from genome assembly GCF_019956275.1 of Pseudomonas sp. GL-RE-26. Taxonomy (NCBI): domain Bacteria; kingdom Pseudomonadati; phylum Pseudomonadota; class Gammaproteobacteria; order Pseudomonadales; family Pseudomonadaceae; genus Pseudomonas; species Pseudomonas sp. GL-RE-26. The sequence continues at coordinate 39,074 of NZ_JAHBDI010000066.1, forward strand.
CAGACGCTGCAACGGGTTGTCCGGCCAGAGTACGGGGGCCAGCAGCAGCATGCTCAACCACAGCGCCAGGGCCAGTGGCCAGTGGTACAGCGCTTGGACCGGGCGGGCCTGCGTCGGTTGCTGGGCCACGGGCTCCAGTTGGTCAAGGGTGTCCTTGATCGATTGCAGTTCCTTGCCATCGTGGGCGCGGAAATATTGGCCGCCGGTGGCTTCGGCGATGGCTTTGAGGGACGGTTCGTCGAGGTCCAGGCTCGGATTGAGGCCGAGAAAGCCGACCGTGCCACTTTGCTCCGGATCGGCGCCGATGCCGATCGGGTAGATTTTCACGCCTTCCTTGGCCGCCAGCCGTGCAGCGGTGAGCGGGTCGATCTCACCGCCATTGTTGGCGCCGTCGGTGACCAGAATCAGCACGCGGCTTGTTGCCGGACGCAAGCGCAGGCGCTTGAGGGCCAGGCCGATGGCATCGCCGATGGCGGTGTTTTTGCCGGCAATACCGATGCGCGCTTCGTCGAGCCAGACGCGCACGGTGTGGCGGTCGAAGGTCAGCGGGGCTTGCAGGTAGGCCTGGCTACCGAACAGGATCAGGCCGACCCGGTCACCTTCGCGGCTTTCGAGGAAATCGCCGAGCAGGTGCTGGACCAACGCCAGCCGGCTGACATCTTCGTCCTGCCACTGCATGTCAGGGAAGTCCATGGAGCCGGAAACGTCCACCGCCACCAGCAAGTCGCGGCCACTGGCGGCAATCGGCAAGGGTTCGCCGAGCCACTGCGGGCGCGCCGCCGCGACCAGCAGCAACAGCCATAGCAGTATGAAGGGTGCCTGCTGGCGCCATGCCGGCAGGTTGGCCCGGGCGCGACGCCCGGCGAGGCCTTCCAGATCGCTGAGGAAACTGACCTTGAGTGCCGGTTCACCACTGTCGGCCACCGGCAATACGATGCGCATCAGCCACGGCAGCGGCAGAAGGGCAAAAATCCACGGCCAGGCGAACTCAAACATGCTTGCGAATCCATGTGTCGACGGCCTGGGTCAGGCCGGCGATGGCCTTGTCGTCGAGTTTGCATTCGGGTTTGTAGGCGCCTTCGACCAGCACCATCCAGCGGGTCAGCCCGGCGGCCGGACAGCGGTTGTCGAGGAACGCCAGCCACTTGCGACCGTTGAGGGTATGGCTCTGGCTGTAGGGGTAATGGTTGCGGCACAGGCGCTTGAGCAAGCCGTTGAGTTGCTGCAGCCAGGCACCGGCCGGCGCGCCGTCGTAGGGTTTGGGCATCATTGCCAATTCGGCCAGTGCGGCCAGTCGCACCGGGTCAAGCGGCTGTTCCGCACGTACCACGGGGCGTTTGCGTGGAATGAAGCGCCGCAGCTTCCACAGGCCCAAACCGATCAGTGGCACCAACAGAACCAGCAACCACCAGCCCGGTGCCGGAGGCCAGAATTCCACCGGTGGCGGAGATATCAGTGGTTGCAGTTGATCAATGCCGCTCATCGACCTTTCCCCGGTTTCTGTGGGTTCAGGTATTCGCGCAATTGCTCTACCATCTCGCTCTGGGTGCTCAACGGCATCATCAGCACCCGCAGTTTCTGCGCGAGCAACTCCCAGCGCGCGATGCGTGCCTCGGCCTGGGCCCGGTAAGCCTGGCGCAGGTCGAAATTCAGCGTATCGAGTTCCAATTTCGCTCCACGCTCGGCGAAACGTAAAAGGCCAGCAGCGGGCAGGGCATGATCCAGCGGATCGGACACCGGCAGCAGCAACAGGTCGCAATGGCGCGACAACAGGCTCAACTGTTGCTCGGCGCTTTCCGATAGCGCGCGTTCATCGCAAATCACAATGACAAGGCTGCCCGGACGTGACACTTCCCGCGCTCGGCGCAAGGCAATGCCAAAGGCGTCGCGGTCCGGCTCGCCTTCGGTGGTCAGCGACTGGTTGACCCGCACCAGCCGGTTGAGTAACTGCAGCAGGCTTTGCTTGCTGCGCCGAGGCTTGATTTCGTAGTGCACATTGTCGCCATACACCAGGCCGCCGACCCGGTCGTTGTGCCCCAGGGCTGCCCAACCGATCAGGCTCGCGGCCTGGGCGGCGAGCACCGACTTGAACATCAGGCCCGAGCCGAAAAACAGCCGGCGGCTTTGTTCGACCATGATGAAAATCGGCCGCTCACGTTCTTCGTGGAACAGCTTGGTGTGAGGCTCCTGGGTGCGCGCGGTGACACGCCAGTCAATGGTGCGCACATCGTCGCCGGCCTGATAGACCCGCACCTGATCGAAGTCGACGCCACGCCCGCGCAATTTGGAATGGTGCAGGCCGATCAGCGGGCTGCGTTGGCTCGGCGTGGAAAACAGCTGTACTTCGCGCACGCGATGGCGCATCTCGATCAGGTCGGCGAGGCTGACACGGATGCCCGGTTCGGGCGGCAGGCTGGCGTTCATCAGGGTCAAGCGACGGCTACGACGTCGAGAATCCGCTGGACCACACGGTCCTGATCGATGCCAGCGGCTTCGGCTTCAAAGGAAAGAATGATGCGATGGCGCAGCACGTCGAACAGCACGGCCTGGATATCTTCCGGGCTGACGAAATCACGCCCGGCCAGCCAGGCGTGGGCGCGGGCGCAGCGGTCCAAGGCAATCGAGCCACGCGGGCTGGCGCCGTAGGCGATCCACTCGGCCATCTCCGGATCGAACTTGGCCGGGGTGCGGGTGGCCATGACCAGTTGCACCAGGTATTCCTCCACGGCGTCGGCCATGTACAGACCGAGGATTTCCTTGCGTGCGACAAATATCGTCTGTTGAGTCACCCGACGCTCAGGCTTCGTTTCACCGTTCAGGGCTTCTCCACGGGCTTGCTGCAGAATCCGGCGCTCAACGGTGGCATCGGGAAAGCCGATTTTCACGTGCATCAGGAACCGGTCGAGTTGGGCTTCCGGCAGCGGATAGGTACCTTCCTGCTCGATGGGGTTTTGCGTGGCCATCACCAGGAACAGCGGCGACAGCTCATAGGTGCTGCGCCCGACACTGACTTGCCGCTCGCCCATGGCTTCGAGCAAGGCCGACTGGACCTTGGCCGGGGCGCGGTTGATTTCGTCCGCCAGTACCAGGTTGTGGAAGATCGGACCTTGCTGGAACACGAAACTGCCGGTTTCCGGGCGGTAGATTTCCGTACCGGTAATGTCGGCCGGCAACAGGTCGGGGGTGAACTGGATGCGGTGGAACTGGGCCTCGATGCCTTCGGCAAGTTCTTTGATGGCCTTGGTCTTGGCCAGGCCAGGAGCCCCCTCGACCAGCATGTGGCCGTCGGCGAGCAGGGCGATGAGCAACCGCTCGATGAGTTTTTCCTGGCCGAGAATCTGCGTTGAAAGAAAGGTTCGCAGCGCCAGCAGCGCTTCACGATGTTCCATCGATGACTGTTCCTGCAAAAGGGTGGCCGAGAACGTTTGAAATACGCCAGGGCTGGGGGCGTTACTTTAATCCATCGCGGGCGCCGCCGACTAACGGCATTTTGCGCAAAGTGCGGGAAATGATTGGGGCAATTGGCGGTTTTTTATAGCGGGGGTGTGATTGGGTAGCTTTGCTGGCCCCATCGCGAGCAGGCTCGCTCCTACATTGACGGGGTACGACGATCAATTGTAGGAGTGAGCCTGCTCGCGATGAGGGCCGATCAACCATCTCAAATCTGGCTGATAAAGGTGCCAGTGCCTTTCAGAATGTTCTGCAAGGTTTCTTCCACTTCGGCCAGATCCACCATGTCCGGATCAAAAGTGATCTCCAGCACATCATCCCCATTCAGCGCATCGGCATCCGCCGCCGCAATTTCGATCTTCAGCAGGGAAGGGCTCAGGGTGACTTTCACACCGTCCAGGGTCGAGGGTTCGCCGTCGAGGGTGATTTCCAGCTCGTCTTCATCCGGGTAGCGGCTCATCAGGAACATTTCGCCCTGGTCGCTATGGCAGCAGAGCATGGCCATGTTGTCTTCTTCGTCGTCGCAAGGGTTGACGATCAAGAGGGCGGTGGTCATTTGCATATGAGAAGTCCTGGCGCTGGGAGCGGAGTTGGCGGGCGAAACGTGATTTTGCCAGTCTCGACGAAATTTTGCTGGACTGAGTTAAACCTAGCAGTTCTGCTAGTTGTTGTTTTCGTCACAACGATCGACAGTAGTGGGCGTTTGCTGATCCCGGTTTCGGAGGCTCGCCATGTCCAATACGTGGAAAACGCATTTGATCCATTATCGATACGACGCACTGGATCGCTTGGCCAGTCATGTTGAACTGAATAATCCAGAGTGTCAGCGCTTCTACTGCGACAGCCGTCTGGTCACCGAAATAGAAGGGAGTGAGCGACTTTCGATTGTTCAGCACGGCGATCAACTGTTGGCGCAGCAACAACGTCAGAGCAGTGACATCTCTAGCACGTTACTGGCCACCGATCTGCAGCGCTCTGTCTTTAATGCGCTTCAAGCGAGCTTACAGCAAACCACCGCCTACTCGCCCTACGGTCATCGCTCCTCCGCAAATGGATTGCTCAGTTTATTGGGTTTCAATGGTCAAAAACTGGATCCAGTGACCGGGCATTATTTGTTGGGAAATGGCTATCGATCTTTTAACCCTGTACTGATGCGATTTAACAGTCCAGATAATTTAAGCCCTTTTGATAAAGGCGGGTTGAATGCGTATGCGTATTGCGCAGGAGATCCGGTTAATAGGAACGATTCTACGGGGCATTTTTTTTCAGCGGTCGCGACTGCATTCACTAAAGTTAAAGCCCGATATCTATCGTTTGTATCCGGTGAACATGTAAAGCCGGTAAAAAATTTCACAAGGATTTCCGAAGGGTTGGTTGTTTTTGTAGATAGATACAAGGGTGGCCCTAGGCTCAATATCTATGGTCACGGGGCAGAAATAGGAGGAGTTCTGAAGGAGAAAAACATCCTCTTAGGTCCCAAAGGCCTTTCTGATCATATAAAAAGTACCGGTTTTCAGTTTGAGTCGTTTGATAGTGCTCGCCTGTTGACCTGTCATTCAGGCAACGGGTTTATACATGAACTGAATCCGTCGGCAGCACCATTCGGCCAACTGTTCTCTGACTATTCAGGGCTCCCCGTAAAAGCCTATAAGGGGACGTTTTTAGGGGGAGGGGTCACGTCTCGGATTCATCAATTAAAAGTCGGTGAGACCTCTGCCCGTATCGAGTATTTCAGAATCGATAAGAACCCTGAATCCAAGCCATCTAAATTGTTTGATGTGGTTTACGATCCCGTCAGCTTTCAACCTACAAAACACAAACAAAATCTTCGAACTAAATGATTTTAACGATGCAACTCGGATCGTCGTCGAGTCGTGGGATGTTGATGCAGCTCCCGCTAAGGAAGGTCTGAAGTAGTCACGCTTTTCTGGCTGACTTCAGCCTCCGCTGATTTTGAAAACGGCGAATCGACCAAAACGATCAGATCATCCGCTTATTTCTGAGCTTTTAGCCGCCGCGAGCACCTCGCAACGGTCATTTCCCACATTACAGGCGCACCTCTCCTGTACTGGTCAGTAAATGTCGGCGTGCCATCCACAGATTCGACAGAGCGAATAGCGTCACCAGTTGCGCGGTGTTTTTGGCCAGGCCACGGAAGCGCGTTTTCACAAAACCGAACTGGCGCTTGACCACCCGAAACGGGTGCTCGACTTTGGCGCGTACCTGGGCCTTGGCCTTCTCGATCTTGCGCTTGGCTTTGTATAGAGCGCTACGCTTACCCAGCTTCTTGTAAGTACTGCGGCGTGCCGCGATCTGCCAGATCACCTCGCGCCCATCATGCTCGGTACGTTTCTCGACGCCGGTATAACCGGCATCGGCGCAGACCACGTTCTCCGCACCGTGTAGCAGTTTGTCGACCTGAGTGACATCCGCCACGTTGGCGGCTGTGCCCACCACGCTGTGCACCAGACCTGACTCGTCATCCACACCGATGTGCGCTTTCATGCCGAAATAGTACTGGTTGCCCTTCTTGGTTTGGTGCATTTCTGGATCGCGTTTACCGTCCTTGTTCTTGGTCGAGCTGGGCGCATTGATCAGCGTGGCATCGACAATGGTGCCTTGGCGCAACGACAACCCTCGGTCACCCAAATAGCCATTGATCACGGCCAGGATGCCGGCAGCTAGCTCGTGTTTCTCCAGCAGTCGGCGGAAGTTGAGGATGGTGGTTTCGTCGGGAATACGCTCCAGATTCAGCCCGGCGAACTGCCGCAGGATGGTGGTCTCGTACAGCGCTTCCTCCATCGCTGGATCGCTGTAACCGAACCAATTCTGCATCAAATGTACACGCAGCATCGTCATCAACGGATAAGCCGGACGACCGCCTTCACCCTTCGGGTGGAACGGCTCGATCAGTTTGATCAAGCCGTTCCACGGCACCACCTGATCCATCTCGATCAAGAACAACTCTTTGCGGGTCTGCTTACGCTTGCCTGCGTACTCGGCGTCAGCGAAGGTCATCTGTTTCATCGGAAAACTCGGCGGGTGGAGTCCTGGTATTTTGCCAAAATCAGGAAGTCTTCTTCAGAATTTCCCTAAGAATTCGCCAGCCCAAGAACTGTATAAACCCAGGTCTGGATTTCTGGCACATCCGTGCCATAAGACGGACAAAAATCGCCAAATTTTTCGAGCGACTGCTAGTGTTGTTCGATGCGCATGCCTTGAACTGCGTACCGTTGACCGAATATGTCGCAGCATCGCAAGCACGGGCCTTGCCGCACTGGTTAAGCTGCGCAACGGATGAGCACCCGTAAAGACATTGCGCTGCACGCAGTCCAGTCGTTTTTGCAGATGCCCATTCACGGAAGGTGAATGTGACCCGAGTGTCCCGTCCAGCTTCACCCACCTGTCACCCTGTTTCCTCTGCCCGAGAATCAGGAACGGGGTGACGGGTAGCCCCGAACAGGGGTTTTGCACGCGACGCTTCCATCAATAACAAGCCCAAGCGGAGTACCACAGATGGCGTTCTTCACCGCAGCCAGCAAAGCCGACTTCCAGCACCAACTGCAAGCGGCACTGGCGCAGCACATCAGTGAACAGGCACTGCCACAAGTGGCGCTGTTCGCTGAACAATTCTTCGGCATCATTTCCCTTGACGAGCTGACCCAGCGTCGGTTGTCCGACCTCGCTGGCTGCACCCTTTCTGCATGGCGCTTGCTTGAGCGCTTTGATCACGCGCAGCCGCAAGTGCGCGTCTACAACCCCGATTACGAACGCCACGGCTGGCAGTCGACCCACACCGCGGTCGAAGTGCTGCACCACGACTTGCCTTTCCTGGTGGACTCGGTGCGTACCGAGCTGAACCGCCGCGGCTATAGCATCCATACCCTGCAAACCACCGTGCTGAGCGTTCGTCGTGGCAGCAAGGGCGAGTTGCTGGAAATCCTGCCTAAAGGCTCCCAGGGCGACGACATTCTGCAAGAGTCGCTGATGTACCTGGAAATCGACCGCTGCGCCAACACCGCCGAGCTCAATGTGCTGAGCAAAGAGCTGGAGCAGGTGCTCGGTGAAGTCCGTGTGGCCGTCGGCGATTTCGAGCCGATGAAGGCCAAGGTCCAGGAAATCCTGACCAAGCTGGACAACAGCCAGTTCGCCGTCGATGGCGACGAGAAGAGCGAAATCAAGAGCTTCCTGGAATGGCTGGTGGGCAACCACTTCACCTTCCTCGGTTATGAAGAGTTCGTGGTCAGCGATGAAGCCGATGGCGGCCATATCGTCTACGACAAGGACTCCTTCCTCGGCCTGACCAAGCTGCTGCGTGCCGGCCTGACCTACGATGACCTGCGCATCGAAGACTACGCCGTGAACTACCTGCGCGAACCGACCCTGCTGTCGTTTGCCAAGGCTTCGCACCCAAGCCGTGTCCACCGTCCGGCTTACCCGGATTTCGTGTCGATCCGTGAAGTTGACGCCGACGGCAAGGTCGTCAAGGAATGCCGTTTCATGGGCCTGTACACCTCGTCGGTGTATGGCGAGAGCGTGCGGGTGATCCCGTACATCCGCCGCAAGGTCGAGGAAATCGAACACCGTTCAGGCTTCCAGGCCAAGGCTCACTTGGGCAAGGAACTGGCACAGGTGCTCGAAGTGCTGCCGCGCGACGATCTGTTCCAGACCCCGGTGGACGAGCTGTTCAGCACCGTGATGTCGATCGTGCAGATCCAGGAACGCAACAAGATTCGCGTGTTCCTGCGCAAAGACCCGTACGGCCGTTTCTGCTACTGCCTGGCCTACGTGCCGCGTGACATCTATTCCACCGAAGTGCGCCAGAAGATCCAGCAAGTGCTGATGGATCGCCTGAAAGCCTCGGACTGCGAGTTCTGGACCTTCTTCTCCGAGTCCGTGCTGGCCCGCGTGCAGCTGATCCTGCGCGTCGACCCGAAAAACCGCCTCGACATCGACCCGCTGCTGCTGGAAAAAGAAGTGGTGCAGGCCTGCCGCAGCTGGCAGGACGACTACGCCGCGCTGACCGTTGAAAGCTTCGGTGAAGCCCACGGCACCAACGTGCTGGCCGATTTCCCGAAAGGCTTCCCGGCCGGTTACCGCGAGCGTTTCGCAGCCCACTCGGCTGTGGTCGACATGCAGCACCTGCTGAGCCTCAACGAAAAAAATCCGCTGGTGATGAGCTTCTATCAGCCGCTGGGCCAGGTGTCCGGCCAGCGCATGCTGCATTGCAAGCTGTACCACGCTGACACCCCGCTGGCGCTGTCCGACGTCCTGCCGATCCTGGAAAACCTCGGCCTGCGTGTGCTGGGTGAGTTCCCGTATCGCCTGCGCCACAACAGTGGCCGCGAGTTCTGGATTCACGATTTCGCGTTCACCGCTGCCGAAGGCCTGGAGCTCGACATCCAGCAACTCAACGACACGCTGCAGGACGCCTTTGTCCACATCGTGCGTGGCGAAGCCGAGAACGACGCGTTCAACCGTCTGGTACTGACCGCCGGTCTGCCATGGCGCGACGTTGCACTGCTGCGTGCCTACGCCCGCTACATGAAGCAGATTCGTCTGGGCTTCGATCTGGGCTACATCGCCAGCACCCTGAACAACCACACCGACATCGCTCGCGAGTTGACCCGGTTGTTCAAGACTCGCTTCTACCTGGCGCGCAAGCTGACCGGCGACGATCTGGACGACATGCAGCAACGCCTGGAACACGCGATCCTCAGCGCCCTGGACGACGTCCAGGTACTGAACGAAGACCGCATCCTGCGTCGCTACCTGGACCTGATCAAGGCCACCCTGCGCACCAACTTCTACCAGACCGACGCCAACGGCCATAACAAGTCGTACTTCAGCTTCAAGTTCAACCCGCACTTGATCCCTGAACTGCCGAAGCCGGTACCGAAGTTCGAAATCTTCGTTTACTCGCCGCGCGTCGAAGGTGTGCACCTGCGTTTCGGCAACGTGGCTCGTGGCGGCCTGCGCTGGTCCGACCGTGAAGAAGACTTCCGTACCGAAGTCCTGGGCCTGGTAAAAGCCCAGCAAGTGAAGAACTCGGTGATCGTGCCGGTGGGTGCGAAGGGCGGTTTCCTGCCGCGCCGCCTGCCACTGGGCGGCAGTCGTGACGAGATCGCGGCCGAGGGCATCGCTTGCTACCGCATCTTCATTTCGGGCCTGTTGGACATCACCGACAACCTGAAAGACGGCGCCCTGGTGCCACCGGCCAACGTCGTGCGTCATGACCACGATGACCCGTACCTGGTAGTGGCCGCGGACAAGGGCACTGCGACCTTCTCCGACATCGCCAACGGCATCGCCATCGAGTACGGCTTCTGGCTGGGTGACGCGTTTGCGTCCGGTGGTTCGGCCGGTTACGACCACAAGAAGATGGGCATCACCGCCAAGGGCGCGTGGGTCGGCGTACAGCGCCACTTCCGCGAGCGCGGCATCAATGTCCAGGAAGACAACATCACTGTGGTGGGTGTCGGCGACATGGCCGGTGACGTGTTCGGTAACGGCTTGCTGATGTCCGACAAGCTGCAACTGGTCGCAGCGTTCAACCACCTGCACATCTTCATCGACCCGAACCCTGAGCCGGCGTCGAGCTTCGCCGAGCGTCAGCGCCTGTTCGACCTGCCGCGTTCAGCCTGGTCGGACTACGACACCAGCCTGATGTCCGAAGGTGGCGGCATCTTCTCCCGTAGCGCGAAAAGCATTGCGATTTCCCCGCAAATGCAGGAACGCTTCGACATCTCGGCCGACAAGCTGACCCCGACCGAACTGCTGAACGCCTTGCTCAAGGCACCGGTGGATCTGCTGTGGAACGGCGGTATCGGTACTTACGTCAAGGCCAGCACTGAAAGCCACGCCGATGTCGGCGACAAGGCCAACGATGCACTGCGCGTGAACGGCAACGAACTGCGCTGCAAAGTCGTGGGCGAGGGCGGTAACCTGGGCATGACCCAACTGGGTCGCGTCGAGTTCGGTCTCAATGGCGGTGGTTCCAACACCGACTTCATCGACAACGCCGGCGGCGTTGACTGTTCCGACCACGAAGTGAACATCAAGATCCTGCTGAACGAAGTGGTTCAGGCCGGCGACATGACTGACAAGCAACGTAACCAGTTGCTGGCGAGCATGACCGACGAAGTCGGTGGTCTGGTGCTGGGCAACAACTACAAGCAGACTCAGGCCCTGTCCCTGGCAGCCCGTCGCGCCTTGCCGCGGATTGCCGAATACAAGCGCCTGATGAACGACCTGGAAGGCCGTGGCAAGCTGGATCGCGCCATCGAGTTCCTGCCGGCCGAAGATGCAATCAACGAGCGCATCGCGGCAGGCCATGGCCTGACCCGTGCCGAGCTGTCGGTGCTGATCTCGTACAGCAAGATCGACCTCAAGGAGCAACTGCTGGGCTCCCTGGTGCCGGACGACGACTACCTGACCCGCGACATGGAAACCGCTTTCCCGCCAACGCTGGTGAGCAAGTTCTCCGCGGCCATGCGTCGTCACCGTCTGAAGCGCGAAATCGTCAGCACCCAGATCGCCAACGATCTGGTCAACCACATGGGCATCACTTTCGTTCAGCGACTCAAAGAGTCGACCGGCATGAGCCCGGCGAACGTAGCCGGCGCTTATGTGATCGTGCGTGACATTTTCCATCTCCCGCACTGGTTCCGTCAGATCGAGAACCTGGACTACCAGGTCTCCGCCGACGTGCAACTGGAGCTGATGGATGAGCTGATGCGTCTGGGGCGTCGCGCTACGCGCTGGTTCCTGCGTGCCCGTCGCAACGAGCAGAACGCTGCCCGTGACGTCGCGCACTTCGGTCCGCATCTGAAGGAGTTGGGCCTCAAGCTCGACGAGCTGCTCAGTGGCGAGATCCGCGAAAACTGGCAGGCCCGTTACCAGGCATACGTCGCAGCCGGTGTTCCGGAGCTGCTGGCGCGCATGGTGGCTGGCACCTCGCACCTGTACACCCTGTTGCCGATCATCGAGGCCTCCGACGTGACCGGCCAGGACCCGGCGGACGTGGCCAAGGCGTACTTCGCCGTGGGCAGCGCGCTGGACATCACCTGGTACCTGGCGCAGATCAGCGCTCTGCCGGTTGAAAACAACTGGCAGGCCCTGGCCCGTGAAGCGTTCCGCGATGACGTCGACTGGCAGCAACGCGCGATCACCATCTCGGTCCTGCAACAGGGCGACGGCACCCAGGACGTGGAAGCACGGCTCTCCCTGTGGATGGCGCAGAACGAAAGCATGATCGAGCGCTGGCGTGCCATGCTGGTGGAAATCCGTGCCGCCAGCGGCACTGACTACGCCATGTACGCGGTGGCCAACCGCGAACTGCTTGACCTGGCGTTGAGCGGTCAATCGGTAGTGCCTGCCGCTGTCGCCGTCGAGCTGGAACCAGCTGCCTGATCAGGCGTTGAATGAAAAAGCCCCGCATTGAAAGATGCGGGGCTTTTTTTTGTTCAAGAGGTAGCGATTGGTTTGAATACACGTCGATACATCAAGGATAAGGTGTCGAGAGTCTCGGTGAGACTGTATGCCTCTCGAGGATATTTAACTGGAATTTCACAATGTCTCCTGCACGGTCAGTAAAAGTAGAGTAGCGGTGGGTGTAGCTGTCCGTGCCCCCGTTTATTTGTTTCCTGATTATTCCTGCATTGCGAGCTTTCAAGTAAACAGTCGATGTGTCAGAGCTCAAATCATCGAGGGTGATGATGTTGTGATCAGCATCCAGCAAGTTGAATGACGCGGTGTTCGCTCCAGCGGGCGGAAGGGCAAGCAGACAACCCTCGTCGTTTCTGCTGATGTATTGTTGATAATAAGGGTTGCTGACTATTTTCATATTGTAATGGTCGTCGTAGCACTCGAAATGTACAACCACGGTGTTTTTGGTTCGGATGGAATACGCAACGCGAACCATTTTGTTAGTGGATGGGTCAAGAACGAATACGGGTGGACGATAGTCGCTTTGAGCTGTAAGGATTTGTTTCAGTATCGGTTCTCTATTGAAAAGCTTGTGTGGCTTGAATTCCTGAAGAAAAGTAATGGGGCTGCCACCGCAAGTAAGGCGTGCGATAAATGAGCGTTTTTCACCTGTGTTCATAAATAGTCCTTTATTTAATGTGTTGCATTCCCTAGGTGGACGCCCAGAATATCGCCAGTCAGATCGATCGCGCTGTAGTTAATTGTTTCGTGTGTTTTCGCAGCGCTATTTCGTGAACCTGCAATTACATTGATGTGGTCAGCCCCGTCGTTTGAAGAACAAGGCTGATCACCATAAATGTGCGCTCAGAAGGTCTTGCGGTTTGTTGCGGTTTCGGTTGACGAAAGGTTGTTTGTCGGGTGGGTCATCATACTGTTGAGCGACTGGTCAAACTTCTGCAATGCCCGTACCTGCACATTCTGTTGCTCGTTGATATCGGCAACGATCTCTTCGCTGCGCTTGTAGTCGGCCCATACCGGACTCAGCGCTTTGCCGTCATGACCTTGTGCAGTCCCGATGTAGTTGAAGTTGCGATCATAGAAGTCCGCGCTGACTTTGGACTCGACATCCGAACTGCGTGAGGTGATCAATTGGCTGCGGCTGTCGACGATGGCCACCACATCCGGTTTCGCGGCCTTGAGGCTTTGCATGTCCGGGTAAACCGTCACTGAACCAAACTGGCGTTGCAGCGAGGCCTTGACCCAGTCCACCGCCAGGTCGGGTTTCGAGGTGGCGACATAGGCATCGTGAATCGGTTGTACCAGCAGGCTCTGGCCGAAACCGGTGCCGGCGTTGGCCTGGTAGTCCTGAAGATAGGCACGGTTGGCCTGGGTGTTGCGGCTGTACACGACGCCCAGCGACACCTGGCTGCCGTTGGGGATGCGGGTCGCGTTGCTGCGGCCCACCGGTTCGGTGAAGACTCCGTCCAGTGAAGACACCGCGGTAGGTGCGGTAGGAATCGAACAGCCAGCCAGGAGAGCGGTCATCGTCAACGTACTGACAAGCGCAAGTTTCATGGTGTTTCTCCAGTGAAACAACTTGGTCGAAAGTTGAAGTTGCCGGCGATGTGCCGACGGAGACTCAAGACTAAACCCTGGATGATTAATTTAAATAGCCAATGTCCGCACTTGTCAGGCGACCAATAGTTTTGTTTGGTTTAAACGTCTTCGGTTAATTGCGTGAGGAAATAAAAAGGCCCGAATTCGCGATTCGAGCCTTTTTATTTATAGCTGTACGTTCAGCCATCAGTGTTCCAGTGGGATCAACACCTTCTGGTCGGGGGCCAATACCATGAACACCAGCAACTTGGCCGGCTGGGTTGCGCTGGCGTTTTTCGACACCATGTGTTCCGAACCCGCCGGCTCATACCAGAACTCTCCGGGCTTGTAGGTTTTCGCTGGCTGGCCCTTCACCTGGGAGGTGATTTCTCCGGAAAGGACATAGGCCATGGTGGTGCCGTCGTGTTTGTGGGCGATGGAAGACTGACCGGGTTGGTAATCGACTTCGATCATCATCGCTTTTTGGCCAGGGACGTTCTTCAGCATTTCGTCCTGCAAAACGGTGACCTTTTCCGAAGGATCATGGGCAAAGGCCGATGCCGACACAGTCAGGGCCAGGGCAGCGAGGGGGGCAGCACAGAAACGCAACACGTTCATGGTTCTTTACCTGCGGTGGGTTAGTTGTCGAAAACAACAGTAGTCCGCAAGCAGTAGAGGTTAAACAGCCAATATTCTGGAAGGCGAGGGGACCAATTGCAGAAGGGCCAATGGAGAAAAAAAGATGGTGAGGGAGCAAGCTCCCTCGCCACAGGAAATGGTTAAACGATCGGAAAACTGTTGAAGTCCACGGCATTGGCCAACTGGCTATCGATCAGGCTGATAAAGCCCTGGACTTCCGGGCAGTTGAAATGCGATCGCATGGCCGCTTCCGATTGCCAGTGGGCGCTGACGGTCCAGCGATTGGTGTCCTCGGGGCAGCGGTCGACCATATAGGATTCACAGCCAGGAAGTTCACGCAGGGTTTCGACAATCTTCTGCAGTTGCTTACCCAGTTCATCCGAGCGGCCGGCGGCGGCCTGCACCTGTACGGTATTGATCACTTCATGGGACATTGCTCACACTCCTGAATCAGGTCGGACGAATCCTGCTCATTGAGGGATAACGCCTATGCAGGATAGGCCCGGCCCCCGGGACCGCCAATAGCCAATTGCCAGATAAAACCGCAGGCCAATCCGTCAGGCCACCTGCTGCAGGATGTCGCGCAAACGGTCCAGGGCGATGTCGATGTCGAGGGTTTCGATGGCGCCAAAACCGAAGAAAAGCCCGGCCTTTGGCGCTTGCTGATAGAAAAAGCTGTCGATGGCATAGAGCCCGACTTCGACTTTTTTCGCCAGTTCGATCACCAATGGAATATCCATCGGCACTTTGCACATCACCACCATGTGGAATCCGGCGGTGGACGGCACCGCCTCCAGCCAGGGCGAAAGATCGCCCGCCATCCGCATCAGGATCCGTTCGCGGCGCCCGGCATAGACCGTATGGCAGCGCCGGATGTGCTTGAGCAGGCAGCCTTCGGCGATGAACTTGGCCAGCGCCCATTGTGGCAGGGTCGAAGTGTGCAGGTCGGTGAGCTGTTTGGCGCGTACCACGGCCTCGAGGATCGCTGGCGGCAGGATCCCATAGCCGAGCCGCAGTTCCGGCAACAGGGTTTTGGAGAACGTCCCGACGTAGGCAACGATCCCCCGTTCATCCATGCTCTGCAGGGAATCGGTGGGGCGGCCTTCATAGCGGAACTCGCTGTCGTAGTCGTCCTCGATGATGATCGCACCCAGCTCATGGGCCTTGGCCAGCAGCGCTTCCCGGCGCGCCTGGCTCATGGGCATGCCCAGCGGGAACTGGTGCGACGGGGTGACATAGATCAGGCGAGTGCCGCGAGGAATCTGGTCCACCACAATGCCTTCGGCGTCCACTGGCACGCCAATCACCGTGGCGCCGTGGGTGCCGAACAGCAGGCGCGCCGGCGGGTAGCCGGGGTCTTCCATGGCGACCAGGCTGCCCGGACTGATCAGCACCCGGGCAATCAGGTCCAGCGCCTGTTGCGCGCCGTTGCACACCACCACATCCTCATCCTGACAATTGACCCCGCGGGAGAACGCGATGTGCTGCGCAATGGCGTTACGCAGCGCCGGCAAGCCCTCGGGCAAGCTGTATAAGCCCTTGGAACTGGAAATCTGGCGCAGTGCATGGGAGGTGCAGCGCCGCCAGTCATCCTGGGGAAACTGGCCCTTGCTGGTGGCGCCACCAATGAAGTCGTAGCGCAGCGAGCCTTCCAGGGTCGGATGACGCAGAAACACCGGAAGGTTGCGCCAGGACTCGATCACCTCGAAGCCGCCCAGCTCGGTATGGCTCTGTTTACGCTGCACCTTCGACGAGCGCGCGTTGACGTAGGTACCTTTGCCGACCACCCCGGTGAGGAAGTTTTCGTAGGTCAGCTGGGCGTAGGTGTCGGAAATGGTCTTGCGCGAAATACCCAGTTGTTCGGCCAGCAAGCGGCTGGGCGGCAGTTGCGTTCCGGCGGTCAGGCGACCGGACTCGATGGCGCTGCGCAGTTGGTTGTACAGCTGGCCGGCCAGGTCCTTGCGGCCGTTGATGACAACATGTAGTTCCATACCGGCGAGGCTCCGGGGTTGTTGAGGCGCGTGTGCGTCGCGCAAGATTACCCTTATCCGCTCGTGGTACAGAAGTTGTGCAGTGGAAAAACCGTCGATTGGTCTGGTGGCGGTGGTCCCCGGGGAAATCGCCCGATTGGATCTGTCATGCCTGCGCGCCAGCGACTACCGTGAAGTTCACCTAACGGTTGCACGAGATCGATCCATGAACCCCCGTCTGGATTACTACAGCGCGTCCCCCAAGGCGATGAAAGCCATGATCGCCATGGAGGCCCTGACCAGCAGCCTGAGCATCGAGCAGGGCCTGCTGCACCTGATCAAGATTCGTGCTTCGCAGCTCAATGGCTGCGCCTTTTGCACCGACATGCACTCGGTGGATGCACGGCGCCTGGGCGAAAGCGACCGGCGTCTGTATTCCATTGTGGTTTGGCGCGACAGCAACTTTTTCAATCCCCGGGAAAGAGCAGCGCTGGCCTGGACCGAGGCGGTCACGTTGCTCTCCGAAGGCCATGTGCCGGACGATGTCTACGCGCAAACCCGGGAGCAGTTCAACGCAAGCGAAATGGTCGACCTGACCATCGCCGTCACCACCATCAACAGCTGGAATCGCCTGGCCGTGAGCTTCCGGCAGACACCCAGCGCCTGAGTCATTGTCACAGCAGCTTCATGAACGATCCGCAGGATGCACCTGTCAGTGTCAGATCGACAGGGAGTCCTCAATGTCATTCATGGAAGCCAGCACCCACCAGGGGGCTGCGGAGTATCGTGTCGCTTTCGATAAAAACGCGTCCTGGCGCCAGTTGGCGGCGGCTATCGACCCCGAACTGGCGCTGTGTTTCACCGTCAGCGCCCGTTGCGGTTGCTTCATGCAGGCCGCCCGCAGTCTCAACATCAAGGCCACCCGCCTGCGCAGGCAACTGGTACTGCTTGAAACGCAACTCCAGTGTTCGCTGTTCAACCATTCTGACAATGGTTTCAGCCTCAGCCGCGACGGCTTGCGCTTGCACGCCCAATTGATCGCCCTGGCCCATGAGCGCAATTTTCCGGTGATCCAGCAGCCGTTGATTCGCCTGGCCGTGGCGGATTCGATCCTGCATGACATTCTCGGACGTGACCTGGTTGCATTGCTGCGGCGCAACGCCAGCGTGCGCCTGGACATCATGACCCTCGACAGCGAATTGGCATTGCAGGCGGTCAGCGCCGACGTGGTGGTGTGGCTGGGCGAGAGCGGATCGCCGTTACCGGGGCCGAGCTTTGTCACCACAGAACCCCTGTGTCTGGCGCAGCTGGAATACCTGCCGCATATTGCCAAGCGCTACTCGCGGGTTGCTTCCAGGCCGGAATGCCTGGACGAACTGGCCGATTTTCTCCTGGTGCAATGGCGGCAGGACTGTCAGGTTGAGAGCTTCCGGCCATGGAATGCACTGGTGGATCAACGCTTGGCCGGGGCGGTGCAACTGCAATCCTACGGGCTGATGCTGGAGATGATCCGATGCAGTGCCTGCATCGGCCTGTTGCCGCACTACATGAGCCATTTCGACCGTGGGCTGATTGCCTTGCCGGGGCTGTTTGAACAGCCAATGCGGCGTCAGGTGTGGATGGCGGTCAACGCCCATTCCGGGGACGACGTGCAGGTACGGATGATCGTCGAGTTGATTGAAAACACCTTCAGCGAGCGCCGGGAATGGTTCGAAAGCTGAGCGCGATCAAAATGTGGTTCTCGCCACACTGGAAGGTAGCGTTATAGAGTGAACGGCCATGTCTGCTTCAAGGATGATTCACCCATGCCAGCCACCGAACCCGTTATCACCCTCGAACGCTTCAACGAATCCCACATCGAAGGCATTACGGCGCTGTACAACGATCCCGCAATCGCCCGTCAAACCCTGCAAATGCCGTTTCAGTCCACCGAACTCTGGCGAAATCGCCTGGCGCTGGATAACGAACGCCTGGTGAAAGTGGTGGCCCTGCATCAAGGCACGGTCGTCGGCAATATTGGCCTGGAGCAGTTCTCACGCATTCGTCGCAGCCATGCCGGCAGTTTCGGCATGGGCGTTGCGGTGGCGTGGCAGGGTAAGGGCGTGGGCTCGAAGTTGCTTGCGACGGCGCTGGATATCGCCGACAACTGGATGAATCTGCAGCGCATCGAGCTGTCGGTGTATGCCGACAACGAAGCGGCCATTGCCCTGTACCGCAAGTTCGGCTTCGAAACCGAGGGCCTGTTCCGTGATTACGCCGTGCGTGACGGCGTATTGGTGGACACCTTGAGCATGGCGCGCCTGCGTCGCCCGCCCAAGGGCAGGGTGCTGTGATCAGGCGAGTGTCCCGTGGATCCGCATTTCGATCTCTCAGAAAATGTCGAATGCATCTCTCTGACCCCCAGCCAGTACCGTTCGCGCTTTTAGTCGTACGCTGGCAACGCGCATCTGCCATTCTGAAACTCCGCAGTACTGCTTCAACCAAAGGACCACCGCAATGGACGACGTACAGCAACTGGGCGAGATGCTTCGTCACTACGCAGAAAGCGAAGCGCACAAGAAACAGCTGTTCGAGTCGCAATCGGCACAATGGGTAGCGCGCATCGCTGGACTGTTCGATCAAATCCAGCAGTGGCTGGAACCGGTCAAGGCGCCTAACCTGCTCGAAGTGAACCGCGAAGTGTATGTCGCGTTGGGGCCGAGTGTTCCGGTGGAGACCTCTCCATTCAAGACCGAAAAGCTCAGCATCCTGATCGCTGGCAAACCGGTGGAGTTCGTGCCGGAGGTGATGGGTGTCGGCGGGCAGATTTCCGTGTCGGTGATGGGCTTTACAGCAGCACGTTATGGCAGCGTGTCACTGGTGTGCCTGCCGCCATCCACTAGCTGGCAGTGGCGCAAGACCAATGGCTTGAAAGACCCGGACACTTTTGAGTTCGATGCAAACTTCCTGGCGCAACAACTGCAAAGCCTGATTCCCCGGGAGCGTACCTGAAATCTCGACATACAACCCTGTGGGAGCGAGCTTGCTCCCACAGTCATCGGTGCTACATCAAATATCGAGGGTTCCCCAATCCGGATTCGCCTCTTCCGGCGGCAGTGTTCTAACGGTTTTCCCGGTCGCCAATTCCACCCGTCGCGCCACTTCCGGGTCATCCGCAAACGGGATCAGGCTCGCATCGTCCAGGCTCTCGGCGGTCTGGTGGTGCAGACAATACTCGATGGCGAACCACAAAAATGCCACACCCAGAATGTTCAATATGACTTCAATCATCAGGCTAACCGCGCCTCGCGTTCGGCCATCGCCACGTCCGTTACCTGCACCGTGCGCCACACGTTGTAGGCCATCAGCAGCATGCCGCTGAGGAAGAACACCCCGCCGGCAAAGCGCACGACGAATCCCGGATGGCTGGCCTGCAAGGCTTCGACGAAGGAGTAGGTCAGCGTGCCGTCATCGTTGATCGCGCGCCACATCAGACCCTGGGTGATGCCGTTGACCCACATCGAGGCGATGTACAGCACGGTGCCGATGGTCGCCAGCCAAAAGTGCAGGTTGATCAGCGGCGTGCTGTGCATCTGATCGCGTCCGAATACCTTCGGCACCATGTGATAGGTCGCACCGAAGGTAATCATCGCCACCCAGCCCAGCGCCCCGGCGTGCACGTGGCCGATGGTCCAGTCGGTATAGTGGGAGAGGGCGTTGACGGTCTTGATCGCCATCATCGGCCCTTCGAAGGTCGACATGCCGTAGAAGGCCAGGGACAGCACCAGGAAACGCAGGATCGGGTCGGTGCGCAACTTATGCCAGGCACCGGACAGGGTCATCATACCGTTGATCATCCCGCCCCAACTCGGCGCCAGCAGGATCAGCGACATGGCCATGCCCAGCGACTGCGCCCAGTCCGGCAGCGCGGTGTAGTGCAAGTGGTGCGGGCCGGCCCAGATGTACAGGGTGATCAGCGCCCAGAAGTGCACAATTGACAGGCGATAGGAATACACCGGCCGGCCCGCCTGTTTCGGCACGAAGTAATACATCATCCCGAGGAAACCGGTGGTGAGGAAAAAGCCCACGGCGTTGTGCCCGTACCACCATTGCACCATGGCGTCGGTGGCCCCGGAATACACCGGATAGGACTTGAACCAGCCGACTGGAATCGACAGGTGATTGACCACGTGCAGCATGGCGATGACCACGATGAATGCACCGAAGAACCAGTTGCCGACGTAGATGTGTCTGGTCTTGCGTTGCACTACGGTAGTGAAAAACACCACGGCGTATGCAATCCAGACCACGGTCATCCACACCGCGCCGGTGAATTCGATTTCGGCGTACTCCTTGGTGGTGGTGTAGCCCAGCGGCAGGGTGATCAGCATCACCACAATCACCGACTGCCAGCCCCAGAACGTGAAGCCGGCGAGTGTGTCCGAGAACAGCCGCACCTGGCAGGTACGCTGCACCGCGTAATAGCTGGCGGCGAATTGTGCGCTGCCGGCGAAACCGAAAATCACCAGGCTGGTGTGCAGCGGGCGCAAGCGGCCGAAGGTGGTCCACGGCAGGTCCAGGTTCATCTGCGGCCACACCAGTTGCGAGGCGATCCACACGCCCATCGCCATTCCCACGACGCCCCAGATCACGGTTGCCACGATGAATTGGCGGACGACCTTGTAGTTATAGGCCTGTCCGATAGTTGTTGTGCTCATGATCGATGCTTCCACGGTTGCAATGACGTGCACTGTAAAAACCGTGGCGAAAACAAAACAGGCTCAGGAATATTTCATTTATGCGGATCAGATAAGTTGCAATGCTGCGGCGATCTTGCGCGCTCTGATACGGTTTTTAACGATTCAGGTGAATCTGTAACACGCTGCACCGCTGGCGCATAGTCGCTCTTGTGAACGAGCCACAGAGCCCGATGCCCCGCAATCCTGATGAGGTAGCTATGTATCAATACGATGATTACGATCGGGCACTGGTGCTCGAACGGGTTGCGCAGTTTCGCGATCAGGTCGAGCGCTTCATGGCCGGTGAGCTGAACGAAGAAGAGTTCCTGCCGTTGCGCCTGCAGAACGGCCTGTACATGCAAAAGCACGCCTACATGCTGCGGGTGGCGATTCCCTACGGCACGCTGAGTGCCCGGCAGATGCGTACGTTGGCGAGCATCGCCCGGGATTACGATCGCGGCTACGGCCATTTCACCACCCGGCAGAACATGCAGTTCAACTGGATCGAACTGGCTCAGGTGCCGGACATCCTCGAACGCCTGGCCGAGGTGGAAATGCATGCGATCCAGACCTCCGGCAACTGCGTGCGCAACATCACCACCGAAGCCTTTGCCGGGGTTGCGGCCGACGAAATGATTGACCCGCGACCGTTGGCGGAAATTCTGCGGCAGTGGTCGACCATCAACCCGGAATTCCTGTTCCTGCCGCGCAAGTTCAAGATCGCCATCTGCTCGGCCGAGCAGGACCGCGCGGCGATCATGATGCATGACATCGGCCTTTATCTTTACCCAGGCTCCGAAGGACACATGCTCCTGCGAGTCATGGTGGGTGGCGGTCTGGGGCGCACGCCGATCCTCGGCTTGCAGATCCGCGAAGGCTTGCCGTGGCAGCACCTGCTGTCTTACGTAGAGGCGGTGCTGCGGGTGTATAACCGCCATGGCCGGCGGGACAACAAGTACAAGGCGCGAATCAAGATCCTGGTCAAAGCCTTGGGCATCGAGGCCTTCGCCCGGGAAGTGGAGCAAGAGTGGCAGTTCCTCAAGGACGGCCCGGCGCAACTGACCCTTGACGAGTTCGAGCGTGTGGCCAGTGCGTTCGTCGCACCGCCATATCGTGATCTGTCCGACACCCATCTCGATTTCGGCACGCACCTGGCCGAAAACCCGGCGTTCGCTCGTTGGGTGCAGCGTAACGTGCAGCCGCACAAAATATCGGGCTATGCCAGCGTGGTGTTGTCGACCAAGCCCGGCAGCGCTGCGCCACCGGGCGATGTCACTACCGGACAGATGGAGGCGGTGGCCGAGTGGTCCGAACGCTTCGGCTTCGGTGAAATCCGCATTGCCCATGAGCAGAATATCGTCCTTCCTGACGTGTCCAAGGCCGATCTGTTCACCCTGTGGCGCCTGGCCTGCGGACACAATCTGGGCAGTGCCAACGCCGGATTGCTCACCGACATCATCGCCTGCCCCGGTGGCGACTTCTGCGCGCTGGCCAATGCCAAGTCGATCCCCATCGCCAAGGCTATTGCCGCACGCTTCGAAGACCTCGACTACCTGCACGACCTGGGCGACATCAGCCTCAATATCTCCGGCTGCATGAATGCCTGCGGTCACCATCACATCGGCAACATCGGCATTCTGGGGGTCGATAAGAACGGTGCCGAGTGGTACCAGATCACCCTCGGCGGCGCCCAGGGCAAGCACAGCGCGTTGGGCAAGGTCATTGGCCCGTCCTTCAGCGCCGCCGAAGTGCCCGAGGTGATCGAGCGCATCATCGACACCTTCGTGCGTTATCGCGAGAGCGAAGAACTGTTCGTCGACGCTTTCCAACGGATCGGGCTAGAGCCGTTCAAGGAGGCGGTATATGCGAAAGTGCTGGAGGTGTCGGCATGAACAATCTGTTGCGGTTGGAAGAGGGCATGGCGCGGATTGTCGCGGATGATCCGTGGAAGCTCGTGCGCGACCCGCAAGCACCGCTGCCCGTGGGTGCCGCGATTCTGCCGCTGAGCCGCTGGCTGGAAAACCCGTCGCAAAGCGGCGTGTGGCTGGGGCCGGACGATGAAGTGGAAAGCCTTCAGCCATGGTTTGCCCAACTGCCTTTGATCGCCCTGGATTTTCCGAGCTTTCGCGATGGCCGCGGGTACAGTCAGGCGTATCTGCTGCGCACGCGATTGGGCTGGGCCGGCGAGTTGCGCGCCATCGGCGATGTTTTGCGCGATCAACTCAGCCACATGCGCCAATGCGGTTTCGACAGCTTTGCCGTGCGTGAAGACAAATCCGCAGAAGATGCATTGAAGGGATTGGCGGGGATGAGCGTGTTGTACGGGCGTTCGGTGATTGAGCCGCGGCCGTTGTTTCGTCGCAGAGGCTAGCTGACCAGCAAAAGGGCGCATCCCGAACGGCGGAATGCGCCGGGTGCTGTCAGTTGATGCGAACCAGCGTCGCGCGCTCGATTGGCGACAGCTGATCGATTTCCAGCAGTGTCAGGTTTTTTGGTGCTTCGCCGGCCACCGGACTGCCGAGGTTACCCTCGGCGCCTTCAGGAAGTTTGTACATTGCGCCGGTCAGTGGATCGACTACCAGCATGCCGATCAACCCGCCAAGCAGGATGTTGCCCCAGTACCAGCCGCTCATGCTGGTTTCCAGCGTGGTGCTGCTATCGGCATATCCTTCTTTTTTGAAGGTGACGGTGTAGGTCTCGCCCTTGAAGTAACCACGACCGGAAGGCAGTGTCACGGTGTTGGGCGTGGAGCCGTTATGTACGACGACACCGGCTTTGTTGGTAATGGTGAAGTTGGCGCCGCTAGGCGTGCTCGATACGTTCACCGGGTATTTGCTGTCACCGACGATGCTTGCACAGCCCGAAGTCAGGAGTGCTGTGGTCAGGGCTGTAACGGTGAACAGCTTGCGGAGAGCTTCCATGGTTGATCCTTGCGACCGGTCATTGCCGTCATTGGCCGAGGCGTGCTTCATGTCGCCTCGAAATGTAATGGGGGAGAGGTTTTTCAAGCGCCGCGAACCTTATCACTAGTGGCGTAGTGATATCACCAAGAATATAAGGGGTTCGCATTGTTTGCTGACCGATACAGGGCAAACGGGGAAGGGGCATGCCTGGGATGGGCGTTGCTCACACGGCCGTCATCGCGGGCACGCCCGCTCGCACAGGGTTAGCGTCGTACACAGATTCTGTCGACGACGCTAACCCTGTGCGAGCAGGATTGACCGTGAAGGGGCGTCCGGTTCAGCCCCGATCATTTCAACGCCGGATCCCCCATGTTCATTTTCTTCCAGCCCTGCAACAGCACTTGCGCCTTGGGCTCCTGGCCGTTGTCCAGGTAGTACTGGATCAACGACAAGCGGGCATTGCGGTTGGCTGGCTGTTCTTTCAATAGCCGTTCCAGCTCTGCGCACGCCTGGTCAATCTTGCCGCTGTCATGCAGGGCCACCGCCAGCACATAACCGAACTGTCCGCTCTGTGGCTCCAGTTGCGCAGCCTTGCGCAGGTACGGCATGGCTTGGGCGGCCTGGCCCGCACGAATCAGTGCCAGGCCTTGGGTGTGTTGCAGCAGGCCCGAGTCGGGGTGGTCCTTGAGGCTTTGCGCCAGCAGGGCATGGGCTTCCTGGCTGCGACCGTTGGCCTCCAGCCATTGCACCAGGGTGACCAGCGCCGGGTAGAAGTCCGGATCGCGCTGCAGGGAGGTACGCAGCAAAGCTTCGACTTCTGCGCTGCGGCCATTGGCCTGATAGAGCATGGCCAGGTTCAGGTTGGCCTCGGCGCGCTCGGCCAGGTTCTTTTGCACCGCCTCGTATTCGGCGATGGCGGCATTCCAGTTGTCCTGGGCGCTACCCAGACCATTGCGTGCCACGCTGAGCAAGTCCCGGGCGACGGCGATGCGCACGGCCCGCACCGGGTCGCTCAGCAATGGCGTGAGCAATGGCGCACGCTCCGCTGGCGGCAGGAACGCACTGACCGCTCGTACCGCGCTCTCGCGGACCTGCGGCGCCGGGTTGCCCAGGTCCTTGGTGGCCAGTTTCAATGCCTGTTCGCTTGGGTACGCCGGCAGTTCGGCCAGCAGCGTCGCCCGTTGAATCGCCGGCAGGTTGCTGCGTTGCAATTGCTCGAACAAGGCCTCGGCGGCGCCGGCCTGACCGTTGCGAATCAGCCACAGGCTTTCGTCGTAGCGCGGGGCTTGTACCGCGCTGGCGTTGGCGGTGTTCCACAGCTTGAACTGCTCGGTGACCTTGTCGCCGGCCTTGCCCTGGTGGCAGGTCAGGCAGGCGTCAGGCGTCCCCAGTTTTTTCGCCCGCTCGGGGTTGGGGATGCTGAAGCTGTGGTCATGGCGGAAGTCGTTGCCCATGTAGAACTTGCCGGGCATGTGGCAATCCACGCACTGCGAGCCCGGTTGGCCCATGGTGTGGCGAGTGTGTTCGACGGAATCGTAGTTTTTCGCTTGCAGGCCTTTACCGTCGACACCTTCCACAGTGGTTTTGCCGGCGGTGTTGTGGCATTGCAGGCAAACGCCGTTACCGGGGGCCTTCAACTGAGTGCTATGGGGGTTGTGGCAGTTGCTGCAACGCACGCCCTTGTCGAACATTTTGCTCTGGGCAAAGGAGCCGTGTTCGAACACTTCATCCTTGATCTTGCCGTCCAGCGCGTACAGTTCGCGGGTCAGGACGCTCGGCAGGTAGTCGTCCATCAGCCGCTTGCCGACCGTGTAGCCATCGTCCAGGGGCGCGCGGCGCGAGTGGCAGCGGGCGCAGGTTTCGATTTCGACGGTGGCGTTCTTGTCCTTGAGGTCGACGGCAAAGCCGGCATGGATCAGGTCGGTTTTCTTCGCGGTCCACTCCAGGTGATTGGACGCCGGACCATGGCAGGCCTGGCAGCCGACACCGAGGCTGTTCCAGTGACTGTCAAAGGTGTTTTTCGCCGCATCGAAATTGCGCTTGTAACCGGTGGTGTGGCACTCGACGCACATGAAGTTGGCGTTCTGGCTCGGCTTGCTCCAGTGCAGCGGGTTCTTGAAGGTCACGCCCTGGCCCGGATAGAGGTGAAACCAGCGGTGCTTCTCGGTATCCCAGGCCACGGCGAGGGCCTGCAAGCGGCCTTCGCCGACCTCGATCAGGTATTGCTGCAAGGGGGCGATGCCAAAGGTGTAGGCGACCTTGAAATCGGCGTTCTTGCCATCGATTCCGGGCGTGTTGACCCAGAATTCGTCGCCTTTGCGCGAGAACACCGTGGTCTCTTTCTCGGCCTTGAAGGTGACGTTGTTGAAGTCGCCGAGCAGGGTGTCCGCGTTGGCTTGCTGCATCGCCAGTTGGTGATGGGAGCCTTGCCAGTCCTTGACCTGCTCGCCGTGGCAGCCCTGGCATTGTTGCTCATCGACCATTTTCGCAGGCGCGACAGCGACCTGTTGCGGTTTGGCCGGTTGCACGGCAGGGGCGCTGACGGGGACTGGCTTGGGCGTCGTCGGTGTGCTGCCCAGCAAAAACCAGCCGATGCCCGCCACGGCCAGCAGCAGGATGCCGATGGTGACAGGGAACAGGTAGCGGTTGATCAGGGTCGGTTGCGAATCAGGGTTTGGGGTTGCAGCTTTATTTTTATGTTTCGGCATTACGACTTCCATGGTCCAGGTGCGTTTGCCTTGCGGCGCGCGATGAAGCTTGATGCAGCTTTGTCGGATGGTCGGCGTCTGTCAAATGGCAGATGCTGTGAAGCGGATGGCCCCTTCGCGGGCAAGCCCGCTCCCACAGGGCTTGGTGTTGTTCACAGCAATTGAGTACGACACAACACCTTGTGGAAGCGGGCTTGCCCGCGAAGGCGATCTATCAGGCACCCAATCACTCCCCGACAAACCACCGGTAATACGGATTCCCGGAATCCCCGCGCATCACCTCGCGCATATCCCGGGCCCAGGCGTCACGGTTTCCGTCGTAGGCATACAAGCTCGCCCGATAGAACTGCATCAGGCGTTGTTGCTGGATGTTCATGCGTTCGATGAACCCGGCGTCGGCGTTCAACACGGCTGGCGGCTGGTGCAAGTCGAGCAGGGCAGGCAACACGCGGCTGATCTCTTTCGAGCGAACCCAGGGTGCGTATTCGATCTTCGGCTGGTCGTCCGTCACCGGTTGCGCATCGCCAGCGAAGCGTTCAAGCCCCGCACGGTCAGTCACCCAGGTGGCGAGCAACGCGGCGGCCGAACCGACACCGACATCCTGCAAGGTGCTGCGAACGCTGTCTTGCTGGAAGCGCACGTTGATCTTCGCCGCATCCAGTTCAATCGGCTCCATCGAGCCTACCAGCAGCATCTCGTGGAATTCACTGGTCCACAGGGTCGCGTACGGGAACACGTCGAGGAAGCTGCGCACCAATGAGCGCGAGTCGTCGATGTTCTGCGTTGGCAGCGGCAGCCATTGGGCGACCAGGCCTTGTTTGTGCAAACGGCTGGCGGCCAGTTGATAGAAGTCCCGGGAATACAGGTTGACCACGCCGGCAGCGGAGGGCGGTGGTGGTTCGAGGGTGATCAGGTCGTAGCGCTGCGGATTGCGCAGCAGTTCCTGGCGACCGTCACGCAAGCGCACATCGACACCTGGATCGGCCGCGGCATTGAAGTTGCCCTTGAACAAGGGGGCCGCCTTGACCACCGAAGGCAGCAGTTCTGCGACCACGCGATGTTCCAGGCCGGGGTAGCGGGTCAGGGCGCCCGCGGTGATGCCGGTACCGAAACCGATCACGAGGGCAGAGCGCGGCTCACCGTTGTGGATCAACAGGGGCAGCAGCGCCTGGATCCGCATGTAGCGCAGGGACGGCATGGCGTCGCCGGTATTGGACACGCCCTGGATGTACAAACGCTGGAAGGCTCTGTCGCCTTTGCCCTGGGTGACCACGGCGACGGTCCCGCCACGGCCTTCTTCGTAGAACGTCAGCGTGCCGTTGCGCGCACCTGGCAGCAGGCTGGCGAGCTTGTTGACCGGCGTGAACACGGCGAGTGCCAGGGACACCAGGCCGATGGCAACCACCGCCTGGCGCCGGCCTTTCTTCACGCCATGGCCCTTGCCCACGGCGAGGTACGCGATACCGGCGGCAATCATTGCCAGCAGACCCAGGGTCCGCACCAGACCCAGCATCGGGATCAGGACAAAGCCACAGAGCATCACGCCGACAATCCCGCCAAGGGTATTGAACGCGACGACTTCGCCGACGTTGCGCCCCACCTGTTCGCCGCCGACGCTCAAGCGCAGGGCCAACGGGAACGCCGCCCCCAGCAACAGGGTCGGTACAAACACGATGCTCAAGGCGGCCACGGCAAACCGTGTGCTCATGCCCGCCAGTTCACTGCCGCCCAGTGACAATACCCAGCTTTCCGCCAGGGTTTGTGCAAGCACCAGCCAGCGTCCGAGCAACGCCACTTCCAGCAAGGCAATGGCACCGGCTGCGGCGATCAGCAAACCGAATACCCCCCAGGGATCGCGCAGACGATCGACCCGACGTGCCAGCAGCATGCTGCCCAGGAACAACCCGGTGAGGTAGGTCGCCAGCACCACGGCAAAGGCGTAGGTGCGGGTGCTCATGAATTGCACGATCGATTGCGACCACACCACTTCGTAGCCCAGGGCCACACCGCCGGCGATGGAATACAGCCACAGGGCCAGGCGGTCGGGGGCTTTGTCGGTGTGATGTTTCACCGGGGCATCGATGGGTGCCACGCGCTGGCGCTGGAACCACAAGGCCCCTGCGGCGGCCAGCAGGTTCAGCATGGCGGCAGCCAGCGCGCTGCCGCGCACGCCGAGGGTGGCAATCAGCACGAACGCGGCGAGCAGAGTGCCGGCGATGGCCCCGGCGGTGTTCGCCGCATACAGTTGCCCGCCGGCCTTGCCCAAGTGTTGCGGGTCAGTGGCCAGGGAGCGAACCAGCACCGGCAGGGTGCCGCCCATCAACAGCGCGGGAATCCCCACCAGCGCGAACGGTAGCACCCAGGCCAGCAATCCGACCTGTTCTTCCAGCCAGGCAAACGGGCTGGCCGCCAGGCTCATGGCGAACGTCGCGCCGACACCGAGTATCGCCACCAGCACTTCCAGCCCGGCGTACAGCACAACCGGTTGTTGCATCCGATCCGCCCAGCGCCCGAACAGCAAGCCACCCAAGGCCAGCCCGGCAAAGAACGCGCTGATCCCGGTGGTGATGGCATAGACCTCGACGCCAACGACCAGCGACAGCTGCTTGATCCACAGCACCTGGTACACCAGCGCGGCGGCGCCGGAGACAAACAGCAACAGGGCGGGGATCAACAGCGCCGGTGAGGCGACTTGTTGGGTAGGTATGGCCGACGACTTGCTGGCGACACGTGAGGTCATTGCGGATTGCCTTGTTCCGGTACGTAAAAACAATGACTGCTGGGTCTGAGTCAGTCAGATAATTTCAAACCTTACAAACCTATTGTGGCGAGGGGGCATTCCGACAAGCCCCCTCGCCACAGAGTCCAGTGTTCGCCATGAATAAGTCCGCTCGCCGGTGAGGGCGAGCGGCAGTCCAGCGGTCTTACTGTGCAGCTTTCATTTTTTCAGCGATTTTGGCGTCTACCGCAGCACGGATCTGGTCGATGCTGAAGCTGGCCGGTCTCTGGCTAGGTGGATAGTCGATGAAGGTTTGCAGGAATGCCGCCGACTTGCCCACGGCAACCGCAGCCAGGTAGACGTTCTTGGTTTGCCAATCGTAATACTGATCGGAAACCACGTCGGCACGTTCATACGGGTCCATGCGCAGGTTGAAGATCTTCGGTACGCGCAGGCATACGAACGGTTCGCTCCAGACCTTGAAACCACCCGGCGCACGCTGCTCGCAGAACACCGCTTTCCAGTTGTCGAAACGCATGGAAACCAGCATGCCGTCGTCGTTGAAGTAGTAGAACTCCTTACGCTCGCCTTTAGGCTGTTGGCCGGTCAGGTAAGGCATTTGGTTGTAGCCGTCCAGGTGAACCTTGAAATTGTTGCCGCCAGACGTTGGAGCCCAGCCCTTGAGCAGTTTTTCCTTCACCTCGGCATCACCTGCCGCTGCAAGCAAGGTCGGGAACCAGTCCAGGCCCGAGAACATCTCGTTCGAGACTTCCCCCGGCTTGATCTTGCCAGGCCAGCGAATCATCGCCGGAACCCGGTAGGCACCTTCCCAGTTGGAGTTCTTCTCGTTACGGAACGGCGTGGTTGCTGCGTCCGGCCAGGAGAACTGGTTCGGGCCGTTGTCGGTGGTGTAGACGACGATCGTGTTGTCGGTAATTTTCAGGTCGTCGAGGGTTTTCAGCAGTTTGCCGACGTCACCGTCGTGCTCGATCATGCCATCGGCGTAATCGTTGCCGGGCATGCCGCTCTGGCCCTTCATCGACTCGCGCACGTGGGTGAACAAGTGCATGCGGGTGGTGTTCATCCAGACGAAGAACGGTTTGTCCGCCTTGGCCTGTTTCTCGATGAACGCCTGCGCGGCGGCGGTGGTTTCGTCGTCGATGGTTTCCATGCGCTTGGTGTTCAGCGGGCCGGTGTCTTCGATCTTGCCGTCGGCGAAGCTGTGGATCACGCCACGCGGGGTGTTGGCCTTGACGAAGGCAGCGTCGTCCTTGGGCCAGTAAGGGCGCTCGGGTTCTTCTTCAGCGTTGAGGTGGTACAGGTTGCCGAAAAACTCGTCGAAACCGTGGTTGGTCGGCAGGTATTCATCCTTGTCGCCCAAGTGGTTTTTGCCGAACTGGCCGGTCGCATAGCCCTGGGACTTCAGCGCCTGGGCAATGGTGATGTCACGCTTTTGCAAGCCCACCGGAGCACCCGGGATGCCGACTTTCGACAAACCGGTGCGCAATGGTGTCTGGCCAGTGATAAACGATGACCGTCCGGCCGTGCAGCTGTTCTCCGCATAGTAGTCGGTGAACATCATGCCTTCTTTGGCGATGCGGTCGATGTTCGGAGTCTTGTAGCCGACCACGCCCATGGAATAGGCGCTGATGTTGGTCTGGCCGATATCGTCGCCGAAGATCACGAGAATGTTGGGTTTTTCAGCGGCCCCGGCGGTTGCCGAAAACGCCATGACCGTAGTCGCCACCAGGGCGAGTTTCGGTATCCACTTACGTATGCGAGTCATCTGACTGGCTCCTTATGCTCACTTGCGTCGCGTACTGCGACAAACGTTTATTGCGGTCCTGCGTTACGTCTTTTTATTGCACTTGCTCGGGTGTGGCGGCATCGAACGGGTAGATCCGACGCCACTCGGACGCCATGTCGACGACTGTCCAGCCACGTTTGTGTGCTTCGTCCAGGGCCTTGTCCAGGCGACCGATCTGCGACTGCCGGTCGTAAGCCCATTCGCGTTTGGCGTCGGTGTGATGCACCAGGCCCATGAAGCGTTTGCCGGGACCTGCGGCGGTCCACTGGAGCATTTGCAGGTCGCCGTCGGAATTGCCGAAAGCGAGGATTGGCCGACGACCGATCACCGCGTCGATGCTGACCGGTTTGCCCGGGCCATCGTCGTTGTGGGCCAGTTTTGGCGTGCGCAGGATCGACGCCTTGCCATCCTTGTAGTCAAACGTTGTGACGAATGTGGTGCCGATAACCTGCTCGGGTGGAATGCCGTAGACCTTCTCGGCGAAGGCGCGCATGAACCCGGTGTCGCCGCCGGAGACGATGTAGGTCTTGAAGTCCTTGCCGCGCAGGTAGTCGAGCATTTCCAGCATCGGCTGGAAGATCATTTCGGTGTACGGCTTGCCGGTTTTCGGATGGCGGGCCTGGCTCAGCCAGGTCTTGGCGTAGTCATCGAAGGCTTCGGTGGTCATCCCGGTGTGGGTGGCACCGAAAATTTTCATCATGCCCTCAAGGCCACTGGCAGCCAGGGCCTTGTGATCGTTTTCCAGCACTGCCTGGAACGGCTGGGTGGTTTTCCATTCAGGGTGCTGCGGAGCGGTGCGTTTGACTTCCTCCAGGGCGAACAGCAACTCGAAGTACATCGGCTGCTCGCTCCACAAGGTGCCGTCGTTGTCGAACACGGCAATGCGCTCCTCGGGCTTGACGAAGTCTTTGCTGCTTTGATCGGTGACCGTCTGCACGAATTCGATGATCTGCTTTTTCGACGGCCCGTCGTTCCACGAGGGCAGCGGTTCGGCAGCCTGCACCAGCAGCGGCAGGCTCAAGGCCAGGGTCAGCAGGAAACTGAATCCGCGATGATGGCGTAGCGATATCGAATTCGTCATGGGAAATCCTTCTCGTGAACGGGGTTGAGCGGATGCAGTGCAGAAGAGACTGATTCTCTGTTGCGCTCGGCCTGACTATGCAGCGTAGACAAGGATTCCCCGATTTGGCGCAGCGCCTGTTCTTTGTCCGGATCGCGGCCATAACAGGCGCGCAGGAAGGTTTGCAGGCGCGGGCCGAGACCGGTCAGTTTCAGGCCGTGGCGGCTGCGCCGGGTCCACAGGTACAGGGCACTGAGTTGCGCCGGTTTGCCTTCGATTTGTGCCGGGATCTGCCGCCACGCGTAGTCGGCGGACAAGAGCCAGGCGGCGTGCCGGGCGCGGCGTCGGGCTTGCCAGTTGAGGTGCGTGCGGTGTACGAGCGGGCGACTGAACCAGCCGAGTGCCACCACCGCCAATACCAGTGCCAATAGTCCGAACCAGTGCCCGGAAAGGTGCAGGCGATTCTGCTGGCCGAGCTTCTTCAGGTCCTCGGTGATTGAAAACACCGGCTTGTAGGCGCTGTTGGCGGCCGCGTCGAAGGTCACGGCAGGCACCGTGGCCGTGCGGGTTTGCTGGGTGCCGGCATCCCACCATTTCAGTTCGACGGAGGGCAGGGAGTAGTTACCTTCCTGGTCGATCCGGTAGGTCACGCTGTCGATGCGCTGGCCGCCATTGAAGTTGCCGCGACCGTCATCCAGATTGCGGATTTGCGGTGCTTTCGGGTAGCGGCTCAGGCCCTTGATGTCGTCCAGCGTCGGTGTCGGCAGTGACATGGCCAGGGCACCGTCGGCCTGCAAGGTCAGCTCCCGGGTGATGCTGTCACCGACCTTCAGTGGCGTGGCTGAAATGACGGTCTTCTGGGTAAACCGCAGCCCTTGGGCTACCAGCACCGCCTCACCGGGCTTGAACCCCGGAGGTTGCGCGGCGTTGAAATGCAAAGGCTGGCTCTGGGCGCTGAGTGCGTGGCTGGCCTGACCCGGTGTGGCTTGTACCGTCAGTGCCGGAATGTCGAAGCCCTGGGCCAGGTTCGGGGTGATCAGGTAGCTGTAGCGCATGCCGCTGAAGGATTGGCCGTCGAAGGTCTGGTTGATGTGCTCGGCATGGCCGTCCGGTGGCATCACCAATGCGCCGGGCAGTTTCAGGTCGGGCAGGGTGGGGGCACTGGTGAACCAGGAGTCGGTGAAGACATCGAGTTGCAACTCGACCAGGCTGCCGACCATGACGGGGCCGGCGGGTTGCAGGGTGGCCTGGACTTTCAGCTGAGGGTCGGCGGCGAATGTGTTGAGGCTGATCAGGCCGATGAGCAGGGCGCCGAGCGTTGTGGTGATTGACCTGCTCGCGATGGCCGCGACTCGGACTTTCAGGCTGATCATGGTTTAGCCCCCGCCTGATCCTGCAAGCTGAATTTCTGCTTGAGGAATTTCGCCGGCGATGTGGTGAGGTTCTGCAACCATTGCTTATCCGAGGCCGCTTGCTGGGTCTCCACCTTTTTGCTTTGTCCTTTACCCGGCGCCTTGTCCATCTTGATTTCGTCGGGTTTGACCTCTGGCGTGTTTTTCTCGGCGCTTTCGGTGTCTTTCTGCAAGGCAATGGCCAGGGCCAGATTGGCCGTGGTTTCCGGGAACTGCGGTTGCAACTTCAGCGCCTGGTTATACGCAGCGATGGCCTGATCGAACTTGAAGCGCCGTACATAAATGTTGCCCAGGTAGAAATACGCCTGCGGTGTGTCGAGCCGCGCGAAGCTGGCCAGTGCCAGGTCGAATTCGGCCGCGTTGTAGGCGGCCACGCCTTTCCAGTACGGATCGACAAACAGCGCCGCGGCCTGAGGGTAGTGCTCATGTTCGAAGGCCCAGCGACCTTGCTGGTCGCGGGTGAAGAAAGCATCGGTCAGCGCGTTGGCCTGTGCCGGCGCCGGTTGCAGGCTCAGGTCCACCGCCAGCAGTAGGCCGGCCATCCAGTTCAGGCTCCAGCCCTTGCGTACGCAGAAGAAGGCGATCAGCAACAGCGGCCAGCACAGCCAGTAACCGGCGTCCTTCCAGTGCAGTTCACGCTGTTCGTCACTGGCTGCCTGGAAGTGCTGCTCGGCGTGCAGTTCGATCCAGTCCAGATCGTCATCGTTGAGGGTCAGGCTGCCCAGCGGGGCATCCAGCGTTGAGGCAAGCTGTTTGAGGGCGTCCTGATCGAAGCTGCCCATTTGCGGGCGACCGTTGCTGTCGGTGCGTGGCTGGCCGCTGGCATCGCGGATGATCCCGCCGTCGGTGCTGCCAGCCGCCAGTATCAGCACTTGCAGCGCACTGTCCGCCAGTTGCTTGCCTAGCCCGGCCAGTGCCGAGGTGTCGGCGCCATCGGTGATCAGCAGCAGGGTGCCGGGTGTTTTCTCGGCGGCGAGCAGACGTTTGGCCTGATCGATGACCGCGCTGACGTTTTTCCCCGGTTTGTTGATCAGGTCGGTGCTCAGGGCCTGAATGAATGTATCGAGCAGCGCCGGATCGTCGGTGGCGGGCAACACTAGATGCGCGCTGCCAGCGTAGGCAATCAGGGCATTGCGCGAACCGGCGCGGCGCTGGATCAAGTCGTGGAGCTTGTGCTTGACCGCTTCCAGGCGACTGGGGGGAACGTCGCTGGCGTCCATGGAGGGCGACAGGTCGACGGCGATGATCAGCGGCGCACGGTTTTCCAGAAAGTCCGGCCGATCCTGTTCCCAGGTCGGTCCTGCGGCGGCGATGGCGCCCATTACCAGCAGCGCACACACCAGATGCACCGGACGCAGGCGTTGCCGGTCTTGCGGGGTGATCAGCAGATGCGGCAGCAGGTGCGCGGCGATGTTGCTGCGCAGGCGTCGTTGCAGGTCCTGGTTGCGCCGCCACAGCAGTGGCAGCAAGGCGCCGAACACCGCGAGCAACAGCCACAGGGGGCGCAGGAAATGGAAGTCGCTGAGGTTGATGTCCATGTCAGGCCTCCTGCCGTTGACGGGCAAGCATCAGCCGTGGAAGCAGCAGGGCGCCCAGGTGATAAATCGCCAATAGGGCAATGGCAGCGCCCAGCGGCCACCAGAACAGATCGCGTTTGGGCTGGTGGCTGAGGGTTTTCACCTGATGCGGGGTGAGTTTGTCGAGGGTGCTGTAGACCTGATCCAGGGCGTTGCGGTCTTCGGCGCGGAAGAAGCGTCCGCCCGTGGCGTGGGCAATGTCCTGCAAGCCTTGCAGGTTGACCTTGGCTTCGCCCTCGGCATTCGGGTCGCCGATGCCGATGGTGTGAATCACCACGCCTTTGGCCGCGGCCATGGCGGCCGCGTGATCCGGGGTGATGGCGCTGCTGGTGTCGTTGCCGTCGGTGAGCAGGATCAGCACTTTTTCCTGCTCGTGGGCCTGGTCCAGCAGTTTCAGGCTCAGGCCGATGGCGTCGCCGATGGCCGTGTTGGGGCCGGCCATGCCGATGCCGGTGTCGTCCAGCAGCAGTGACAGGCTGGCGTGGTCGAGGGTCAACGGCGCCTGCGGATAGGCACCGGTGCCGAACACAATCAGTCCGATTCGATCGTCTTTACGTTTGTCGATGAACCCGTGCACCACTTCCTTGACCGCGGCCAGGCGATTGATTTTCTGGCCATTGGCGTCGGTGAAATCGGTGGTTTCCATCGACTGGGAAATGTCGATGGCCAGCATCAGGTCGCGCACCGGCTGCTGGCGTTCGATGGGTTTTTCCACCAGCACCGGCCGGCTCGCCGCTACCAGCAGCAGCGTCCAGACCAGCAGGTTCAGGAGCAATTGCCAGCGGTTGCTGCGGGTGCCGGCCTGGCTCGGTGTCTGGCCGACAGCACGGCTCATCGCCGCAAAAAACGGTACACGCACGGCGCTGCGCGCCTCACGGTAATCGGGCAGGAAGCGATAGCCGAACCA
This sequence comes from Pseudomonas sp. GL-RE-26, assembly GCF_019956275.1. Classification (NCBI taxonomy): domain Bacteria; kingdom Pseudomonadati; phylum Pseudomonadota; class Gammaproteobacteria; order Pseudomonadales; family Pseudomonadaceae; genus Pseudomonas; species Pseudomonas sp. GL-RE-26. The sequence goes on from NZ_JAHBDI010000066.1 coordinate 74,967, forward strand.
CGGCAGCGGCAGCAGGATCAGCAGCCAAGGGTAATCAAGCTGCCACATGATGACGCTCCACCCAGGTTTTGCAGGTGCTGAACAGCTGTTGGCGCTGTTCAGTGGGCATGGCCCGCAATGCGGCGTCGGGGGCGTAGGCCAGTAGCGAGAGTTGTTGGCTGAAGTCGGCGGGTAGGGGCTGTTTACTGTGCCGCTGCAAAAACACCTGCCAGTCCTCTTTCCCCAACGCCGCAGGAGATCCCACAGGTTTCGCGTTCGGCATAGAGATCGCGACCCGCTTGAGCAATTCGGGAAGCTCGCGCAACGCGCTCAGGTCATTACTGCGCTGCTGCAACTCCTCCAGCCGTACCAACGCCTCGCGCCGATAGCGATCGCGCCGCCATTGCCAGTATCGCCGCGCACCCAGCACCAGCAGCGTAACGATCAACAGTGCGAGCAACGCCCACCAACCCCAGGTTTGCGGTGCATAACTGACCGGTGCTGGCAGTGCCATTTCCTTGAGTTGGTCGATGCTCGGGATAGCGGGGTTCATCGGCGCCCTCCGGCAAACTTGCCCAGTTCGGCACGCAGTTGTTCGTGGGCTTCTGTAGCCGTGCTGAACATCATCAACGGCACCTGGCTGCGGCGCAGCAAGGTCGCGACGTCCTTGAGCCGTCCGCTGAGGAAATCCCCGAGCGGCTGATGCACCTGTTGCCGATCCACCGCCAGCTCCACCTGCAATTGGCCTTGGGTGACCAGCACGCGTCCGTTTTTCGGCAGGTTCAGCGCCAGCGGGTCGTAGACCTGCATGGCAATCACATCGTTATGGGCCGCCAGTTGTCGCATCAGTTGCAAGGTGCGTTCGCCGGCCCCGGCGAAGTCGCTGACGATGCAGATCAGGTGATCGTGACCGGCCACGGCCAGGCAGTGCTGCAGGACCTTGTCGAGCTGGTCTTCGCCTTCGGCGTCCGGGTTGGCGGCATTGAGTGCCTGGTTCTGCTGGGCGATGCGGCTGCACAGCGCTTCGATCCGTTTGCGGCTGCGCAGCGGGGCGATGCTATCGATGCGTTGATCGTTGAAGACCAGTCCACCGACGCGGTCGCCAGCGTTGAACACCATCCACGCCGCCAGGGCGCCGAGTTCGGCGGCGATGGCGGATTTGAAGCAGCGTTGCGAGCCAAAGAACATCGACATGCGCTGATCAACGAGGATCAGGGCCGGGCGGTCGCGCTCTTCGGTGAAAGTCCGTACCACCGGTTTGCCGGTGCGCAGGGACGCGCGCCAGTCGAGGTGACGCAAATCGTCTCCCGGCTGATAACGGCGTAGTTCATCGAAGTTCAAGCCACGGCCACGCAAGCGCGAAGCGTGGTTGCCGGCCAGGATGCTGCCCTGGGGCTGACGCGCCAGAAAACTCAGGTCACGGGCCTTGAACTCCAGGGCCATCAACTGCGCCAGAGAGACATACACCAGGCCGTCGGCGCTGTTCATGGACATCAGGCAGGAATCGCCACTTTATCGAGTAGACGGTCGAGCACCTGATCGGCGCTGACGCCATCGGCCACTGCGTCGTAGCTCAGTTGCAGGCGATGGCGCAGCACCGGGTGCACCACGGCGCGGACGTTGTCCGGAGAAACGAAATCCTGGCCCTGCAACCAGGCGTCGGCCCGGGCACAACGGTCCAGGCCAATGCCGCCGCGGGGGCTGGCGCCGATGCTGATCCAGCGCCCGAGGTCGGCGTCGTAATCGGCCGGGTGGCGAGTGGCGTTGATCAGGTCGATCAGGTAGCGGTCGATGGCCGGGGAGACGTGCACGGCACTGACTTCACGGCGCGCGGCGAACACCACGTCCTGAGACAGGGAGAAGCCCTGCACGGCAGCGGTCTTGGCGCCGAGGGCCTGTTCTTCTTCGCGCAGCAGACGCAGCACCTGGCTTTCGTTTTCCGCGCTCGGGTAATCGAGCAGCACTTTCATCAGGAAGCGGTCCATCTGCGCTTCCGGCAGCGGATAGGTGCCTTCCTGTTCGATCGGGTTCTGGGTAGCGACCACGATGAACAGGTCCGGCAGCGCATGGCTGTTGCCGGCCACGGTGATCTGGCGCTCTTCCATGGCTTCGAGCAACGCCGCCTGGACCTTGGCCGGCGCACGGTTGATTTCGTCGGCGAGGATCAGGTTGCCGAACAGGGGACCTGGCTGGAAGCGGATTTCGTTCTTGCCTTCGACCTGATGCAGCACCTCGGCGCCGGTAATGTCCGACGGCAGCAAGTCCGGGGTGAACTGAATGCGGCTCATCTTCGCGTCCAGGTGTCTGGCCAGTGACTTGACCGTGCGAGTCTTGGCCAGGCCGGGCAGGCTTTCGAGGAGCAAATGCCCGTTGGCCAGCAAACCGACGAGCATCTGCCGGATCACCTGGTCCTGGCCGAGCACCGCTTCGGCGATGCTGGCTTGCAGGGCATTGAGGTCGTCGAGTGTGCTCATGGGGTCTCCTAGAAAAACGCCAGGGTCATGTTGACGCTGATGCCATTACCTTCAGGGCGGTTCTTGGTGTCGAACTCCGGCACCCAGCGCGCATTGAAGTTGGCCTGGGCGTCGGCGAACTTGCCGGTCCAGCCCACTGTCGGGCCGGCACCCACGGAACGTCCGCGGAAGCCGCTGTCGGCGCCGGACCCCGAGTCATCGGTGATCTGCTGGATGTAACCGGCGGCGATACCGGCGTTCCAACCGTTGCCAAAGCCGTGGGTCCACAACGCATCGAGGGTGTAGATGTTGCCGTTGCGATAATCGGTGGCGTCGTTCTCGGTGTAGAACTCCAGGCCGCTCGACAGCGTGAATTCGCCGCCCTTGCCGTCCAGATGAGTGAAGGCCACGGTCGGCATGAAGGTGTAGTTGTTCTGCCCGGGGTTGGCCAGGCGATCGTCGTTGTAGGCGCCGGTGGGCACGTAGATCGGCAGCGAGAACGCAATGTGGTTGAGTTCGTCGAAGTGATAGCCGGCGGCAATCGGTGTCACCAGCATGTCGGCGAACTGGGTGCCGGTGTCCGAGGAGCCCAGCGTTCGGCCGCGGGGCCCGGTGATGTTGGCCGAGATGTCGGTGTACTGCACCGGAACGCCGACGGCCGATGCATAGTTCCAGCGACCCTTGCCGGTGTCCCAGACATGGGTGAAGTTGGCCATGGTGTAAGAAACCTTCATGTCCAGCGCGGTACTGGCGGCACCCACCAACGGAATTTGGGCGTTGCCCTTGAGATCGCCGTCGTACCAGATGCTGGTCAGGGACATGACCCAGCCGGGCTCCGGCGGCACGACCCCGGCATTGGAGAACACTTGCTGGCCGGTAATCGGCCGTCCGACACCACCTTCAGCCGCCAGTACCAACGGGCTGCCGCTGACCATGCACAGCGCCAATAACAGGGGGCGCACTACGAAAGGCCTGATCATGACTGACTCCACTTATTGTTTTTGAGTGACGGGGTTCAACAGCGGCATTTTCCATTCGCCGTTGCTGACTTCCGGTTTTGGCAAATACAGGCGCAATATCCCGTAGAACGGTCCGTTCGGTGCCGGCAGCCAATTGCTTTGCAGGTCTTTGGCCGGCGCCTTGTGCTGCACGTACAGCGTCAGGCCGCCATCGGCATCGAGTTTGAGGTCAGGCAGCATGCGCGAGTTGATCAGGTAGCGATTGAGCGGGTTGGCCACCAGCAGTTTGTTCTTGCCGTCGTACATGGTCAGGGACCAGAACGCATCGGCCGGGGGCAGGGCACCCTTGTCGAAATGCAGGGTGTAGTCATTTTTCGAGGCATCGACCGGTTTGCCGTCCTTGTCGACGAAATAACCGATGTAGTTCGCCTCTTCGGCGGAATTGCCGAAGATCCCCATGTTGGCGCCGGCATAGCGGTACAGGTAGTTGCCCTTGAGGTGATCGCGGGTGCCGAAGAAATCACCGCTGGTGACCTCGTGGGTATCGACTTTGGTTTTCTTGAACTCGGCAAACCCGGCCTTGGCGTCGCTGATGCCGTCTTCAAGCGCCTTGCGCTGCTCGGCGCTGAGTGTATTCACGTTGAAAGGCTTGCCTGCCTCGATACCGATCTTGGCGAAGCGTGCCAACAGTTCCTTTTCCACGTCCTGGGCCGGGGCGAACGCCAGCATGAAATTCAGGTAGCGGAACAGGTCCGGGGTTTCGCTCATGGTCGGCGTGGGTTTTGGCCAGTCGATCTTCGGTGCGGCCGTCGGCGCCTTATGTTTGTCGTAATGACTCAGGGGTTCAACCTTGTAGCCCTTCTGGATCTGCTTGACCTTGGCCAGATCTTTCTCATCGAACAGTTGTGTGCGATACAGCGCGTAGGCGATGTTGCTTTCACTGCGCAGCAAGCGGTCGATGTTCAGCGGTTGCTGGCCCTGCCAGTTGGGCCCGGCGATCATGAAATGCCCGCCGTTGTTGCCGGTGCTGCGGGTGCCCAGGTAGGCAAAGTTCTGCGTATAGGCATCGATCAGTTGCACCGAGTAGTAACGATGCTCTTCGATGGGCGGCAGGGTCAGTACCAGTGGCTCGGCGCGCAAATCCATCCAGACGAAGGAGTAGGGCGTGTCGGCGTTCGGCGTGACAAACGCAGTGTCCCTGGCGGTGAAGGCCTTGGCGGTGTTGCCGATCTGGTTGAACGGCGCCTTGAAGTTCGGGCTCTTCTTGTCCACGGCCTGGGTATAGAGCGTCTTGTACATCTCTACTACCGGAAAGCCGTACAGGTAGGCTTCCCTGGCGATGGCCCGGGCTTCCTCCGGGGTGGCGGTGAAGTCGGCCCAGGCGCTGGTGCTGAGGGTCAGTGCAAGGCCGGTGAACAAAATGCGGTGATTCATATACATCCCTTATTGAACTTCCGGCGTCATTGCACAGCCGTGATGTCGTCGAGTTTCCAGCTCTTGTCGAAATAGGCTTCTGTCGGCGCATACAGGCGGAAATAGCTGAACCAGTGTTTGCCCGGCAGGGTTTGCACCCAGTTGTCTTCGAAACCTTTTGGCGCGGTCGGGCCGAAGTACAGGTCCACCGAGCCGTCGGCGTTTTTCTTCAAGTCCTGACGGGATGACAGGTCGGCCTTGCGCTGCGGGTTATCGATCAGGCAGCGGCTGTCGATGTCGTATACGGTCATCGACCAGAACTGCCTGGCAGGCGGGTTGGCGCCGACGTGCAGGCGATAGCTTTTGCCGCCGTCGAGCCAGTTGCCCTTGTTGTCGGTGTAGGCGCCGAGGTAGGTCTGGCCCAGCCCCGGGGTTTTCGAGACCATGCCTTTGGTGTTGGTCACCGCCTCGTAGAACCAGGCGCTGCGTTCCCACAACTGGTCGTAATAGGCCACGCGCTGGGACGGATCGGCGATGTTCAGCACGCTGTCCCATTGCCGGTCCGGCCAGAATCGGGCATTGGGGAAACGCTTGGCGAAGGTGTTGGCCTTGGCGATCAGTTCACCGACCTGCGCACCCTGTTCCAGGGCCGCGCGTTGCTTGTCGTTGGGGTTGAAAGGCTTGTCCTTCTCGATGCCCAGGCTGGCCAGCATGGCCATGTAGAAACGGTCGCGTTCATTGACCGGTTCTTTCTGGATGATCTGGTGCAAACGCTCCCAGTACGCCAGGCCACGAGGCTGGGTGCCGGACCAGGCTTTACCACCGGGAGACAGCAGTCTGGTTTTGGCAGGTTCCGCTCGCTTCGCATACGGGTACATCTTGAACTGCTCGACCAGCGCCTTGCCCTTGGCCGGGTCTGGGTCCAGCACGCGAAAGCCCACCAGCACGTTCATGGTTTCGGATTTGGCCAGGTAGTATTTATGGGCATCCGCCGGCAGCTCGGCACCCGGTGGCAATACCAGGTACTTGCCGCCCTTGCCTTTGTCCGGACCGGTCTGGCCCATGTCGATGATCGCCCGCTGCCAGAAATCGCCTACGCCACCGGCAGTCGGGCCAGGTGGTAGTTCAATCACCAGCGGCCCGGTTTCGTTGAGATCGACAAACCCGAGGATGTACGGCGTGGTGGCGTTGGCCGTGATCACCCCAAGCTTGTCTTCGTAACTGTTGAGCACCATCAGGTCGCCGCTGTGGGCGCCCAGTTTGTCGCGAAACTCTTCCTGCCATTGCGCATAGGACACCAGTGGCAAGGCCCACAGATAACTCTGTGTGGCCTGCTGGAAGTCCAGTTCGGCATAAAGCCTGGCAATCGACTCATGGGCCGGCAGTTCGCCGTCCATGGCAATTTTGCCGATGCGGGTATCAAGTTCCTGGGCGCCCACGCCGCAACTGGCGAACAGGGCCAACAGGCTGAAACCGGCAGTGCGAATTGCACCGTGCATATATAAGTCCTTATTTACCGAAGGTGACGTTGATCCCGGCGTACAGCGTGAACTGTGGCAAGCCGTCGCCTTTGCGGTCGACGGTCCACTGCGGCTCGATAAAGGCGTTGAGGATATTGGACCCGGATTTCCAGGCTTTGCCGCCACCCAAACCGAGTGGGATGTAATGGGTGTTGTTCTTCAGGTCGAACGTCCAGGTGCCTGTGGAACGCAGGTACCAGCCTTTTTCCAGGTTGTGGATGATGAACGGCTGGAAGGTGGCGGATTCCACGTGAGGGCGGTCGTGATCACCGGCGAACGAACTCTGGTACTGCACCAGTGCGCCAAGCAGCCCACGCGGTGAGGAGTCGATGGCGATGGCGGACAGTCCGGCCTGCCATTTGCCGGTTCCCAACTCATCCTGCTCGGCGGTCGGCGCAGTGATTTGCGGGCCGACGCCCAACTGCACGCCTTCAGTCTTGAGCAGGAAAATATCAAACACGTTGAGGTCGCCGATGCCGGTGCTGTAGCCGTTATGCGGATCGGGACGAGTGCTGACGGGGAGCGTGACGCGCAGCAACTGCGGGACGCCTATGACGTCATTGGCTGCCATCGGAAGGGCGCCGCGCAGCAGCGCATCGTTGGTGTGAGCGTTGGTATCGAACAGCTTGGGGGTGTAGTAATCCTGCAGGTTGACACCTGGTGCCAGGTTCAGCGGGTTGTTGCTTTTGTTGGCCGTCTCGGCGTTATCCGCGTGAGCACAAAAAGCAGGCGCGAGTGAAGTCACCCAGACAAAGGCGTACTTCCCCAAATTCTTAGACATTAATCCCCCGGTTCCCTGGTGGCTGACTGGGCCTGCGGCCCCTTATGTTCAGCCATAACTGCGTAATCCCTTTCCGATCAAGCCTGTAGGACTCGTCGGATTAAGTTAGCAGTTAACCACGGGTTATCCAGTTGAATGGATTAATTCTTTGGTTTTGTGTGCGGTTTCTCGTTAATTTCGTGTACTAAAAAGTTAATACGGATCAAGGGCTTGCCCGAATAAGTTAAGTGGTCATCTAGCCAATGTAGGAGCGAGCCTGCTCGCGAAGGCGGTCTGTCAGTCAATATTGGTGTTGAATGTGACGACCACTTCGCGAGCAGGTTCGCTCCCACAGGAAACTGAAGCGATAGCCGGTTCAGTCAACCTCAGTTCTTCTTCGCTTGCTCCCAAACCCGCTCTTCCTGCTCGCGCAGTTCCGGCGTGAACTCGGCACCAAAATCTTCGGCTTCAAACACCTGACGAATCTCGATCTCGGCCTCGGTGCCCGGCATCGGGTTGGGGCAGCGTTTGACCCATTCGATGGCTTCTTCCTTGGACTTCACTTTCCACAACCAGAAACCGGCGATCAGCTCCTTGGTTTCGATGAAGGGGCCGTCGATCACCGTGTGTCTGTCACCGGAAAACTTTACCCGTGCGCCTTTGCTGCTCGGGTGCAAGCCTTCGCCCGCGAGCATGATACCGGCCTTGACCAGTTCTTCGTTGTAGTTGCCCATGGCCGTCAACAGTTCCTGGCTGGGCATGACGCCGGCTTCGGAATCCTGGCTGGCCTTGATGATGATCATGAATCGCATGGTCTCGTCTCCGTTGCAGTTGAGTGGCTCGATTTATAGTCGAACGACGGTGGAGCAATTCGACAGAGTGTTAACAAAAGTTTTCGTCGATGGCGTGTCGCGTGCCTTTCGTCATGAACATCGGCTAGCGGCGGGTGAGGGCGTACTCTGTACTTTTGACGACTTGTTCGGCTCACACACGAACCCTGTAGGAGCGAGCCTGCTCGCGATGGCGTCAGATCAGACACTGGCGATGTTGAATGATATTTCGCTTTCGCGAGCAGGCTCGCTCCCACAAATTTGTAGGTTGTATCCAGTTTTGTGCCCTGTTACATGACAATTTATGTTTGGCCATAGGTCGTAGGACAATTTCATGGTTAACTTCGGCCTCGTCAAAATTCTCCACCACAACGTTCAGAAGGACTCCGTTCATGGCTCAAGTCACCCTTAAAGGCAACCCGGTTCAAGTCAACGGCCAACTGCCACAAGCCGGTTCCAAGGCACCAGCCTTTTCTCTGGTTGCCGGCAATCTGTCCGACGTCACCCTGAAAGACTTTGCCGGCAAGCGCAAAGTGCTGAACATCTTCCCAAGCGTTGATACCCCGACCTGCGCTACCTCGGTGCGCAAGTTCAACGCCCAGGCCAGCGACGTGGCCAACACCGTTGTTCTGTGCATCTCCGCTGACCTGCCATTCGCCCAAGCCCGTTTCTGCGGCGCCGAAGGTCTGGAAAACGTACAGAACCTGTCGACCCTGCGTGGCGCCGAGTTCATCCAGAACTACGGCGTTGCCATTGCCGACGGCCCGCTCAAAGGCCTGACTGCCCGTGCCGTGGTGGTTCTGGACGAAAACGACAACGTGCTGCACAGCGAACTGGTTGGTGAAATCGCTGACGAGCCGAACTACGAAGCGGCACTTGCCGTTCTCAAGTAAGTTAGCTCCATTACAATTGTTAACGGCCTGGCTCTGTCCAGGCCGTTTTCATTTGTGCTTCAGTGTCTTACACAAAACTCCTGTTACGTAAGCCGAAGGTAAATTGCCGGTAAAGGCGCTTTGCTTAAAACCCGCCAGTGCTTATCGTTCAGCCTCATGTAAAAAAGCCCACGCGCCCAATGGTTGATCACTCAATGCAATCCTCCGCTTCCCGTAGTCCTCGTCGCTGGCTGTTCGGCCTGCTTGTCCTGTTGGTCATCGCTGGCCTGTGCTGGAAATTCTGGCCCGGCAGCGCTGCACCCAAAGAGGCTACGGGGCAGAAAGCCGTCGCCGGGCATACCGGCAGGTCAGGCGGGATGCGCCCTGGATTCGGTGGCGCGTCCGGGCCGGTACCGGTGCGAGTGGCGCCCGCGGTCAAGGGGGATTTCCCGCTGTATTTCAAGGCGCTGGGCACGGTCACGGCGCTGAACACCATCAATGTCCGCAGTCGCGTCGGCGGTGAGCTGGTCAAGATCTATTTCGAAGAAGGGCAGATGGTCAAGGCCGGCGACCTGCTGGCCGAAATCGACCCGCGCCCGTACCAGAATGCCTTGCTTCAGGCCGAGGGCACCTTGCTGCAGAATCAGGCGCAGCTGAAAAATGCCCAGGTCGACGTCGAGCGCTATCGCGGTCTGTACCGTGAAGACAGTATTGCCAAGCAGACCCTGGACACCGCCGAAGCGCTGGTCGGTCAATTCCAGGGCACGGTCAAGACCAATCAGGCGGCGGTCAACGACGCCAAACTTAACCTCGAATTCACCCGGATCCGCGCACCGATCACCGGACGCGTCGGCCTGCGTCAACTGGACGTCGGCAACCTGGTCGCGGCCAACGACACTACCGCATTGGCGATCATCACCCAGACCCAACCGATCAGCGTGGCCTTCACCCTCCCGGAAAACAGCCTCGACACGGTGCTGACCCGTTATCGCAGCGGCGCCAAACTGTCGGCTGAAGCCTGGGATCGCGGTGATACCAAACTGCAAGCCACTGGCGTATTGCAGAGCCTGGACAACCAGATCGACGTCACCACCGGCACCCTGAAATTCAAGGCCCGTTTCGAGAACCGCGATCAGTTGCTGTTCCCCAACCAGTTCGTCAACGTGCGCCTGCTGGCCGACACCCTCAAAGACATCGTACTGGCGCCCTCTGCCGCAATCCAGTTCGGCACCAATGGCACGTTCGCCTATGCCCTGGACGGTGACAAGAAAGTCAAGATCCGTCAGTTGAAAGTCGGCGCCAGTGACGGCGTGAACACAGTGATCACAGAAGGCCTGTCGGCGGGCGACCGGGTCGTGCTGGAAGGCACTGACCGCCTGAAGGAAGGCAGCGACGTGGAGGTGGTCAATGACAGCCAGGACGTGCCGACCACGCCAACCGAACACCTGCAAGGCAAGTCGGCGGTCAATGCGGCTGAGCCTGCGACCACCGACAAGGCGAAAAAGGGCGGCGCATGAATCTCTCGCGGCTGTTCATCCTTCGCCCGGTAGCCACCACGCTGAGCATGCTGGCCATTATCCTGGCCGGCGTCATCGCCTATCGGCTGCTGCCGGTGTCGGCATTGCCCCAGGTCGATTACCCGACCATTCGCGTCATGACCCTGTACCCCGGCGCCAGCCCGGATGTCATGACCAGCGCGGTGACCGCGCCGCTTGAGCGGCAATTCGGGCAAATGCCCGGCCTGACGCAAATGGCCTCTACCAGTTCCGGCGGGGCGTCGGTGCTGACCCTGCGTTTCAGCCTCGACATCAACATGGACGTGGCTGAGCAACAAGTGCAGGCAGCGATCAACGCCGCGACCAACCTGTTGCCCAAGGACCTGCCGGCACCGCCGGTGTACAACAAGGTCAACCCGGCCGATACGCCGGTGCTGACCTTGGCCATCACCTCCAAGACCATGCTGCTGCCCAAGCTCAACGATCTGGTCGATACGCGCATGGCGCAGAAAATCGCCCAGATCAGCGGCGTCGGCATGGTCAGCATTGCCGGCGGCCAGCGTCAGGCCGTGCGGATCAAGGTCAACCCCGAGGCCCTGGCCGCCAATGGCCTGAACCTGTCGGATGTGCGCACCCTGATCGGCGCCTCCAACGTCAACCAGCCCAAGGGCAACTTCGACGGCCCGACCCGGGTCTCGATGCTCGATGCAAACGATCAACTGACGTCGCCCAAGGACTACGCCAACCTGATCCTGGCCTACGCCAATGGCGCACCGCTGCGACTCAAGGACGTGGCGGAAATCGTCGACGGCGCCGAGAATGAGCGACTGGCTGCGTGGGCCAACGAGAACCAGGCCGTGCTGCTGAACATCCAGCGTCAGCCCGGCGCCAACGTGATCGAGGTAGTGGACCGGATCAAGGCCCTGCTGCCGAGCATCACCGACAACCTGCCGGCCGGCCTCGACGTGATAGTGCTGACCGACCGCACCCAGACCATCCGCGCCTCGGTCAAGGACGTGCAGCATGAATTGCTGATCGCGATCGCCCTGGTGGTCATGGTCACCTTCCTGTTCCTGCGTCGCGCCAGTGCCACGATCATTCCGTCGGTGGCCGTGCCGCTGTCGCTGATCGGTACGTTCGGCGTGATGTACCTGGCAGGCTTCTCGGTCAACAACCTGACCCTGATGGCCCTGACCATCGCCACCGGTTTCGTGGTGGACGATGCGATCGTCATGCTGGAGAACATTTCCCGATTCATCGAAGAAGGCGACAGCCCGCTGAACGCCGCGCTCAAAGGCGCCAAACAGATCGGTTTCACCCTGATCTCCCTGACATTGTCGCTGATCGCCGTGCTGATTCCGCTGCTGTTCATGGCGGACGTGGTCGGGCGGTTGTTCCGCGAGTTCGCCATCACTCTGGCAGTGGCGATCCTGATTTCCCTTGTCGTTTCCCTGACCCTGACGCCGATGATGTGCGCGCGGTTGCTCAAGCGCGAACCCAAGGAAGCAGAGCAGGGTCGCTTCTACCGTGCCAGCGGCGCATTCATCGACTGGATGATCGCCGCCTACGGACGCAAATTGCAGTGGGTGCTCAAGCACCAGCCGCTGACCCTGATGGTGGCCATTGGCACTTTGGCGCTGACGGTATTCCTGTACATGGTGGTGCCCAAGGGCTTCTTCCCAGTGCAGGACACCGGCGTCATCCAGGGCATTTCCGAAGCGCCGCAATCGATTTCCTTCGCCGCCATGAGCGAGCGCCAGCAGGAACTGGCCAAGGTCATCCTGGCCGACCCGGCGGTCGAGAGCCTGTCTTCCTACATTGGCGTGGATGGCGATAACTCGACCCTCAACAGCGGTCGGTTGTTGATCAACCTCAAGTCGCACCAAGACCGCGACCTGAGCGCCACGCAAGTGATTGCCCGCTTGCAACCGGAACTGGACAAACTGGTCGGCATCCGCCTGTTCATGCAGCCGGTGCAGGACCTGACCATCGAAGACCGGGTCAGCCGCACGCAGTACCAGTTCAGCATGTCGTCACCGGATTCGGAGTTGCTCAGCCTGTGGAGCGGGCGTCTGGTGGAGGCCCTGGCCGACCGGCCGGAATTGACCGACGTCGCCAGCGATTTGCAGGACAAGGGCTTGCAGGTCTACCTGGTGATCGACCGCGATGCGGCATCACGGGTCGGTGTATCGGTGTCGAACATCACCGATGCGCTGTACGACGCCTTCGGTCAGCGGCAGATTTCCACGATCTACACCCAGGCAAGCCAGTACCGCGTGGTGCTGCAATCGCAGTCCGGCGAGAAGATCGGCCCGCAGGCGCTGGAGCAGATTCACGTCAAGACCACCGATGGCGGGCAGGTGCGCCTGTCCAGCCTGGCGCGCATCGAAGAGCGCCAGGCGCAACTGGCCATCACCCATATCGGTCAGTTCCCGGCAGTGATGATGTCCTTCAACCTGGCGCCCGGCGTGGCGCTGGGGCATGCGGTCGAGATCATCGACCAAGTGCAGAAGGACATCGGCATGCCGATTGGCGTGCAGACCCAGTTCCAGGGCGCGGCGGAGGCTTTTCAGGCCTCGCTGTCGAGCACCTTGCTGCTGATTCTGGCGGCGGTGGTGACCATGTACATCGTGCTGGGCGTGCTCTACGAGAGCTACATCCACCCGATCACCATTCTCTCGACCCTGCCGTCGGCGGCGGTGGGCGCCTTGCTGGCGTTGATCCTCAGCGGCAACGACCTGGGCATGATCGCGATCATCGGCATCATTCTGCTGATCGGCATCGTGAAGAAGAACGCGATCATGATGATCGACTTCGCCCTCGATGCCGAGCGCAACCAGGGCATGGACCCGCAAACGGCGATCTATCAGGCCGCCTTGCTGCGTTTCCGGCCAATCCTGATGACCACTCTGGCCGCGCTGTTCGGTGCCGTGCCGTTGATGCTGGCCACCGGTTCCGGCGCAGAGCTGCGCCAGCCGCTGGGTCTGGTGATGGTTGGCGGCCTGTTGCTGAGCCAGATTCTGACCCTGTTCACTACGCCTGTGATTTACCTGTATTTCGACCGTCTCGGTCGGCGCTGGGGGCGCAAGCCTGAGTCCGTGGAAGCGGTAGAGCAGCCATGAACCTTTCCGGACCTTTCATCAAGCGCCCGGTCGCGACCATGCTGCTGAGCCTGGCGATCATGCTGCTGGGCGGCGTCAGCTTCGGTTTGCTGCCGGTGTCGCCGCTGCCGCAAATGGACTTTCCGGTGATCGTGGTCCAGGCCAGCCTGCCCGGGGCCAGCCCCGAGGTGATGGCGTCGACCGTGGCCACGCCTCTGGAGCGTTCCTTCGGCAGCATTGCCGGGGTCAACACCATGAGCAGCCGCTCCAGCCAGGGCTCGACCCGGGTAATCCTGCAATTCGACCTGGACCGCGACATCAACGGCGCGGCGCGGGAAGTGCAGGCGGCCATCAACGCCTCGCGCACCCTGCTGCCCAGCGGGATGCGCAGCATGCCGACCTACAAGAAGGTCAACCCGTCCCAGGCGCCGATCATGGTGCTGTCGCTGACGTCCGATGTGCTGGAAAAAGGCCAGCTCTATGACCTGGCCTCGACGATTCTGTCCCAGAGCCTGTCCCAGGTGCAGGGCGTTGGCGAGGTGCAGATCGGCGGCAGCTCGCTGCCGGCGGTACGTATCGAGCTCGAACCGCAGTCGCTGAACCAGTACGGCGTGGCCCTGGACGATGTGCGCAACACCATCGCCAATGCCAACGTGCGCCGGCCCAAGGGCTCGGTGGAAGACGATCAGCGGCTGTGGCAGGTCCAGGCCAACGACCAGCTGGAAAAAGCCAAGGACTACGAGTCGCTGATCATCCACTACAACGGCGGCGCGGCCCTGCGCCTGAAGGATGTGGCCAAGGTCAGCGATGGCGTCGAGGACCGCTACAACAGCGGTTTCTTCAACGACGACGCGGCGGTACTGCTGGTGATCAACCGGCAGGCCGGCGCCAACATCATCGAGACGGTCAACGAGATCAAGGCCCAGTTGCCGGCGTTGCAGGCGGTGCTGCCGGCCAGCGTCAAGCTGAACCTGGCCATGGACCGCTCGCCGGTGATCAAGGCCACGTTGCACGAAGCGGAAATGACCTTGCTGATCGCCGTGGCGCTGGTGATCCTGGTGGTGTTCCTGTTCCTCGGTAACTTCCGCGCTTCGCTGATCCCGACCCTGGCGGTGCCGGTGTCGCTGGTCGGCACCTTTGCCGTGATGTACCTCTACGGCTTTTCGCTGAACAACCTGTCGCTGATGGCGCTGATCCTGGCCACCGGGCTGGTGGTGGACGATGCCATTGTGGTGCTGGAGAACATTTCCCGGCACATCGACGAAGGCGTGCGGCCGATGCGTGCCGCGTACCTGGGTGCCCAGGAAGTCGGTTTTACCTTGCTGTCGATGAACGTATCGCTGGTGGCGGTGTTCCTGTCGATCCTGTTCATGGGCGGGATCATTGAAAGCCTGTTCCGCGAATTCTCCATCACCCTGGCGGCAGCCATCGTGGTCTCGCTGGTAGTGTCGTTGACTCTGACCCCGATGCTCTGCGCCCGCTGGCTCAAGCCGCACACGCCGGGGCAGGAGAACCGCCTGCAACGCTGGAGTCGGCGGACCAACGACTGGATGGTCGGCAAATACGCCACCAGTCTCGACTGGGTGCTGCGTCACAAGCGCCTGACCCTGCTCAGTCTGTTCGTGACAATTGGCGTTAACATTGCGCTATATGTGATTGTTCCTAAAACATTTTTACCGCAGCAGGATACCGGTCAGCTGATCGGTTTCGTGCGCGGTGACGACGGCCTGTCCTTCAGTGTGATGCAGCCGAAGATGGAGATTTTCCGCCGGGCTGTGTTGAAGGATGAAGCGGTAGAAAGCGTCGCCGGGTTCATTGGCGGCAACAACGGCACCAACAACGCCTTCATGCTGGTGCGCCTCAAGCCGATCAAGGAACGGAGCATTTCCGCGCAGAAAGTCATCGAACGACTGCGCAAGGAAATGCCCAAGGTGCCCGGGGCACAACTGATGCTCATGGCGGACCAGGACCTGCAATTTGGTGGCGGTCGTGAGCAGACCACCTCGCAGTACTCGTACATCCTGCAGAGCGGGGATCTGGGGGCATTGCGCGAGTGGTATCCGAAAGTCGTCACCGCGCTCAAGGCCTTGCCGGAGCTGACGGCGATCGATGCGCGGGAAGGCCGCGGCGCCCGGCAAGTGACCCTGATCGTCGACCGTGACCAGGCCAAGCGCCTGGGGGTCGACATGGACATGGTCACGGCGGTGCTGAACAACGCCTACAGCCAGCGGCAGATATCGACCATCTACGACAGCCTCAACCAGTATCAGGTGGTGATGGAGGTCAATCCGAAGTACGCCCAGGACCCGATCACCCTCAAGCAGGTCCAGGTGATCACCGCTGACGGCGCGCGGATCCCGCTGTCGACCATCGCCCATTACGAAAACAGCCTGGAAAATGACCGGGTCAGCCACGAAGGCCAGTTTGCTTCGGAAAGCATTGCCTTCGACATGGCTGAAGGCGTGACCGTGGAGCAGGGCGGTGCCGCCATCGAGCGGGCGATTGCCAAGGTTGGCCTGCCGGAAGACGTGATCGCGAAAATGGCCGGCACAGCCGACGCTTTCGCGGCGACTCAGAAAAGTCAGCCGTGGATGATTCTGGGGGCGCTGGTGGCGGTGTATCTGGTCTTGGGTGTGTTGTATGAAAGCTACATTCACCCGCTGACGATTCTCTCGACCTTGCCGTCGGCCGGGGTCGGCGCGTTGCTGTCGATCTATGCGCTGGGCGGCGAATTCAGCCTGATTTCGTTGCTGGGACTGTTTCTGCTGATCGGCGTGGTGAAGAAAAACGCGATTCTGATGATTGACCTGGCGTTGCAGCTGGAACGAAACCAGGGCATGGCCCCGCTGGAATCGATTCGCAGCGCCTGCCTGCAACGTTTGCGACCTATCCTGATGACCACCCTGGCGGCGATCCTCGGTGCCTTGCCGTTGCTGCTGAGCCGCGCCGAAGGGGCGGAAATGCGCCAGCCGCTGGGCCTGACCATTATTGGCGGGCTGATCTTCAGCCAGGTGCTGACGCTTTACACCACCCCGGTGGTTTACCTCTATCTCGACAAACTGCGCCATCGCTTCAATAAATGGCGTGGGGTGCGTACCGATGCTGCTCTGGAAACTCCGCTATGACTGACCGTTCGCTTTTCAACCTGGCTGCACCGCTGCTCATGGCCCGAGGCTCGCGCCTGTTGAGCCTGTCACTGTGCGTGGCGATGCTCAGTGCCTGCGCCGTCGGCCCGGATTACCAGCGCCCGCAAACCGCCGAACCTGCGCAGTACAAGGCGGCAGAGGGCTGGCGTCAGGCCAACCCCAGCGATGCCCTGGCGCGCGGCGCGTGGTGGGAGTTGTATGGCGACCGGCAGCTCAACGACCTGATCGAAAAACTCAACAGCGCCAACCAGACCGTCGCCCAGTCCGAAGCGCAGTACCGCCAGGCCCAGGCCTTGGTGCGCAGCGCACGGGGGGCGTTTTTCCCGACGGTGGACCTGAACGTCAGCAAGAACCGTTCTAGCCAGGGCACCGGCAGCAGCAACTCCAGCCTGAGCAGTTCGTCCAGCGGTATTCGCGACACGTATTCGGCCCAGGCGGGCGTCAGTTGGGAAGCGGACGTGTGGGGCAAGCTGCGCCGAGGCCTCGAAGCCGACACCGCCAACGCCCAGGCAAGCTTTGCCGACTTGGCGGCCATGCGCCTGAGTCAACAGTCGGAGCTGGTGCAGAATTACCTGCAACTGCGAGTGATCGATGGCCAGAAGCGCTTGCTCCAGGACACGGTCGAGGCTTATCAGCGTTCGTTGAAGATGACCGAGAACCAGTACCGCGCAGGCGTATCGGGCAAGGACGCAGTGGCCCAGGCCCAGACACAGCTCAAAGGCACCGAAGCCGATATGGTCGACCTGATCTGGCAACGCGCCCAGTTCGAGAACGCCATCGCCGTGCTGATCGGCCTGCCGCCGGCTGAGTTCAGCCTGGCGGAAAGCCAGGACATCCCGCAGTTGCCGCAAGTGCCGCCGGCGCTGCCTTCGCAGTTGCTGGAGCGTCGCCCGGACATTGCTTCGGCCGAGCGCTCGGTGATGGCCGCCAACGCCAACATTGGTGTGGCCAAGGCCGCCTATTACCCCGACCTGACATTGAACATGAACGGCGGCTACAGCAGCAGCACCTATTCCAACTGGATCAGCCTGCCGAACCGCTTCTGGTCGGTCGGACCGCAATTGGCCATGACCTTGTTCGACGGCGGCCAGCGCTCGGCGGAAGTCGACCGCAGTGAAGCGGCCTATGACGAAACGGTGGCCAGGTACCGCCAGACCGTGCTGGACGGTTTCCGCGAGGTGGAAAACTTCCTGGTACAGCTCAAGGTGCTTCAGGACGAAGCCGTTGTGCGCCAACAGGCACTGGACGCCGCCCGGGAATCGTTGCGCCTGACCCAGAACCAGTACAAGGCCGGCTTGATTGCGTACATCGATGTGGTGGTGACTCAGGCGGCGGCGCTGAGCAATGAGCGCAGTAATCTGGACCTGCTGCAAAGCCGATTATTAGCCAGCGTGCAGTTGATTGCCGCGTTGGGGGGTGGCTGGGATGGGCAGCTTGAGGTGAGTGATAGCCAGTAACCCGGATCAGAGGAACACAGCGGCAACTGTGGCGAGGGAGCTTGCTTGTGGCGAGGGGGCTTGCCCCCGTTGGGTCGCGAAGCGGCCCTGAATTCTGGCACCCACATTCCTGCAGAATGATCATGGTCGCCTTTTTTGCGACCGCTTCGCGCTCGAGCGGGGGCAAGCCCCCTCGCCACAATTGGCGGTGTAACAACTCCCACAAAGGCTTTAGCTCGGCATTTTCAGGCCATGAGGCCAGTTAATGTAAAACCTTAAAACAAGCGTTTCATCGGACTGATGGCCCTTTGCTCATTTTGTGAGTGCGTTCTCATTTGGAATCAGTACAATCGCCGCATTTGCCCCCCAGCGAGAATCAATACCAATAAGGGGGGCGTTCGCGAGAAGTCTCCATGCTCATCGGCAGCTATTCCCCCACCCTGGTCATCATTTCGCTCTGTGTAGCGATTCTTGCCTCATACACCGCACTCGACCTTACCGGACGCATTGCCACCGCCAAAGGCCGCGCCGTGCATTTGTGGACCGCGGGCGGGGCCGTTGCCATGGGCATCGGCATCTGGTCGATGCACTTTATCGGCATGCTCGCGTTCAAGTTGCCGATCGGCCTGGGGTACGACGGCGCCATCACCCTGTTGTCGCTGCTGATCGGCGTGCTCTCCAGCGGTTTTGCGCTGTGGCTGGTCAGCCAGCCGCAATTGCCGGCCTGGCAGCTGGCCTTTGGCGCGTTGGTCATGGGCGCCGGCATCAGCGCGATGCACTACACCGGCATGGCCGCCATGCGCATGCAGCCGGGCATCGACTACGACCCGACTCTGTTCGGCGCCTCGCTGCTGATCGCTGTCGGTGCTTCGGGCGCGGCATTGTGGATCGCTTTCCATCTACGCCGGCACACGCCTTATGTCCGTCTGATTCGTGGCGGTGCCGCGGTGATCATGGGCATCGCCATCGTCGGTATGCACTACACCGGGATGGCCGCCGCACGCTTTGCCGACGGCAGTTTTTGTGGCGCAGCGGTCAATGGATTGAGCGGCAATGGCCTGGACAACCTGGTGCTGATCACCACGTTGGCGGTGCTGAGCATCGCCTTGCTGACCTCGATCCTCGATGCACGCCTGGAGGCTCGTACCGCGAACCTGGCCCGGTCGCTGACTGAGGCCAACCGTGAGCTGACCCAACTGGCCCTGCACGACACCCTCACCGGGTTGCCGAACCGGACGTTGCTCGCCGATCGAATCGATCAGGCCATGTCGCGGGTCCGGGAACAGGGGGGGTGCTTTGCCCTGATGTTCATCGACCTGGACGGCTTCAAACCGGTCAACGATGCCTTCGGCCACCACATGGGTGATCTGCTGTTGCGCGAAGTGGCCGTGCGCCTGCGCGAAGAATTGCGCAGCCAGGACACCCTGGCGCGGATCGGCGGCGATGAGTTCGTGTTGCTGGTGCAATTGAGCGAACAGAACGACGCCTTGAACCTCGCGGCCCGTCAGGTCGGGTTGATCGCGCGCGCGTTCCGGGTTGCCGAACATGATTTGCACATTTCCGCCAGCGTCGGCATCGCGCTCTACCCGGGTAACGGGCAGTCCGCCCACGAATTGCTGATGAACGCCGACGCGGCGATGTATCACGCCAAAGGCGCGGGTAAAAACGGCTACAGCTTTTTCGATGCCTCGATGAACAGCAACGCCCGCAAACAGCTGCAATTGCTGCAGGACCTGCGCAATGCCGTGGAACAGCAGGAATTCAGCCTGCATTACCAGCCCAAGTTCGACGCCGCCAATGGCCGGCCAGTGGGCGCCGAGGCTTTGTTGCGCTGGGAGCACCCGACGCAAGGGATGCTGTTGCCGGATAAATTCATCGAAATGGCGGAAAAGACCGGACTGATCATTCCGATCGGCGAGTGGGTGCTCAACGAAGCGTGCCGCCAGATGCGCGAGTGGTACGTGCTGGGCTACACCGAGTGGCGCATCGCGGTGAACCTGTCGGCCATTCAGTTTTGCCATGCCGGGCTGGTCCAGAGCGTTGCCAAGGCGCTGGCGACGCACCATCTGCCGGCCAACAGCCTGACCCTGGAAATCACCGAAACCACCGCCATGAGCGATGCCGACGCGAGCATGACGGTGCTGCAGGAACTGTCGGAAATGGGCGTCGACCTGTCCATCGACGATTTTGGCACTGGCTATTCGAGTTTGATGTACCTCAAGCGCCTGCCGGCCAACGAGCTTAAGATCGACCGTGGTTTTGTCCGGGACCTGGAGCACGACAGCGACGACGCGGCCATCGTTTCGGCCATCGTCGCCCTTGGCCAGGCGCTGGGGCTGCGCATTGTCGCCGAAGGTGTGGAGACGGGAGTGCAGCAGGACTTCCTGACTCAACTCGGCTGCGATTCGTTGCAGGGTTACCTGCTGGGGCATCCTCTGCCCGCCGCAGGGTTCATGGTGGAAATCCATCGCGGGGAGCAATTGGTCGAGCAGTTGAAAGCCAGTACAGAGTTCGAGATGTCGATGACATGACAGCTGATGTGAAGCCATGCAAAAACCGTCAATGGCGGTTATTCTTGCCCCCGACCGCTTAAGCTTTGATTGGGGGAAAGCTCGCATGGACAAAGTCATCGTCATCACCGGCGGTAGCCGCGGCATTGGTGCCGCCACCGCTCTGTTGGCCGCCGCGCAGGGCTATCGGATCTGCATCAACTATCAGGCGGACGAACAGTCTGCACTCGCCGTGCTGGAGCAAGTCCGCGCTCTCGGTGCGCAAGCCATTGCGGTACGGGCCGATGTCAGCATCGAAGACGAAGTCATCGCGCTGTTCAATCGGGTCGACAGTGAACTGGGCCGGGTCACCGCACTGGTGAACAACGCCGGCACCGTCGGGCAGAAGTCCCGGGTCGACGAAATGTCCGAGTTCCGCATTCTCAAAATCATGAAAACCAACGTCCTGGCGCCGATCCTCTGTGCCAAGCACGCGATCTTGCGCATGTCGCCCAGGCACGGCGGGCAGGGCGGCAGCATCGTCAACGTATCATCGGTCGCCTCGCGCTTGGGATCACCCAACGAGTACGTGGATTACGCAGCGTCCAAAGGCGCGCTGGACACCTTCACCATCGGCCTGTCCAAGGAAGTGGCGGGTGAGGGGATTCGCGTCAACGCCGTGCGCCCCGGCTTCATCTATACCGATTTCCATGCCTTGAGCGGCGATCCGGATCGGGTCAGCAAGCTGGAATCGGCGATTCCGATGGCTCGGGGCGGGCGCCCGGATGAAGTGGCGGAGGCGATTGTCTGGTTGCTGTCGGACAAGGCTTCTTATGCGACCGGGACTTTTGTTGATCTTGGTGGTGGGCGTTAACTCCTGAGACAGGTGTTGTTTGCGCTGGCCTCATCGCGAGCAAGCTCGCTCCCACAGTGGATCTCCAGTGTTCACAGATATTGTGTACACCAATAAACCCTTGTGGGAGCGGGCTTGCTCGCGAAGGCGATAGTGCAGGCAACATCCAACCATCAGAACGACCGCACAATCCGCCCCAACGTCTCCATCGCCTTCTCCGAATCCTCGGTCCACGGGCTGCCGTAATTCAGCCGAATGCAATTTCTGAAGCGCTGGGTCGGTGAAAAGATCGGCCCCGGTGCAATGCTGATGCCTTGCGCCAATGCCATCTGGAACAACTTCAACGAATCCATCTGCTCCGGTAATTCCAGCCACAGAAAGTACCCGCCCGCCGGTTGGCTGACCCGCGTTTGCGCCGGGAAATACCGGGCGATGGCGGCGAGCATGGCGCTTTGCTGATCTTCCAGCGCGTGACGCAACTTGCGCAGGTGCCGGTCGTAACCACCGTGTTGCAGGTAATCGGCGATGGCGGCCTGGGCCGGCATCGAGGCGCACAGCGAAGTCATGAGTTTCAGCCGTTCGATTTTCTGTGCGTAACGCCCGGCGGCGACCCAGCCGATGCGGTAGCCGGGGGCCAGGCTCTTGGCGAACGAGCCGCAGTGCATCACCAGGCCTTCGGTATCAAAGGCCTTGGCCGGTTTCGGTGCTTGTTGGCCGTAATAGAGTTCGGCGTAGACATCGTCCTCGATCAGCGGCACCTGATGGCGCCGCAACAATTCCACAAGCTGCTGTTTCTTGGCCTCGGGCAGGGTCGCGCCCATGGGATTCTGGAAACTGGTCATGCACCAGCAGGCCTTGATCGGATGGCGCTCCAGGGTTTGTTCGAGCACGCCGAGGTCGATGCCGTCTCGCGGGTGCACGGGAATTTCCACGGCCTTGAGTTTCAGGCGTTCGAGCACTTGCAGGCAGGCGTAGAACGCCGGGGCTTCGATGGCCACCAGATCGCCAGGCTCCGTCACCGCCTGCAGACACAGGTTGAGGGCCTCCAGGGCACCGTTGGTGATCAGCAACTCTTCCATGGGCAACATCAGCCCGCCGACCATGTAACGCAGGGCGATTTGCCGACGCAGTTGCGGGTTACCCGGCGACATGTCGGTGACCACCATGCGCGGGTCCATCTCGCGGCTGGCGCTGGCCAGGGAACGGGACAAGCGTTGCAGGGGAAACAGCATCGGGCTGGGGAACGCCGAGCCGAAGGGCACGGTGTTCGGATCCTTGATCGAGTCGAGCACCGAGAACACCAGTTCGCTGACGTCGACTTCCGTGGACTCGTTGACCTCATTGCTGATCACCGGCTCGGAAAACGGTCGGGGTGCATGGGCGTTGACGAAATAGCCAGAGCGCGGACGTGCGCGGATCAGTCCACGACGTTCCAGCAGGTAGTAGGCCTGGAACACCGTGGACGGGCTGACGCCGTAGGTCTGGCTGGCATAGCGCACCGACGGCACCCGCTGGCCGGGACCCAGGACGCCGGAGCGGATCAGTTCTGCGATGTCGTCGGCGAATTTTTCGTAGCGTTTCATCGGTGTCCCGCAATGGAGTCGGTTCGATTAATTGTGGTGAGGGGGACCACAACTCACAAAGGTCAGCATCTTAAAGGCTCAGCGATTCATCGGCGCAACAAACCGGCTCTTCGCTACGCTGTAGACGCCGGGCTCATCGCTGTCGGCCACCTTGAAACCGATGCTCTGCGAACTGCTGGCTGGACGCTCCGTGAGCATCGCCACCGACACCGGCACATCGACAATCTCGCCCGGCGCCAGGCTGAATTCGGTCCTGCCCTGCAACTGGAAATCATCGGCATCCACCAGGCTCAATTGATAGTCCTGACGCTGCTGGGTTTTGTTGATCACCTTCAGACTGTAGATGTTTTCGATCTGCCCCTGGCTGTTCTCGCGGAACAGGCCCCGGTCCTTGCTGACGTCGAGGGACACCATCGGCCGTTCCACCAGCGCCATCACCAGGGCTGCGATCATTACCAGCAGCACGGCGGTGTAGCCGATAAGGCGCGGACGCAACAGGTGTGTCTTGCCACCCTGCAACTGATGCTCGGACGTGTAGCTGATCAATCCTGGGGCGTAGCCCATTTTGTCCATGATCGAATCGCAGGCGTCGATGCAGGCGGCGCAACCGATGCATTCCATCTGCAGGCCATCGCGAATGTCGATGCCGGTCGGGCAGACCTGTACGCACAGTTGGCAATCGATGCAGTCGCCCAAACCGACCTCGACGGGTTTGACCTCGCGTTTGCGCGGGCCACGGTTTTCGCCTCGGGCCACGTCGTAGGAAATGGTCAGGGTGTCCTTGTCGAACATCACGCTCTGGAACCGCGCGTAGGGGCACATGTGCATGCACACCGCTTCACGCAGCCAACCGGCATTGATGTACGTGGCACCGGTAAAAAACAGCACCCAGAACAGGCTGACGCCACTCATCTGGAAGGTCAGCAGCTCTTCGGCCAATGGCCGGATCGGCGTGAAGTAGCCGACGAACGTCAGGCCGGTCATCAGGCTGATGGCCAGCCATAAGGTGTGCTTGGCCGAGCGACGCATCAGCTTGTTCAGGCCCCACGGCGCGGCTTGCAACTTGATCCGCTGGTTGCGTTCGCCTTCGGTGATCTTCTCGCACCACATGAAGATCCAGGTCCACGAACTTTGTGGGCAGGTGTAGCCGCACCAGACCCGTCCCGCGAACACGGTGATCGCAAACAGACCGAACGCGGCAATGATCAACAACGCCGAGAGCAGGATGAAATCCTGCGGCCAGAAGGTCGCGCCGAAGATATGGAACTTGCTTTCGGACAGGTCCCAGAGCACCGCCTGGCGGCCGCCCCAGTTCAACCACACGGTGCCGAAAAACAGCACAAACAGAAAACCGGCGCCGCTGATGCGCAGGTTGCGGAACAGCCCGGTGAAGCTGCGGGTGTGGATCTGGTTGTCGCTGGCTTTGACCTTCATCTTTGGACGCGAAGGCTCGAATGTTTCTACGGTTCGGACGGGGATTCTCTCGCTCATGGTCTTTCGCTCATCAGCCTCCATCAGGCATGAGCACTATGAGCGGCGATCTGTTTGCATAACAGACTCAGGTATTGCATTAAAAAGCGGATCAGATGGCTGTGTTTGCTCAGCCTGCGACAACTTGAAGCAGCCGCCGCTGCCGGGCCCATGGGCCTTTCCAAAACAGCGGCGGCAAGTGCGGATCAATCCCGGTCAAATCACCGAACCACTGTCGGTGGCTTTCAAATGCCGGCGTCCATCCACCGCGCCTGCCTGTCAGGTATTCACCCTGTCCGCGGAGGTTGTTTCACAGCCTGATTCCGGCTCGTTGCTCTTTGTTTCCGAGAGTTCGTGCTGGCTGTAGTCAATTTCACCGTGCAGCAGATGATTCTCCAGATCCCTGATGATTGAGCTTCTGGTTGATTGTTTTGAGGGGTTGCGTTCGGCTTCGAAGCAAAGAAATTCGTAGTTGAATATTTTCAAAGGAAGGCCAGCCGTCGATTGGTCGTTCACGGTAGAGCGCGTGGTGCTGTGCGCCAGCTCGGTCTGCGAATTCGTTGACGCTGGGAAAAATCGTTTTCATGGCTGGCCACGCTCAAGGCTGACGGAGTGATGGCTATATAAGGCGGAGGGTGTAAGTTTCGTAAAGTGTCGGACGGGCAGGATTGCTGCTTTAGGATCGGTACTACGCGTTCTTGGGAAGAGTCATTCATTTTTCATAATCGTCCCTGCTTTCGACGCGGGAACGATCAACTGTCTTCATTGCGGATTCACAATCACCGGAGGCATTGTCGTTGGCGGTTCTTCCCTTGGCGGCTGGGTCGTGCAGGGAATGGATTGTTCATTGTTCAAGCCTGCGGTGGCACATGGCGTGAGTCGTGCTTAAGTAGGTGGACTGGTTGGTTGACCGCAGCGCGTAGGACTTGATTCCGGTAACTGTCGATGAAACTTTCCCGGCGGCTGTCGCTCGGAACCTAAGTGAGTGCATCCCGGGGCGGATCGCCCGGCGGGGTGGCGACCAGACACAAGCGCGTCCATGGGGCGTAAGGAGAGAGGCTCGATGACGGCTGAAAAACCGACTGAGTTGAGCTACAACCCGCACATGCCGCTGTCGCAGGCGTTGTTGCTGCCGCGTATCGTCATTGAAAACATCATGCCGACCCTTGAAGGCGGACAGTTCGCGGTCAAGGCCGTGGTGGGACAGGACGTGGTGGTGACGGCCAAAGTCTTCGCCGACGGGCATGACAAGCTGGCGGTTCGTGTGCGCTGGCGGGCCGAAGACCAGGACGTCTGGCAAAGCGCGGGCATGAACGACCTGGGCAACAACGGTTGGCAAGGGCAGTTCCGTGTCGACAGCCAGGGCCCTTATCTGTTCTGTATCGAAGCCTGGATCGATCAGTTCGCCAGTTTTTGCCATGAGCTGGAAAAGAAGCATGCGGCGGCGGTGCCCGTCAGCCTGGAATTGCAGGAAGGGCGGATTCATGTGCAACAAGCCGCCGAACGCAGCGAAGGGCAACTCAGCGAGCAACTGGCAGCCTTGCACCATGAACTGTCAGGGTTGCTTGAAACCGAGCAGGTTGCACTGTTTTTGCACCCGCGTAGCGCCGACCTCATGGCCCAAGTCGATCATCGTGCCTACCTGAGTCTGAGCCCGGAGTACCCGGTGGATGTGGAGCGCGAGCTGGCGCAGTTCGCCAGTTGGTATGAATTGTTCCCGCGTTCGATCACCGACAGTCCGGCCCGCCACGGCACCTTCAATGACGTGCATTCGCGGCTGGCGATGATCCATGACCTGGGCTTCGACGTGCTGTATTTCCCGCCGATCCACCCGATCGGGCGCAGCTACCGCAAGGGCCCGAACAACTCACTGACGGCGGGCCCCGATGATCCGGGCAGCCCCTATGCGATTGGCAGCGAGGAGGGCGGGCACGAGGCGATTCACTCGCAATTGGGCACCCGCGAAGACTTCCGCCGACTGGTGGCGGCCGCCGCGGCCCATGGCCTGGAAATCGCTCTGGATTTTGCCATCCAGTGCTCCCAGGACCATCCATGGCTCAAGCAACACCCGGGCTGGTTCAACTGGCGGCCGGACGGCACGATCAAATACGCGGAGAACCCACCGAAGAAATACCAGGACATCGTCAACGTCGACTTCTATACCCCTGAGGCGATTCCGAGCCTGTGGGTGGAACTGCGGGACATCGTGGTCGGCTGGGTAGAAGAGGGCGTGAAGATCTTTCGCGTCGATAACCCGCACACCAAGCCGTTGCCGTTCTGGCAATGGTTGATCGCCGATGTACGGGCGTTGTACCCCGAGGTGATCTTCCTCGCCGAAGCCTTTACCACCCCAGCCATGATGGCGCGCCTTGGCAAAGTCGGTTATTCCCAGAGCTATACCTATTTCACCTGGCGCAACACCAAGGCCGAGCTGGCGACCTACTTCACTGAACTCAACGAGTCGCCGTGGCGCGAATGCTACCGGCCGAATTTTTTCGTCAATACACCGGACATCAACCCGGCGTTCCTCCACGAATCCGGGCGCCCCGGGTTTCTCATCCGCGCCGTGCTGGCGACCATGGGCTCGGGCCTGTGGGGCATGTACTCAGGTTTCGAGTTGTGCGAGTCAGCACCAGTGCCAGGCAAGGAGGAATACCTCGATTCCGAGAAGTACGAAATCCGCTCCAGGGACTTCAATGCGCCGGGCAACATCATTGCCGAGATCGCCCAACTCAACCGTATCCGTCGGCAGAACCCGGCGTTGCACACGCATCTGGGCCTGAAGGTCTACAACGCCTGGAACGACAACATTCTGTACTTCGGCAAGCGCAGCGCCGATGGAGGTAATTTCATTCTGGTGGCGGTCAGTCTCGATCCGCACAACGTGCAGGAGGCGAACTTCGAGTTGCCGTTGTGGGAAATGGGCTTGCCGGACTACGCCAGCACCCTGGGCGAAGACTTGATGAATGGCCATCGCTGGACCTGGCATGGCAAGCAGCAATTCATGCGGATCGACCCGGCGTATCAGCCGTTCGGGATTTGGAGAATTACCGCCTCTTGAGAACACCGCAGGGGATTCTCAGCCTGTGGCCAAGATGAATTCACCAGGAGTTTCACATGGCGAAGAAACCCAAGGCAGCCACGTTCATCAAGGACCCGCTCTGGTACAAGGACGCGGTGATCTATCAAGTTCACGTCAAATCGTATTTCGACTCCAACAACGACGGGATTGGCGACTTTCCCGGCCTCATCGCCAAGCTCGACTACATCGCCGACCTGGGCGTCAACACCATCTGGCTATTGCCGTTCTATCCCTCGCCACGGCGTGACGACGGTTATGACATCGCCGAGTACCGCGGCGTACACAGTGACTACGGCACCATGGCCGATGCCAGGCGTTTCATTGCCGAGGCGCACAAACGCGGCCTGCGGGTGATCACCGAGCTGGTCATCAACCACACATCCGACCAGCACCCGTGGTTCCAGCGGGCGCGCAAGGCCAAACCCGGATCGGCGGCACGGGACTTCTACGTGTGGTCCGATGACGATCAGAAATACGACGGCACCCGCATCATTTTCCTCGATACAGAGAAGTCCAACTGGACCTGGGACCCGGTCGCCGGCCAATACTTCTGGCACCGTTTCTACTCCCACCAGCCGGACCTGAACTTCGATAACCCGCAGGTCATGAAAGCGGTGCTGTCGGTGATGCGTTACTGGCTCGACATGGGCATCGACGGCTTGCGCCTGGACGCTATTCCCTACCTGATCGAGCGCGACGGCACCAACAACGAGAACCTGCCGGAAACCCACGACGTCCTGAAAAAGATACGCGCCGAAATCGACGCCAACTACCCCGACCGCATGCTGCTGGCCGAGGCCAATCAGTGGCCGGAAGACACCCAGTTGTACTTCGGCGACACCGACAAGAAAGGCCTGAACGGCGACGAATGCCACATGGCCTTTCACTTCCCGTTGATGCCGCGCATGTACATGGCGCTGGCCCAGGAAGATCGCTTCCCGATTACCGACATTCTGCGCCAAACCCCGGATATACCCGCCAACTGCCAATGGGCAATCTTCCTGCGCAACCACGATGAGCTGACCCTGGAGATGGTCACCGACAAGGAACGCGACTACCTATGGAATTACTACGCCGCCGACCGCCGCGCGCGGATCAACCTGGGGATTCGTCGACGTCTGGCGCCGCTGATGGAGCGCGACCGCCGCCGGGTCGAGCTGCTCAACAGCCTGCTGCTGTCCATGCCCGGCACGCCAACCCTGTACTACGGCGATGAGATCGGCATGGGCGACAACATCTACCTCGGCGACCGCGACGGTGTGCGTACGCCGATGCAATGGTCCATCGACCGCAACGGCGGTTTCTCCCGCGCCGACCCGGCGAGCCTGGTGCTGCCGCCGATCATGGACCCGCAATATGGCTACCTGTCGGTCAACGTCGAAACCCAGGCCGGCGACCCGCATTCGCTGCTCAACTGGACCCGGCGCCTGCTCGCCGTGCGCAAGCAATCCAAGGCCTTCGGGCGCGGTACGTTGAAGATGCTGTCGCCGAGCAATCGGCGGATTCTGGCCTACACCCGCGAATTCACCGGGGTGGACGGCAAGCACGAAGTCATTCTGTGCGTGGCCAACGTGTCGCGCAGTGCCCAGGCCGCCGAGCTGGACCTGTCGTCCTACGTCGGCATGGTGCCGGTGGAAATGCTCGGGGGTAACGCGTTCCCGCCCATCGGCCAGCTGAATTTCCTCCTGACGCTGGCGCCTTTCGGCTTCTACTGGTTCGGCCTCGCCGCGGAAAACCAGATGCCGAGCTGGCACGTGGAGCCCGCACAGAGTCTGCCGGACTTCACCACGCTGGTGCTGAAAAAACGCATGGAAGAACTGCTTGAAGCGCCGTCACGCACCACGCTGGAGCAAAGCATCCTGCCCAACTGGCTGCAGAACCGCCGCTGGTTCGCCGGCAAGGACGCCGCCATTGAACAGGTCGATCTGGTCTATGGCGTGCGGTTCGGCGATCCGCAACACCCGGTGTTGTTCAGCGAGATCAATGTCACCAGCGCTGGCCAGAGCAGCCGCTATCAGTTGCCGTTCGGCTTTATCTCGGAGGATCAGGTCGGTACTCCGTTGCCGCAGCAATTGGCATTGTCGCGGGTACGGCGCGGACGCCAGGTCGGCCTGATCACCGATGCCTTCAGCCTGGACACCTTTGTGCATGCCGTATTGCAGGGCATTCAGGCCGGTACCGTATTGGCCTCCAGCGACGGCGACATTCGCTTCGAGTCCACCGCGGAGCTGGAAAAACTCGGCCTCAATGCCGAGTCGCCGGTACGTTACCTGTCCGCCGAACAGTCCAACAGCTCGGTGGTGATCGGCAACAGCCTGGTGCTGAAGCTGATCCGCAAGGTCGCCTGCGGTGTGCACCCTGAGCTTGAAATGAGCGCGTACCTGACCGCGGCCGGGTTCAGCAATATTTCGCCATTGCTGGGGGCCGTGGTGCGCCGGGACGGGGCGGGTGAAGACAATTTGCTGATGATCGCCCAAGGCTATCTGAGCAATCAGGGCGATGCTTGGGAATGGACCCAGAACAACCTCGAACGGGCGCTTCGCGATGAGCTGGCCGACGCCGTGTCCGAGCAAGAACAACATTACAACGCGCTAGGCGAACTGAAAGATTTCGCCGCTATGCTCGGTCAGCGCCTGGGGGAAATGCACCGGGTGCTGGCGGCGCCGAGTGTCAACCCGGACTTCTTGCCCCAGGTCACCACGCAGAAAGAGGCGCTGGCCTCGGCCAGGGACGTCGCGGCGCAAATCGAGCACGCGCTGAACTTGCTCAAGCAGCATAAGAATCAACTGAACCCGGCGGACCAGACCCTGGTCGGCCGTTTACTGGACAACAGGAAAGCCATCCTCGGCCATGTACAAGCGTTGGGCAAAAAGACCGCGGGCGGCTTGCGCATTCGTGTGCACGGCGACCTGCATCTGGGGCAGGTGCTGGTGATCAAGGGCGATGCCTACCTGATCGACTTCGAAGGCGAACCGGCCCGGCCATTGCATGAACGACGGGGCAAACACAGCCCCTATAAGGATGTGAGCGGCGTGCTGCGCTCTTTCGATTACGCGGCGGCGATGGCGATCAATGTGCAAAGCGTCGACAACACAGCGACGGCCGATGCCGCGCGCTTGCGGGTCACCGATCGCTACTTGAGCGAGGCGCGGCAAGCATTTGTCGACGCTTATCGGCTGGCGGCAGCTAGTCTTGCCCATGCATGGCAAGATCCCGAAGGCGAGGATGCCGCGTTGGCGTTGTTCGGTCTGGAGAAGGCGGCATATGAAGTGGCCTATGAGGCGGAAAATCGCCCCACCTGGTTGCCCGTGCCGTTGCACGGTTTATATGGATTATTGAGTGGGCTTAAACCCTTTTCCGATCTTGGTGGAGAGTAGTCATGAGTGTCTCGAACAAGGAACAGGGTCATCACAAAGAAGCGCTGCTGCCCAGGGCGCGGGATATCGATGCATTGGTGCGCGCCGAGCATATTGATCCTTTCGCCATTCTCGGTCCCCACGCTGATGGTGCCGGCGGGCAATTCATTCGCGCGTATCTGCCGGGCGCCCTGAGTGTGCAGGTACTGGCCAGGGACTCCGGCGAAGAGCTGGGTCATCTTGAAGCCACGGAGACCCCGGGTTTGTTCGTCGGCCATTTCCAGCGTGCACAAGCGTACCTGCTACGCACCCGTTGGGCCGGCGGTGAGCAAACCGCAGAAGACCCTTACAGCTTCGGCCCGTTGTTGGGCGAAATGGATTTGTACCTGTTTGCCGAAGGCAATCACCGCGACCTCAGCGGGTGCCTGGGGGCGCAACTGAAAACCGTGGACGGCGTCGACGGCGTGCGTTTCGCGGTGTGGGCACCGAATGCCCGGCGAGTGTCGGTGGTCGGTGATTTCAACGTCTGGGACGGGCGCCGGCATCCGATGCGCCTGCGTCATCCCACCGGAGTCTGGGAATTGTTCATCCCGGGCCTGCAAGCCGGGGACACCTACAAATACGAGATTCTCGGCGCCCACGGCATCCTGCCGTTGAAGGCCGATCCCGTGGCGCTGGCCACCAGCCTGCCACCGGACACCGCCTCGAAAGTCGCCTCACCCTTGAACATCGACTGGCAGGACCAGGACTGGATGATGTCCCGGGGTGACCGCCATCGGGTGACGGCGCCGTTGTCGATCTACGAATTGCACGCCGGCTCGTGGCAATGCGAGCTGGACGACTTGGGTGAAGTGGCCCGCCAGTACACCTGGCCCGAATTGACCGAGCGGCTGATTCCCTATGTCAAAGACCTGGGCTTCACCCACATCGAACTGATGCCGATCATGGAGCATCCGTTCGGCGGTTCGTGGGGCTATCAGTTGCTGTCGCAATTCGCGCCGAGTGCGCGCTATGGCACGCCGGACCAGTTCGCCGCGTTCATCAACGCCTGCCACCAGGCCGAACTCGGGGTGATTCTCGATTGGGTGCCGGCGCATTTCCCCACCGATACCCACGGCCTGGCCCAGTTCGACGGCACGGCGCTGTACGAGTACGGCAACCCCCAGGAAGGTTTCCACCAGGACTGGGACACGCTGATCTACAACCTGGGGCGCACCGAAGTGCACGGCTACATGCTGGCGTCGGCGCTGCACTGGCTCAAGCATTTCCATGTCGACGGCCTGCGGGTCGATGCGGTGGCCTCGATGCTGTACCGCGACTATTCGCGCAAGGCCGGCGAGTGGGTGCCGAACCGCCATGGCGGGCGGGAGAATCTGGAAGCCATCGACTTCCTGCGTCACCTCAATGACGTGGTGGCCCTCGAAGCGCCCGGTGCGCTGGTGATCGCCGAGGAATCCACCGCATGGCCGGGTGTCAGCCAGGGTACGCAACAGGGCGGCCTGGGCTTTGCCTACAAATGGAACATGGGCTGGATGCACGATTCGCTGCATTACATCCAGCAGGACCCGGTGTACCGCGCCCATCACCACAACGAGCTGAGCTTCGGCCTGGTGTATGCGTGGTCCGAACGCTTCATCCTGCCGATCTCCCACGATGAAGTGGTACACGGCAAACACTCGCTGATCGACAAGATGCCCGGTGACCGCTGGCAGAAATTCGCCAACCTGCGGGCCTACCTGAGTTTCATGTGGGCGCATCCGGGCAAGAAGCTGTTGTTCATGGGCTGCGAATTCGGCCAGTGGCGCGAGTGGAACCATGACCAGCAACTGGACTGGTACCTGTTGCAATACCCCGAGCACAAGGGGGTGCAGAAACTGGTGGCCGACCTGAACCGCTTGTACCGCGAAGCGCCGGCGCTGCATGAGCAGGACGATGTGCCGCAGGGTTTCCAATGGCTGATCGGCGATGACGCGATCAATAGCGTTTATGCGTGGTTGCGCTGGAGCAAGGATGGTGAACCGGTGCTGGTGGTGGCCAACTTTACACCGGTGCCACGGGAGGCTTATCGCGTCGGGGTGCCGTTTGCCGGGCAGTGGAACGAGGTGCTCAACAGCGATTCGTCGATCTATGCCGGTTCCAACTACGGCAACAGTGGCGGGGCGGTTGCCGAGGAAACGCCGAGCCATGGCCAGGCGTTGTCGCTGGTGCTGAATTTGCCGCCGTTGGCGGTGTTGATGTTAAGGCCGCAGGGCTGATCCGAAGTCGGCGGCGCTGCTATTCGCGAGCAGGCTCGCTCCTACATTGGATTGATGTCGTACTCAAAACCCGTGTGGGAGCGAGCCTGCTCGCGAAGGGGCCGGTGCGGTCGACGCCGACATTTGGCGCCTGGCAATGAATGGCCGTGGCTCAGAGATGCACTTCCACCGCCAGCGGCAAATGGTCAGACAGGTGCGTCCAAGGCTTGTTTCCCAGTATTTGCGGTTTGTGGCTGCTGGCGTTGCGCAGGTAGACGCGGTCCAGGCGCAGCAAGGGAAACCGTGCGGGGTAGGTTTTGGCCGGACGGCCAAGGTGGCGTTCGAAGGCTTCGTGCAAGTAGTCGCGGCGGGCAAGGGTGGCATTGCCCTGCATCTGCCAGTCGTTGAAGTCGCCGGCAATGATCACCGGCGCATCATCCGGCAAGGATTCGAGGAGCTGACAGAGCAACTGCAACTGCAGCTGACGATGACTTTCCAGCAGGCTGAGGTGAACGCAGATCGCATGCACTTCGCGATGCCCCGGCACGTCCAGCACGCAGTGCAGCAAGCCGCGGCGTTCCGGGCCGGTAATGGAAACATCCAGGTTTCGATACTCGCGGATCGGGTATTTCGACAGCAGGGCATTGCCATGGTGACCGTCGGGATAGACGGCATTGCGCCCATAGGCGAAATCGCTCCACATACTGTCGGCAAGGAATTCATATTGCGAGGTTTGTGGCCAATCGTTGTGGCGGGAGGAGTGGCGATCGTGCTCGCCGACGACTTCTTGCAGAAACACCAGGTCTGCCGACGTACTGCGCACCGCTTCACGCAATTCAG
Organism: Pseudomonas sp. GL-RE-26; assembly: GCF_019956275.1. Lineage (NCBI taxonomy): Bacteria > Pseudomonadati > Pseudomonadota > Gammaproteobacteria > Pseudomonadales > Pseudomonadaceae > Pseudomonas > Pseudomonas sp. GL-RE-26. Next base: position 108,839 of record NZ_JAHBDI010000066.1, read on the forward strand.
GAAGGATGAAGCGCCGGTTGAGAGCGGTAAAACCCTTATGGGTGTTAACCGTCAGCACGCGAAGCCGATGAATCGCCGGGGGCGTGTTCAAGGGTGTCGATTCGGCTGCCTGCCGTTTTGAATGACTGGCCACTTGCACTCCTCTGACTCAGGGCTGCTTATGTATGCGACTGATGTGACGGCAGTCAGTTCAGTCCGATGGGCTGAGCCGAACCGATAATCGATGATTTCATACCAACACGATTTCATAAGGCAAACGGATACGCTCCAGCAACGGCCGGGGCAGCAACGGCGCGAGGCCGATGGCCGGTTCGCCGTCCAGTTGGCTGGCGTAGGCATGGGTGGCGTGGCTCTTGCGGGCGACGGTCCAGGTATCGAGGCGCACCTTACGGGCACGGTGCCAGGGAATCAGCTCCCGGTCCCGTGCCGGCCAGTGCCAGGCCCAGAACGGTACGTCGTTGTAGGTTGCCCCTACATTGGCCGCCGCCCTGGCGCTGGCGCGGCCAACGGTGTCGTGGTCGACGTTGCCGTCCTCGCGCCAGGTGCTGAACACCACATCACCGGGGCGCAGGTAGCGAGAGATGAATTGGGCGATCTGATCTTCGTGCTCCACCAGCGCGTTGTCGGTAAACCCGCCACGAATCCACTTCAGGCTGTGCATTGGCAAACCGAGCCGGCGGATGGCTTCGACGCTTTCCTGGGGACGAAATACGCTGAGGCGCTTTTCCGACCACTGCCGAGAGCCCGGATGGCTGGCGCTGCCGTCGGTGATCGAGATCAATTGCAGCGGGTGGCCGAGATTGCTGAGCAACTGCAGCAGGCCACCGCAGGTCACGACTTCATCGCCGGGGTGTGGGGCAATGAGCACTGCGCGTGCGCCGATGGGCACAAGCGACTGGGTACTGATGACCGGAATGCTGTCCAGTTGCGGGGCGCTGTTCCAGATCTGTGATGGCAGATTGGCTTCGCTCAGGGAAACGGGTTTCATGGTGGATACGTCCTTGTTCTGCGTCGCCTTCAGTCGTGCATCGGACAAGCCCGGCAGACCCGTGAGGGCTCGTTGATAGCGGTGCGACAAGCCAAACCCTGGATTGCCGCGAATCGAGTATTGCTCATGTAACGCTATTCGTCGCGTCGCGAACCTGCCCGGAATGATTTTTCCGCTCTGCGGTGTTGCGGCCAAAACTGGTTGTAGGTTTTTTTACTCTTCTTCCTCATGCTGCAACTCGAACAGCAGCAATGAGCGGCCGGTGACCGAGTACTCGTGGCCAAACTCGAAGCGTTCCTGGCCGTGGATCGATGGCTGGTTGGTGTCGATCATGCACGTCCAGAAACCGCCGTCAGGCACTTCCGGCAGCCGGAAATTGACGATGTCGTGATGCGCGTTGACCACCAGCATCAACGTCGCGTCGATGCCTTTGCGGCGAATGCCGGTTTCCTGGGCGCGGCCATCGAGCAGCATGCCCAGGCAACGATTGTGCGCATCGTGCCAATGCTTGGTGGTCATTTGCGTGCCGTCCGGCGCCAACCAGGTCACGTCCTTGACGCCGATGTCCTCGTTGTAATTACCCACCAGGAAACGCCCTCGCCGCAGGACTGGGTAGGTCAGGCGCAACTTGATCAGGCGTTTGACGAACTTGAGCAGGGCCTTGCCGTCTTCGCTCAAGTCCCAGTTGACCCAGCCGATCTCGCTGTCCTGGCAGTACGCATTGTTGTTGCCGTCCTGGGTGCGGGCGAACTCGTCGCCGGCCACCAGCATCGGCGTGCCTTGGGCCAGCAGCAGGGTGGCGAAGAAATTGCGCATCTGCCGATGGCGCAGCGCATTGATCTCGGGATCGTCGGTGGGGCCTTCGACGCCGTGGTTCCAGGACAGGTTGTTGTTGCTGCCGTCCTGATTGTCTTCGTCGTTGGCCTCGTTGTGCTTGTCGTTGTACGACACCAGGTCGTTGAGGGTGAAACCGTCATGGGCGGTGACGAAATTGACCGATGAGTAAGGCCGCCGACCACGTTGATTGAACATCTCCCCCGAAGCGGTCAGGCGGCTGGCAAAGTCCGCCAGTTGGCCGTCGTCGCCTTTCCAGAAGGCGCGCACGGTGTCGCGAAACTTGTCGTTCCACTCGACCCAGCCCGGCGGAAAGTTGCCGACCTGATAACCGCCGGGGCCGCAGTCCCAGGGTTCGGCGATCAGTTTGACCTGGCGCAGCACCGGGTCCTGGCGGCAGGCCACGAGGAAGCTGTGGCGTTCGTCGAATCCGTCGTGATAACGCCCCAGAATGGTCGCCAGGTCGAAGCGGAAGCCGTCCACGTGCATTTCCGAGGCCCAGTAGCGCAGGGAGTCGGTGACCATTTGCAGCACGCACGGGTGGCTCAGGTCCAGTGTGTTGCCAGTGCCGGAATCGTTGATATAGAAGCGCTTGTCATCGGGCTTGAGGCGGTAGTAGGACGCGTTGTCGATGCCGCGCATGGATAGGGTCGGGCCTTGCTCGTTGCCCTCGGCGGTGTGGTTGTAGACCACGTCGAGGATCACCTCCAGATTGGCTTCGTGCAGGTGCGCGACCATTTCCTTGAATTCGGCAATCTTGCCGCTGGCCAGGTAACGCGGGTCGGGGGCGAAGAACGCAATGCTGTTGTAGCCCCAATAATTGGTCATGCCCTTGTGCAGCAAATGCTGGTCGTTGACGAAAGCGTGGATCGGCAGCAGCTCCACGGTCGACACGCCGAGTTTGCGGATGTGCTCCACCACATCATCGACCATCAACCCGGCAAAGGTGCCGCGCAGGTTTTCGGGGACGGCAGGGTGACGCATGCTGAAGCCGCGCACGTGGGTTTCGTAGATGATCGTCTTGTCCCACGGCACGCTGACACGATGATCGTGGCCCCAGGTGTGCGCCGGGTCGATAACCTTGCATTTGGGCACGAAGGGCGCGCTGTCCCGTTCATCGAAGCTGAGGTCGGCGTCGGGGTGGCCGATGGTGTAGCCGAACAGGGCTTCGGACCATTTCAGTTTGCCGACCAGTTGTTTGGCGTAGGGGTCGATCAGCAGTTTGTTGGGATTGAAGCGATGGCCGTTGGCCGGGTCGTACGGACCGTAGACGCGATAGCCGTAGATCAACCCGGGATGGGCGTCGGGCAAGTAGCCGTGGTAGATCTCGTCGGTGTACTCAGGCAGTTCAATGCGTTCGAGTTCCACTTCGCCGGCGTCGTCGAACAGGCACAGTTCAACCCTGGTGGCGTGGGCGGAAAACAGGGCGAAGTTGACGCCCAGGCCATCCCAGGTGGCCCCCAGCGGAAAGGGCAGGCCTTCGCGGATTCGTGTTGTTTCGGCACGAGGGGTTGGCGCGGCGGCTTTCTTTGGACTGGTCATAGGTATTCCTTTAAGCGGCGGCAACCTGTAGGAGCCAGCTTGCTCCGGGCGGCGTTCCGACGAAAACGGTGTGTCAGGCAACATCAATGCTGGAAGTGATGGCCTCTTCGCGGGCAAGCCCGCTCCCACAGGGACCTGTGAGTTGCCACAGATTGCTGTTACACCACCAAACACTGTGGGAGCGGCGGTGCGGCGGTCCGACTTGCCCGCGAAGGGGCCTCAAGACATATTCAAACCGCTGGCGGTTTTCGCGGCGCCCGGGGCTTTTTCACGACGGCCTTTTCCCCCGGCGGGATCACCTTCGAAGCCGCCGCCGGTTTGCCCTTGGTTTTTGGTGCGGCGACCTTGGCATCGCCAGCCTTGCCATTGGCCGTTTTGCTGACCGGGGTTTTGCTAGTGGCTGCCTTGGCCGGTTTTTTCGGGGCCAGGGCTTCGGCTTCCGCCAGTTTGCACGCCATCTCCCAATGGCGGGCTTCCTGGCCTTCGGGTTTTCCTTCGGATTCCCAGATCTGATAGGCGAATTCGCGGATGCGTTTATCGTCGGTACTCATCGTAATGCTCCTGAACTGAACTCAAGTGTGGGCAGTTTGAAAAATGAGATTGACCGGGAAATCCCCCAGCGCGGCGCTGATCAGCAGCTCCCTGTGTTTTGTGACTGTGATGCCGGAAAAAAGTCCCTCCAGATGTTCGTCAGGGACGGTGAACGGCAGTTTGATCCGGGTATCGCCCCACAGCGGCGCGTGGACCTGTGGTACAGCACCGTTTTCCAGCAATTCGGCACAACGTATCGGCACAATCACGATGGCGCGGTTTCCCTCCTGTTCACGGACAAAACCCAGCACTCGATGGGCCTCGCTGCCCACCACTTCCAGAGCCTGGTAGGTGCCACGCCGAAACAGCTCGGCATGTTCGGCGCGCAGGCTCAGGGTGCGCGCAATCAAGGCTTGCTTGATGCGCCCGTTACGCCAGTTCAGCAACAAGTCCGGCAGGTTCACCGTTTGCTGCAATGCCTGCTGACGGCTGGCGTATTCCACCGGGCGACGGTTGTCCGGGTCGACCAGGCTGAAGTCCCAGAAATCGTTGCCCTGATACAAGTCCGGCACGCCGGGCACGGTCATGCGCAGCAAGGTTTGCGCCAAACCGTTGAGTGCTCCGGGGGCGGCAATCGAGCGGGCCGCCTTGGCCAGGGCCGTACGCAACAGCTCGCCTTCGGGGCTCAGCAAAAGGCGCTGGATGAAGTCCTCTGTCGCTTGCTCGTAAGGGTCATTTGGCGCGCTCCAGCTGCTTTGCAATTTGGCTTCGCGCAGGGCCTTGTGTTGCCACTGCCAGAGGCGTTGTGCGTAGTCCTCGAGGGCCGGCGGATGATCGATAGACAACTCCAACGGCCAACTGCCGAGGATCGCCTGGTACAGAATCAATTCATCCCCCGTCGATGGCATCTGATCGTCGTTGCGCAAGGGCCGGGCGAGGGCGCGCCACAGGCCGATCTGGTCGGCGTGCCAGCTACTGCGCTCGCTGAGTACCGCCAGCCGCGCCCGTGAATCTTCGCCGCGTTTGTGGTCGTGGGTGGCGCTGGCCAGCAGATTGTCCGGGAAGGTCTCGAGGCGTTCGATGCAGGCCTGATGAAAGTCGGCGGGCGGTGCGCTGAACTGTTCGGTATTGAAGCCAACGTCATTGCGCGAGAGCAGCACGGCCGAACGATAGAGCGCGGTGTCTTCCACCGCTTTCGCCGCTGCTGGCGAGGTCAGTTGCTGGAAACGTACGCAGGCGTGCTTGAGGCGTTTGCGTTCGCGACCGGCCGGACGCTGCCGCCAGGGTTCACCGCCGAGCCAGCCGGCCAGGCAGTCGAGTACCGGCCAGTCCGCTTCGCCGAGGGTTTGGCGGGCGCCGTCCATGGCCTGGCGGAAAAACACCTCGTCCTGAGCCGAGCGGCCAAGGGGGCTGATGTAGGTGCGGTACACCGGGAAATGCACGATCAATGCCTGCAAGGCCCGGCGAATGGCGCCGAGGGTCAGGTCGCGGGTCATGAGGTTGTCCCGGGCCACTTGCAGCAAGGCCTGGGCAACGCTTTCGAAATCTCCGGCCAGGGAACCGCTGAGGATTTGCTGGCGGGCCAGTTGGGCTTCCTGGCCGAAGTCGGCAGGCCGCTCGCTGTGACGGTGCCAGAGTTCGGCCAGTGTCTGCGCACCCCGTGGGTCGTGTTGCAGCAGTGACAACTGGTTCATGAACTCGTAGCCGGTGGTGCCGTCCACCGACCAGTCGCGATGCAGTGTTTCGCCTTCGCCGAGGATCTTTTCCACATAAATGGGCAAGTGGCGGCCCGCCGAAAGGCTGTCGACCCGGCGGCGCAGCTTGCGGCAGTAACCTCGCGGGTCGGCGAGGCCGTCGATGTGGTCGATGCGCAACCCGTCGATCAGCCCTTCAGCCACCAGTTGGAAGATCTTCGCGTGGGTGGCTTCGAACACGGCGGGACGTTCGACCCGCAGTCCGCCGAGTTCATTGATATCGAAGAAGCGCCGCCAGTTGATGTCATCGGCGGCGGTGCGCCAACTGGCGAGACGATAGCTCTGGCGCTCCAGTAGGTTGTGCAGGCGCTGGAAGCCTTCGTCGGTCAGTGAGTCGTAGTTGTTCAGGTGCTGCTCAATGGCCTGGGCAAGGGCCGGATCGCTGACCAGATCGCGAAGTTCCGCTTTCAGCGGTAGGGCCAGGCTGTGGGCGTCGGTCTGGTAGCTCAGGGTGCTGAAGCGATCGGCCAGGCTTTTCAGTTGCTCGGCCTGTTGCGTATCGAGCGGCGCATCGGTCCTGAGCAGTTCCCCGTAATCGCTGGGGCAAATCGGAAAGCGGTGGTCGTAGTGCTCGACATGGAAGGCGCCGTGCCAGGCATCGAACCGCAGGGGCAGGGTGCCGTCCTGCAACGCGACGCCGTAGTCGCTGCCCAGAAACGGCAGGAGCAGCTGGCCTTCCATCAACGGATCGGGAGAGTGCCACTGGATATCGAAAAACTCGCCGTAAGGGCTCAGGCGTCCCCACTCCAGCAAATCCAGCCACCAGGGATTGTCACTGCCGCCGACCGCCATGTGGTTGGAGACGACGTCGAGGATCAGCCCCATGTCGTGCTCGTGCAAGGCACTGACCAGGCTGCGCAGCGCCGCCTCACCGCCCAGCTCCGGGTTGACCCTGGTCGGGTCCACCACGTCGTAGCCATGCATCGATCCGGCGCGGGCGCGAAGCAGCGGGGAGGCATAGACATGGCTGATGCCGAGACGGGCGAAATACGGCACCAGTGGCACCGCATCTTCCAGCGTGAAGCCTTTGTGAAATTGCAGGCGCAAGGTGGCGCGCAGTGGACGGGGCGGCACCTGGGTCATCGATCACGCTCGGCCGCCTGGAGTCGCGCACAGGCGAGCAATTCCAGGCGTCGCGCGGCATCCGCTCCGTCGAGCAGGGCTTCACTGTAACCGGGCAAGCGCCGCGACCAGTTGGGGTGGGTGTCGATGGTGCCGGGCAGGTTGGCCTGTTGTTCCACACCCAGGGCATCCTCCAGCGGCAGCAGCACCAAGGGGGCCCGGGTATGACCGAGGAAGCGCACGCTGGCATCGAGCACCTGGTCGGTTTCGTGGGACTCTTCGCGAAAGTTCTGCGGGTCCTGGCTCAACGCCCGGCGCAGGCCTTCACGCTCGCGTTCGCGGTGCTGGCGCCATTCGATTTCACCGCTGGCATCGACCATGCCGAGCCGGGCGTTCCAGTCTATATCGCGACCATGCCACCAGCCGTTGAGGGTGGGCAGGTCATGGGTGCTGGTGGTGGCCAGGGCGTTGTCCGGCCAGTCGAGGATTGGCTTGAAGTGCGTGTTGTCCTGTTCGAACAGCAACACCCGCATGCCGAGTATCGAACGGGCGATGAGTTTTTCCCGCAGGCCATCCTGCACGGTGCCGAGGTCTTCGCCGAGGACGATGGCCTGGTGACGATGGGATTCCAGGGTCAGCAAACGCAGCAGATCGTCCACCGGGTAGTACAGGTAGGCGCCGTCGGCCGGCGGCGAGCCATTGGGGATTACCCACAAACGTTGCAAGCCCATGACGTGATCGATGCGCAAGCCACCGGAGTGGGCGAAGTTGGCCCGCAACATTTCGATGAAGGCCCGGAAACCATTGCGCACCAGGCCTTCAGGGGAGAACGCGGAAATCCCCCAGCCCTGGCCCGTGCGGTTGAGAATATCCGGCGGCGCACCGACGGTGAGGGAGGCGAGCAGTTCGTCCTGACGGCTCCAGGCCTGGCTGCCGCCGCCATCGGCGCCAACGGCCAGGTCGGCGATCAGGCCGATACTCATGCCGCTGGCGCGGGCGGCGGTTTGCGCGCGCTCCAGACAGCGAGTGATCAGCCACTGACAGAAGGCGAAGAAGCCGATGCGCCCGGCATTCTCTTCGGCGAATGCCGCCAGTTCGGCGCTGCGCGGATTGCGCCAGGGTTCGGGCCACTGCCGCCAGTCGAGGTGTTCACCCCGGGCGGCGCGCGCCTCCTGGATGGCTTCGAAGCGACAATGATTTTCCAGCGCTTCGCCGGCGGCGTGACGAAAGCTGCTGAAGTCTTCGTGCAACGGGTGTTCGCCCTGGACGAAACCTTCGTACAGCGACTGCAACAGCCGATGCTTGGCTTCGGCGGCGGCCGGCCAGTCAATCAGCGGACGCTCTTCCAGTGCCTGGAGTTCAATGGCCAGTCCGGTTGCATCGATGGCGGTACGCAGCGCGCGCTCGCCAAGAATGGTGCCGGGGGCGCAGTAAAGGCTGTTGAGAAACAAACGGCTGGACGGCGAATACGGGCTGTAGCGTTGAGTGTCACTGGAAAACATCGCGTGCAAGGGGCTGATCGCCAGTGCCTCGGCGCCACGCTCGCCGGCCACCCGGGCAAGGTCCTCCAGCGCCTGGGTGTCACCAAAGCCGCCATCGCCGGCGCGGCGCAATCCATATAACTGCACGCTCAGGCCCCAGGCACGCGGGATGGGGTTGTTCACGGCATCGGCCACGCTGTAGCAACGAGCCGGGGCCACGGCCAGGGTGAAGTTTTGTCCGTCGATGCTGACCTGTTGATAGCCGACCGGTACCAGCCCTGGCAGCACCGAGTTGGCGTCCAGTTTCAGGTTGAGCCGCGAACCGTCTTCGAGGTGGATTTCGCAAGGGGTCCCGGGCTCGAAAAAACGCGCCAGGTCCAGGCCCTTCCCAACATCGGCGGTGATCAATGGCGGCAAGTGATGGGTCTGTTGCGTCTCTTGCAATTCCAGCAGGCTGGCATCGATTTCCTGAGCGCCGCCGGCCGGGTGGCCAAGGCCGGTCAGCACGTTGCGCAACACGGACGGCGCGACTTTTTGCGGGCGGCCGTTGGCGTCGATCCAGTCGACGGCGAGGCCGGCACGGCTGGCCAGGATTTCCAGTTGCGCATCACTCATGGACGCTCTCCAAACGAGGTAGCAAAGGGGGCTGCGGCGGCGAGGCTGACGAGCGCGCAATACGGGGCAAGGGTGTTCGGGGCCGGCAGGTCGGGATTCTGTGGCGGGTATTCGAACAAGGGCATGGCACCGGTCTGTGAGGTGTGGACTACGGGCCTGGCGCCGAGGTTCAGGTCAATGCGCAGTTGGCTGCCATCGCCCAAGCGCCAGGAGGCACTGATCGCGGCTTCGCCCAGCACGTCGGTGCCCAGTGCCTGGGCGCCCGGCAGGCGCGGGATGATGTGCCGGTGACGGATCTGCAACAGTCGGCGATACAGGTCGTGCATCTCACAATGACCGGTCGATGGCAGGACCGGGCGGGATGCTGCAAACGTCTGCGGATCGTTCGGGTCCGGAATGTATTCACGCTGCAGCGGATCGGTAAAGGCGCTGAACGCCGCGAACTCGTTGCGCCGGCCGTCGCGAACCTGTTTAGCCAGTTCACCGTGATGGCTGGTGAAAAACAGAAAGGGCTGCTCGACGGCAAACTCGTCGCCCATGAACAGCAGCGGAATCATCGGTGACAACAGCAGCAACACCGTGGCGGCCCGCAGCGCTTGCGGGTGGGCGAGTTGATGCAGGCGCTCGCCGAAGGCCCGGTTGCCGATCTGGTCGTGGTTCTGCAAAAACAGGATGAATGCACTGGGCGGCAGATGCCCGCTGGGTTCACCCCGCGCCACACCATGGCGGTTGAGATGGCCCTGGAACACGAAGCCCTGGCTCAGGCAGCGCGCCAGTTGTTCGGTGGGGTTTTGCGCGTAATCGGCGTAATAAGCCTCGGTTTCGCCGGTCAGCAACACATGCAGGGCGTTGTGGCCGTCATCGTTCCACTGCGCGTCGTAACCCTGTTCGAGCAGGCTGGCCTGGTTGTGTTCGTTCTCCACCATCAGCCAGACATGCCGCGCCGGTCCGGTCTGCTGGCGCACCCGTCGCGCCAGTTCCTGGAGGAAATCCGGGTCTTCGATCGCGTGTACCGCGTCCAGGCGCAAACCGTCGAAGCGGTATTCGAGCAGCCACATCAAGGCGTTTTCGATGAAGAAGTCCCGCACTTCGCGACGGCGCAAGTCGATGGCCGCGCCCCACGGCGTGTGCTTGTCTTCGCGAAAAAAGCCCTTGGCATAACGATGCAGGTAATTGCCGTCCGGGCCGAAGTGGTTGTAGACCACGTCGAGAATTACCGCCAGGCCGTGGCCGTGGGCGGTGTCGATCAAGTGCTTGAGCTGCTCGGGGGAGCCGTATGACGCCTGTGGCGCGTAGGGCAGGACGCCGTCATAACCCCAATTACGCTCACCGGGAAACTGCGCGACGGGCATCAGTTCGATGGCGGTGACACCCAGTTCGACCAGCCGCGCCAGATGCTGCTCGACGGCGCTGAAGCCGCCGAGCGCACCGACATGCAATTCGTAGATCACCGCCTCGTTCCACGGCCGTCCCAGCCAGGCACAGTTTTGCCAGGCATAGGCCAGCGGATCGACCACCACGCTGTGTCGGTCGATGTCGCCGGCCTGAGCACGGGAGGCCGGGTCGGGCACTTCCAGTTCGCCGTCGATGCTGTAGCGGTAACGCGTGCCCGCCGCGCATCGGATGTTGCTCACGAACCAGCCGTCGGCCTGGGGCAGCAACGGCAAGGACTGTCCATTTTCCAGTTCGACACTGACGTAGAACGCATCTGGCGCCCACAACGCGAATCGCGTGTGCTCTGCGTCCAGCATGATTGCGCCGTGGGGCCAGGTCTCAAGGGTCCGTAACGGCATCTTGAAAGCCTCTTACTGTTTGTTCGATTTCCCCAATGCTTTCGCCACAAGCTGTTCGTAGAGCTCGGCGTAGGGTTCGACCGCCTTGCACCAGTTGAATGGCGCCGCCATGGCCCGGCAGCGCATGGCGTGCAGCAGGTCGGGAAAGGCGAACACCTTGAACGCGCGGCTCAGGGCTTCCTGGTAGCTCTGCACCGTGGATTCATCGAACAGGAAACCGGTCAAGCCGTTTTCGATGGTGTCGGCCAGGCCGCCGGTGTTGCGGGCCACCGGCAACGAGCCGAAGCGCTGGGCGTACATCTGGCTCAAGCCGCATGGCTCGTAACGCGAAGGCATCAGCAGGAAGTCGCTGCCGGCGAACATGCGCCGGGCGTCGGTTTCGTTGAAGCCGATGCGCACGCCGATCTGCCCGGGGAAACGCAGGGCCAGTTCGCGCATCGACTGTTCTTCTTCCGGCTCGCCACGGCCGATGATCGCGATCTGGCCGCCGTTTTTGACGATGTACTCGGACACCGCCTCGGTGAGGTCCAGGCCTTTCTGATAAACCAGCCGCGAGACCACCGCAAACAGGGGACCTTCGGAGTCTTCCAGGCCGAACAGCTCGCGGACATGGGTGGCGTTCACGGCCTTGCCATCCCAGTCGCCGATGTTGAACGGGCAGAACAGGTGCGGATCGGTCGCTGCATCCCAGCTTTCATCGATGCCGTTGGGAATGCCGCTGAGCAGGCCTTGCTGGGTCTTGGCTGCAAGAAAACCGTCGAGACCGCAGCCGAAATCCGGGGTGGTGATTTCCTGGGCGTAGGTCGCGCTGACCGTGGTGATGTGGCTCGAATAGGCCATGCCGGCCTTGAGGAACGACATCTTGCCGTAGAACTCCATGCCTTCCTGTTGCAGCGCGTGATGGGGAATGCCCAGTTCGGGGCACGAGCCCAGGCTGGTCACGCCTTGATACGCCAGGTTGTGAATGGTGAACAGCGTCGGCGTGCGCTGCCCGCGCCAGTGCATGTAGGCGGGGGCCAGTCCGGCGGGCCAGTCGTGGGCGTGCACCAGGTCCGGGCACCAGTGGATCTGCGCGAGGTTGGCGGCAATATCGGCAGCCGCCAGGCCCAGGCGGGCAAAACGGATATGGTTGTCCGGCCAGTCGCGGCCGTTGTTGGCGCCGTAGGGCGAACCTTCGCGCTCGTAGAGTTCGGGGCAGATCAGTACGTAAATGACCAGGCCATCGGGCATGTCCATGCGCCCGATCTTGCACGGTGGCAGCGCAGCATGACCGCCAAGCTCGCCGATGATATGAATCGGGTTCTCGCTGTGCAGCACCTGCGGGTAGCCGGGGATCAACACCCGTACATCGTGCAGATGGGCCATGGCCCGTGGCAGCGCTGCGGAAACGTCGCCCAGGCCACCGGTTTTCACCAGGTCGGCAATTTCCGAGGTGACGAACAGGACTTTTTTACGGTTCGGATTCTGGTTGGCTGCCGGGGTCAGGGTCCTGGTGCCTGGAACGCTGACGGGTTGGGTGTTTGCGGCAGTAACGGCGCTCGATTCGCCGACCTGATGAGCACGCTCTCCCTGTATTTCCAAAGCCGTACTGATCATATGAATCTCCCGTGTTGTTGATCTAATTCTTAGGTCTGGCAAACGGTGTTCCATGGCCAATTCCCGTGGCCGGCGCAAACGCGCTGCGCATCAGTGAGCAAGCGCTGCCCAATGCGTCGAAGCAAAAGGGTTGAATCAGCCGTTGCAAAGATTGCACCAGTCGCAACGCACCTTCTTGTCAGAGGACCGATCGGGATTGGAAAAAGTTTCGACTATTTTTCCATTTTGTGACCGACCGGTTTCGCTTTGAGAAAATGAGTCTAGGCCAGAACTTAGAGCGGTAAAGGGCAGATGGCAAAATTGTTCGACAATCGGTTTGTAGCGGTACGGACGTGCCTGATCGAGGTGCAAACGCCCCGACGAAGTGCATGTTTTTTTGCGTTTTGGCCTCAAAAAGTCACTGGGCAGTCACATAAATGTGCGACGTGATTTATCAGGTGCGCACTGTTATGGTGCGCATCATTGAGTCCCGCATTTGGCCGAACCGCTGCCTTACTGCCCACCTTGGTGCCTTGTTATAGTTCGGGCCTCATTTTTGCCCGCTAAAGGATCACTGGCATGTCTCAGTACACTGCGTTCAACGTCGAACTGGCCGATAAAATCGCCCATGTGCAGATCAACCGCCCGGAGAAGATCAACTCGATGAACGCGGCGTTCTGGAGCGAGATCGTCGAGATCTTCCAGTGGATCGACGACACGGATGAAGTGCGCGTGGTAGTCCTCAGCGGCGCAGGCAAGCATTTCTCCTCGGGGATCGACCTGATGATGCTGGCCGGTGTGGCCAATGAACTGGGCAAGGACGTGGGCCGCAATGCGCGCCTGTTGCGGCGCAAGATCCTCACCCTGCAAGCGTCGTTCAATGCCGTCGATAACTGCCGAAAACCGGTGCTTGCGGCCATTCAGGGTTACTGCCTGGGGGGCGCCATCGACCTGATTGCAGCCTGCGACATGCGTTATGCCGCCGAGGATGCACAGTTCTCGATCAAGGAAATCGACATCGGCATGGCCGCCGACGTCGGCACGCTGCAACGCTTGCCGCGAATCATCGGTGACGGCATGCTGCGTGAACTGGCTTACACTGGTCGCACGTTTGGCGCCGACGAAGCGCGGAGCATGGGCCTGGTCAATCGCGTCTACAGCGACAACGCCAGCCTGCTCGACGGCGTCATGGGCATTGCCTACACAATCGCCAGCAAGTCGCCGATTGCCGTCACCGGCACCAAGGAGATGATCAGCTACATGCGTGACCATCGCATCGATGACGGCCTCGAATACATCGCCACCTGGAACGCCGCCATGCTGCAATCCACCGATCTGCGCGTGGCCATGGCCGCCCATATGAGCAAACAGAAACCCGAATTTCTGGATTGATTAACCATGATTCCTCGCTGGACCACCGCAGTACTGGACACCGATCAACCCGGCGGCTGGGCTATCGCGCGCAGCCCCGAAGGCTTTCTGTTCGATGACAATGGCGCACTGTTCGCTCGCGAATGGCTAAAACGTCAGGACCTGTCGATTCTTGCCGAACATGGCATCGGTCATCTCGATGGCGAGCCGGTCTATCTGCTGGAGCTGCGCAGTCACAGCGAAGTGCCGGGTTGCAACTGGAAAGGCCTGCGGGCGTTCATGCTCGAAGGCGATCACACGCTCTACAAAGTGCTCGGTTACGCCGCACAGATCGGCACCTGGGCCCGCGAGCACCGTTTTTGCGGTAACTGCGGTCAGGCCATGACCCAGGTGCCACGCGAACGGGCGATGTATTGCCAGCCGTGCGATCTGCGCAGCTATCCACGGATTTCGCCGAGCATGATCGTACTGGTGACCCGAGGTGATGAAGTGCTGTTGGCACGCTCACCGCGTTTTGTCAGCGGTGTCTACAGCACGTTGGCGGGGTTTGCCGAGCCGGGTGAATCAGCCGAGGACTGCCTGATTCGCGAGGTTCGTGAAGAGGTGAGCATCGAGGTCAGGAATATCCAGTACATGGGTAGCCAGTGCTGGCCGTTCCCGCACTCGATGATGCTCGGCTTTCACGCCGAATATGCCGGTGGCGAGATTGTCTGTCAGGAAGACGAGATCGAGGACGCCCAGTGGTTCAACGTGCACGAGCTGCCGCCGTTGCCGGCGTCACGCTCGATTGCCCGTTACCTGATCGACGTCTATGTGGCCCGGCGTTTAGGCCACGCTGAACCAGTGCTGCCAGGCTAGGCGCACGGTCAGGCCCAGCACCACGGTGATGAACACCGGACGAATGAATTTCGCGCCGCCGCTGATGGCGGTGCGGGCGCCGAAGAAGGCGCCGACCATCAACGACGAGCCCATGCACAGGCCGATGATCCAGTCCACCTGACCGGAAAAGATGAAGATCGACAGCGCCGCCACGTTGCTGACAAAGTTCATGCTGCGCGCCACACCGCTGGCTTTCACCAGGTCGATGGGGTAGAGCAGCAGGCTGCTCACGGTCCAGAACGCGCCCGTGCCCGGACCGGCCACGCCGTCATAGAAGCCGAGGCTGAAGCCTTGGGTCGACTGCCACTTTTTCTTGATCGGTGCGTTGCTGTCCAGTGGCGCTTTCGGCGTGCCGCCAAACAATAGATAGACACCGCAAGCGAAAACGATCACCGGCAGCATTTTGTTCAGCCATTCCGCTGGCAGGTAATGGGCGACCACGGCACCGGTCAGCGCGCCGACCAGGGTGCCGACGATGGCGTGCACCCATTGCTCGGGGTGGAACAGCTTGCGGCGATAGAAGGTGTAGCTGGCAATGGCCGAGCCGAAGGTCGAACTGAGCTTGTTGGTGCCCAGCACCAGGTGCGGCGGCAGGCCGGCGGTCAGCAAGGCCGGGGTGGTCAACAGGCCGCCTCCGCCAGCGATGGCGTCGATGAAACCGGCAACAAAAGCGACAAGGGCCAGGATGGCCAGGGTGGAAAGGTCAACACTGAGTTCGAAAGGCATGGGATCGGCTTATTCGGCGGGTGCAGAAAGAGGCTGCGGGGAAGGGCTGCATCTTAACCACCTGCACAACACAAAACCATTGTGGGAGCGGGCTTGCTCGCGATGGCGGTGTGTCAGCCACATCAATGTTGAATGTGCCGTCGTCATCGCGAGCAAGCTCGCTCCCACAGGGATTAGTGCGAATTCAAACTACAGGCCCAGATCCGACAGCCCCGGATGATCATCAGGCCGACGCCCCAGCGGCCAGTGGAACTTGCGCTCGCTTTCCTTGATCGGCATGTCGTTGATGCTGGCGAAGCGGTGGGCCATCAGGCCGTCCTCGTTGAACTCCCAGTTTTCGTTGCCGTAGGAGCGGAACCAGTTGCCCGAATCGTCGTGCCATTCATAGGCATAACGCACGGCAATGCGGTTGCCGGTGAACGCCCAGAGTTCCTTGATCAACCGATAATCCAGTTCCTTGGCCCATTTGCGGGTCAGGAAACCCTTGGCTTCTTCGCGGTTGTGGGCGAACTCGGCGCGGTTGCGCCATTGGGTGTCCAGGGTATAGGCCAGGGACACACGCTCGGGGTCGCGGGAGTTCCAGCCGTCTTCGGCCAGGCGAACTTTTTCAATGGCCGATTCACGGGTGAAAGGGGGTAATGGCGGACGAACTTCGGCATTAGACATTTCAAGTCTCCGTATCAAGTTAATGTTTAAACAACTGTCGAGCTTGATTGAGTTGCTACAGGTCCAATAACTTTCGCGCCATGCATTGCGCATTATCGGCGGCACTGTGATCACCCATTACAAGCGCCACGGTAATGGCACCGTCGATCAGGATCAGCAGCTGTCTGGCCAGCAGCTGCGGATCCTCGGCGCCATGTTCGGTACACAGCTCGCACACGTAGTCGAGCAGCTTCTGTTTATGCTCTTTGGCGACCAGGCGCACCGGGTCCTGCGGGTCGCCGGTTTCACCGCTGGTATTGATGAAGGCGCAGCCGCGGAAGCCATCGGAGGCGAACCACGACTTGAGTACGGTAAACAGGTTGAGCAGTCGCTCGGCCGGGGTTTCTGCCTGGCCGACTGCGCCTCTGTACCAGTCCATCCAGCGCTGGTCGCGGCGTTGCAGGGCCGCCACCACCAGTTCGTCCTTGTTGGCGAAGTAGCGGTAGATGCTTTTTCTGGAGACGCCGGCGGTTTTCACCAGAAGATCCATGCCAGTGGCGGCTATGCCACTTTTGTAGATCAACTTTTCGGTGACACCCAGAATAATGTCGCGTGTGTCATTGCTGGTGATTTCGTTCATGTGGCAAACAGTAGAACGAGCGTTCTCCTTGGTCAAACGGTTTTTGTGGTGTTTGACAAAAGGTCTTCGCGAGCAGGCTCGCTCCCACATTTAAATGCATTCTCCTGTGGGAGCGAGCCTGCTCGCGAAGGGGACATTACAGACGGTAACAAGACCCGAACCTTTGCATGGTGTAAGCTCTCGGGTTCTTCGGATTCGACCCATTGCGAGCCCTATGCCGTCGCTTTTCAAACGCTCCCTGCTGCCCAAGTTGCGCAGTTTTCCGCTGGCGGCCGATGCCGTTGGCGTCCTCTCCGGCGCTGCAGAATTCCGTCATTGCCTGCTGGAGAAAATCGCCAGCGCGACCCGGCGCATTTACATCGTTGCGCTGTACCTGCAACAGGATGAAGCCGGCCAGGAAATTCTCGATGCCTTGCACGCGGCCAAACTGGCGCGTCCGGAACTGGATGTGGTGGTGGTCGTAGACTGGCTGCGCGCCCAGCGCGGCCTGATCGGTGCCGGCAAGCAACCGGGCAACTCCGCCTGGTATCAGGAAATGACCCGCACCCATGCCAGCGAAGTGCCGATCTACGGCGTCCCGGTACAAACCCGCGAACTGTTCGGTGTGTTGCACCTTAAAGGCTTCGTGATCGATGACTGCGTGATCTACAGCGGCGCGAGCCTGAACAACGTCTATCTGCACAAGTTCGACAAGTACCGTTACGACCGCTATCACGTGCTGCACAATCGTGAACTGGCCGATTCGATGCAGCACCTGGTGCAGCACGGCCTGGTGGCGTCCAAGGCGGTGCACCGCCTCGACCTGCCGAACCTGCCGACCACCCGCAGCCTGCGCAATGACATCGGTGACCTGCGCAGCCGCCTCAAGCACGCGGCGTACGACACCACGCGGGGCACCACCGACAGGACCGGTTTGTCCGTCAGCCCGCTGCTCGGCGTAGGCAAGAACAATCCGCTGAACCGGGTGATCTGCGAACTGATCGCCAGCGCCCAGCAGCAACTGACCATTTGCACCCCGTACTTCAACCTGCCGCTGGCGATCATCCGCGAGATCAACCGCGCGCTGGCCCGTGGGGTGAAGATCGACATTGTGGTCGGCGACAAGACGGCCAACGACTTCTACATTCCGCCGAGCGAACCGTTTCGGGTCATTTCGGCGCTGCCGTACCTGTACGAAATCAGCTTGCGCCGGTTTGCCAAGCGTCATCAGCGCAACATCGACAGCGGGCAGTTGAACCTGCGCCTGTGGCGTGATGGTGACAACACCTATCACCTCAAGGGCATGTGGATCGACCGGCGTTACACCTTGCTGACCGGCAACAACCTCAACCCGCGGGCATTTCGACTCGATCTGGAAAACGCCTTGTTGATCGATGATCCCCATGGCGAACTGCTGGAGCCGCGTCGCAAAGAGCTGGCAGAGATCTTTCAGCACACCCGTCGCATCGAGCACTTCCAGAACCTGGAAACCCTGGCCGAGTACCCGGCGGGCGTGGCCAAGTTCCTCAAGCGCGTGAGTCGTGTGCGTATCGAGCGGCTGCTCTATCGCATTCTGTAAAGTCGGTGGATCTCAGGAAAGCCATCGCGAGCAAGCTCGCTCCCACAGGGTTATTCGATCAGCGTTGAGCGGGTGGTTTCAGCTAATATGCCCCCACTCGAACAAGAACAGGGCTTGCCGCGATCCATGTCGGAAAAAGACACCATCTCCATCCAACTGGTGCGTGAAGCACTGTTGCAAAGCTGCGCGCCAGGAACCGCCACGGATGAGGTGTTGAGCAAGGTCGGCATCGACCCGCTGCTATTGGGCAGCACCGACGCCCGTGTTCCGGCCACGGCTTATGCGCGCCTGTGGCGGTTGCTGGCACGACGCGGCGATGATGAGTTCTTTGGCATGGACCCACGCAAACTCAAATCCGGCAGCTTTGCGTTCCTGTGTCGCAGCGCCATGCTCCAGCCCAACGTGGCGGCGGGAGTGGCCGGCGGCCTGGGGTTCCTGTCGTTGATCCTCGAACACCTGCCAGCGCAGTTGGTGCGTCAGCAAAGCCTGGCGGAAATCGTCCTGCTGGAGGACGACAAGGATCCGCGCCGGGCCTTCACCTATTTCACCTACTGGATGATCGTGCACGGTGTTGCCTGCTGGCTGGCAGGACGGCGAATTCCGATCCTGGCCATCGAACTGCGCTGTTCGAAGCCGGATTTCTGCGATGACTATCAGGTGATGTTTTCCGAGAACCTGCGTTTCGACCGTCCACGCACGCGGATGATTTTCTCCGCCGATTGCCTGGACCTGCCCATCAAGCGCAGCCCTGAAGAACTCGAGCGATTCCTGGCCCGTGCGCCGGCGAACATTCTGGTGAAGTACCGCGATCCGCAGAGCCTGGCCAGCCGGATCAAACACGACCTGCGCCACCTGCCGGCCGAACACTGGCCGGAAACCGAAGCCCTGGCGCAACGCCTGTGCATGTCGGCTTCAACCTTGCGCCGCCGACTGGCCGAAGAAGGGCAAACCTACCAAGGCCTCAAGGACGGCGTGCGCAAGGAACTGGCGATTGTCTGGCTGGCCGAGCCGGCGATCAGCTTCAGCGAAATCGCCACGCGGCTGGGGTTCGCTGACGTCAGTTCGTTCTACAAGGCATTTCGCAAGTGGTCGGGGTCAAATCCGGGGCATTACCGCAGCCTGATTCTCAATGACACCGAGTAAGTTCAGCGGCGCAATGACCCTTTCTTCCCAGGCGTTTAACGGCTGCCAGTGATCGGCCCTGGCAGATTGAGTGTGCCACTGTCCACGAAACGCATCGTGTTGAACACCCCACCCGATAGCTTGCCGTGCAGGACATAAGGCATGTTGTTGAGGGTTTTCATCTGGCTGATGCCATAGGTCTGGCGGATCACCGAAAACGCCGAAACGCTGACCGGCACGCTGACGACGGTGTCGGAAAAACGCCCGATCGTACCCCGCTCATCGGTGACGCCAGAGGCGAAGGGCTGGCCGTTGATGTCCAGGTCCAGCGCAACACCGCTGTAGGTGACGGTGGTGTCATTGGGGTTCTGCACGCGGATTCTCACGGCAAAGCGCACTTCCATGCCTTCGCCTTGGAGGGGCTCGACACCCACGACGTTGATTTTCAACGGGTCTCGATTGGGCAGCGAGGAACAGGCGCTCAGGCAGAGCAGGAGGGAAATCAGGACTGCGTGGAGGCTGCGCATGGACGTGCTCTCATCTGAATAGGGCTGAACCGCCAGCGGCTCAGCCCTTGAGTCCGTCTAGTGGTTCGACTGTGCGACCATCGCAGGCTTTGCGGGTTCATCCCTGGCGGTCACATCGGGGTTCTGCATCACCTGAAGCACGGAGGCCTCCGGATCGAATTCGTCCTCTTCCAGTTCGATGAATTCCTCGGGCAGGAAGATATTAAGAACGATAGCGCACAGCGCGCCGACGGTGATGGGCGATTCGAAAATGTTGTGCAATGCCTTGGGCAGCTCACGCAAGACTTCCGGCACGGCGGCCACGCCCAGGCCCATGCCGACGGAGATTGCCACGATCAGCATGTTGCGCCGATGCAGGCCGGCCTCGGCGAGAATCTTGATCCCGGCCACGGCGACGGTGCCGAACATCACCAGTTCGGCGCCACCGAGCACCGGTTTCGGCATCAGTTGCAGTACCGCGCCGATCATCGGGAACAGGCCAAGCACCACCAGCAATCCGGCAATGAAAAACGCCACGTAGCGGCTGGCCACGCCGGTGAGCTGGATCACCCCGTTGTTCTGGGCGAAGGTCACCATCGGCATGCTGTTGAACACCGCGGCCATGGCCGAGTTGAGGCCATCGGCGAGCAGGCCGGACTTGATCCGGCGAATGTACACCGGGCCTTTGACCGGTTGCCGGGAGATCATCGAGTTGGCCGTGAGGTCGCCGGCGGCCTCAAGTGGCGACACGAGGAAAATCACCGCCACCGGAATGAACGCCACCCAATCGAAGGAGAACCCGTACTTGAAGGGTACCGGTACGCTCATCAGCGGCACTTCGGGCAGGCTGTTGAAATCCACCTGGCCCAGGAGCCATGCCACCCCGTAGCCCAGGGTCAGGCCGATGACAATCGCCCCCAGGCGCAGAAACGGTACGTCCACCCGGTTCAACACCACGATGGTGCCCAGCACCAGCGCCGCCAGGGCCAAGTGACTGGCCGCCCCCAGATCCGGGGCGCCGAAGCCGCCGGCGATGTCGGTCATCGCCACCTTGATCAGCGACAAACCCATCAGCGTGATGATCGTCCCGGTCACCACCGGGGTGATCAGCATGCGCAGTTTGCCGATGAACTGGCTCAACACCACTTCAATGAATGCGGCAAAAAAGCACACGCCGAAGATGGTTGAGAGAATTTCATCGGTGCCGCCACCCCGGGCCTTGACCATGAAGCCGGCGCTGAGAATCACACTGATGAACGAGAAACTGGTGCCTTGCAGGCACAACAGGCCAGAGCCCACCGGACCGAAGCGCCGCGCCTGCACGAAGGTGCCCAGGCCGGAGACGAACAGCGCCATGCTGATCAGGTAGGGAATTTCGCTTTGCAGGCCCAGGGCGCTGCCCATGATCAGCGTCGGGGTGATGATGCCGACGAAACTTGCCAGCACATGTTGCAGGGCGGCGAAGACGGTGGCGGTCAGATGCGGGCGGTCATCGAGGCCGTAGATCAGGTCGCTGTGGCGTGGAGCGGGGACTTTTTCGGAGGCGGTCATGGTGGTTTGCGTGCCAGAAGGCGGGCCGGGTCAGAAAATGGAGGCGCAGGATGCCAGAACCGCCCGGCCACGGCAAAAGAACCTCCAAAACAGCGACTTACAGTCGTGGGGCGAGCACCTCGCCCACGCTGCGGCGTTTGGCGTGCAGTTGGCTGGCCTGGATCAACTGTTCGAGGTCTTCAGGCGTGACGTCGTAGAACGCTTCCATGTCGGCCAACGCCAGTTTCAGGTCTTCGGCGGTGATGGCCTGACGGTCGACCGGCGGGTGATCGGCATGAATCCTGGCCACCGGTTCGCTGGCACTCTTGGGGTAACGAACGCGGGTCAGGTTGTTGTAGGCCAGGGCGCAGAGCAGCATCGTCGCCGCGCTGAGCATCACCGGTCCGATGGCTTTCCAGTCCATGGCGATGGTTGCCGGATCGGCCAGCACCAGGGTCAGGGCCAATGCACCGGCCGGTGGATGCAGGCATCGCAGCCAGCACATCAGGATCAACGCCATGCCCGCCGCCAGGCAAGCGCTACCGAGGGTTCGGCCCAACACATGGGCCACCAGCAAGGCAACCACCCCGGCGCTCAAGTAACCGCCGAGAATCGACCAGGGTTGGGCGAGCGCGCCCGATGACACCGCAAACAACAGCACCGCCGATGCCCCCAGCGGGCCGATCAGGTGCTGGGCCACCTCGATGCCGAATACCTGGCTACAGAGCCACACGCTCATCAGTGTCCCCAAGGCCATGCCGATGGCGGCGCGGCTCCATTCGGTGGGGCGAGTGTTGATGGCGGCGGGCAACCAGCGAGCAAGCATTCCGAGAAAACTCCGGCAGAAAAAATCGAGGTAAAAAAAGGGCTTAACTGGGGAACCCAGAAAGCCCTTGAAGGTGTTCCAACTGTTGGGGAAGAACGCGCACAGTGTGCCGTTCAATCCAGCTACTGACAAATTCATATTAATGAGCTTTCAGTGCATTAATTTTGCTTTAAGTTGCCCCGTCGGCCGCTTGTGTAGCACAGCAAACCGCCCAGGGCCGCGAGTGTACTCAAGGCATAAAACATCGTCGGCGCCGGGGTGTGCATCAACATGAAGCCGCAAATCACCGGGCTCAGCGCACCGCCAAGTGCAGCAAGGTTTTGCGCGCCGTAGTAGCTGCCCCGCAGTTCTTCCGGCGCCAGAGTGTCGACGAAAAGAAACTCGGCCGGGTAAATGATGATTTCACCGAGGGTGAAGATGAACATCGCCACGCACCAACTCACCAGGCTGTCCGCCAGGCTGAAGCCGATCAGCCCGAGGATGAACAGGCCAGTGCCGGCAACGATCCATTGGCGCAGTTGCTCACGCTTGAGAAAACGCCCGATCTGGTATTGCAGCAAGATCACACTGATGGCGTTGCAGGCGAGCAGGGCGGCCATGATTTCCATGGTGTGCCGGGGATTGCTGGTCACCAGCAGGTACTGCGACAGGTAAAAGGTAAATCGCCCGTGCACCACGGTGCTGAGCAGGCAACCGCCGGTGAACAGGATCAGGGTGCGGTCGTTTTTCAGGGTGATCAGGGTCTTGAGAAAACTCTGCGCCTGGCCACTGACAGGCGAGCGCGCCGGGTCCTTCGCGATCCCGGTCATCAGGAAAATACTGAAAAAAGCGATGGCCGCAGCGATCAGGAAGGGTGCACTGGCAAAGGCCCCGGCAATCAGCACACCGAGCATCGGCCCGACGGCGTAGCCAATGTTGGTCAGCGTATAGCTCAGGGAAAACGCCTTGGCGCGCTGGCCCACCGCCAGGTTGTCGCTGAGGATCGCTTTCGAACCGATCAGGAACAGCGATGAGGCGGTTTCGGTGACGATCAGGGTGATGGTGGTCAGGTAGAGGTTTTCAGCAAAGGTCAGCAACACCAGGCCGACAGCGCTGGATGCCATCGAGAGAATCAGCAACCGGCGTTTTTCGAAGCGATCGATGATGTAGCCGCCGTAGAGGGAGAGCAGGGTGGCGATGAACACCGCAATGCCCAGCAGCAAGCCAACGTCCTGTTGGTTGAGGCCAAGCTTGTCGCTGACGAACAGTGTGAGCAACGGGCTGGTGATGGCGCGGCTGACGACGATGGTCAGCGAGCAGATCAGCAGGCGGCGAATGAGGGGGGAGTAGCGGGTCACGGCGCGAATATCCTTATTCGATCGGGCCGGCATCAGCCCGATCGTGAGCGCTACTCTAGCAGTCGGACACTCGGTCGTTGCAACGGGATTTAATCGAGGTGCAGCAGCACGAAATCATTCTTGTCGAACCGCCCGCTCAGCACGGGTGGCAATGCACCTATAGCCGTGCCTTGCAGAGTCTTGTAGACGTTCAGGTCCATCATCAGCCACGCCGGGCCCTTGAGGGCCTCAAGCTCCTGGGGTGAATCGGTGAACTCCGGTTGCAGGCCTTGATTGATGTTGACCATGAACTTGATGGCTTTGGCATCCTTGCCCATCGCGTGCATCACCAGTGGTGCGGGGGCTTTTTGCACGAGTTCAAACGCTTCGTGGCTGAAGGTCCGGGTGTCGTAAAGCTGTCGCTGGATCGGCTCGAACTGCAGGATATATACCGACCACAGCGCCAGGACCGCGCAAAGGGCGAGAGTCTGCGCGCGCCAGCGGGGCTGCCTGAGCGCTACGACGGCGACCGCTTGCAGCGCGCCTAGAATGATGAACAACGACGTGAGATGGGCCACGTCTTCGGGGAATCTTCGCTGTATCACCAGCAAGGTCACGATCAGCAGCCCCGGAATCAGCAGCCATAAGCCTTGCATCAAGACGCGCAGCCAACCGAACAGTCGACCTTGCACGGCGTAAAACGGATAAGCCGCCATGATCGCCGCCATGGGCAGCATCGGCAGCAGGTAACGGGCCTTTTTCGCCTGCGGGACGGAAAGGCCCACCATCACGATCAATCCAGCAACTGCGCAGTACAGCGTCAGACGCAATGCCGGGCCTGACTGTTGTCGGCCAGAAGCGGCGACCGCCACCAGCGCCAGCACTGCCAGTGGCCAGGCCAGTGCGTAGTTGCCTACCGAACTGGTGAAGTAATACAACACCTCGTTGGAGCCTTCGCTGCCGTCCATGCGCCCCATGAACTGCATGCGAATCACGTCCTGCAAGAAGGCCGCGCCGCCACTGACGTCCGCCAGCCACAACAAAAGCCCGACGCACACCGCCAGCAGCATCGCTGCCAGCAATCCGAAGACGATCAGCCGTCGCCATTGGCAATTGACCAGGAAATAGCTGCACAGCATCCCCGTAGGAATGACCAGGCCGATTGGCCCACGAATCCAGAAACCCAGCATCAGCAAGGCAAAGATCAGAACCCAGCGGCGCGGCGCCGCGAAGTGATCGGCCGCATAGCCCAGGTAGAACACGCTGAACGCGACGGCCGCCAGCATCAGGTCGAGGGAAACGGCGCGGGTTTCCGTGATGAAGGTGTTGGTCAACAGCATCAAGGCGATGCTCAACAGCGCCCAACGCGTGGAGTAGGGTGCCAGCAGGCGGTACATCAAGGTGACTATGACCGCTGCGGCGATGGCGCTCGGCAGCCATGCGGTCAGGCTGGTGACCTGGCCGAACGGCAGTGAAAGCAGCCAGATGAATAGCGTTGAAAGTCCCGAGTAGTCTGCGTAGGGCTGGCCGTAGGTCGTCGGAAAAAACGACGGCCCGTTACGCAGCATCTCCTGGGCGAACAGCACGAAGCGCGAATCGAAGCCGATGGCCGACTGCTGGTACATCCCGGCGCAGAACAACAACAGCGCCAACAGACCCAGCGCGAGGGACTGTTGGCGGATGTGATGGATCATGGGGTTCAGGCGACCACGGTTTCGGTTGACCATTGCTGGTAAGGAATCGGCAATTTGCGCGATTCGCCACGGCCGATCGGGAAGTAGGTGAAACCGATGCGTGCCAGGCGGTCCGCGTCGTACAGGTTGCGGCCGTCGAAGATTACCGGTGCATTGAGCCGCTGCTGGATCAGTTCGAAGTCCGGCGCCTTGAACTGTTGCCATTCGGTGCAGATGATCAGTGCATCGGCACCGGACAAGACCGACTCGGGCGTACCCATGAGCATCAGTTTCGATTCATCGGGATACAGCTTCTGGGTTTCCTGCATGGCTTCCGGATCGAACGCACGGACATTCGCCCCGGCGGCCCACAAGGATTCGAGCAACACCCGGCTCGGCGCATCGCGCATGTCGTCGGTGTTTGGCTTGAACGCCAGGCCCCACAAGGCAAAGGTCCTGCCACGCAAGTCGCCCTTGTAGAACGCGTTGATGCGCTCGAACAGCTTGTGTTTCTGCCGCTCGTTGATGGCTTCCACCGCTTGCAGCAGGTCACTGGAGCAATGGGCCTCTTCGGCGCTGTGGATCAGGGCGCGCATGTCCTTGGGGAAGCACGAGCCACCGTAGCCGCAACCGGGGTAGATGAAGTGGTAACCGATGCGGGAGTCGGCGCCGATGCCCAGGCGTACCGACTCGATATCGGCACCCAGGTGTTCGGCCAGTTCGGCGATCTGGTTGATGAAGCTGATCTTGGTCGCCAGCATGCAGTTGGCAGCGTACTTGGTCAGCTCGGCGCTGCGCAGGTCCATGAACATGATGCGTTCATGGTTGCGGTTGAAGGGCGAGTACAGGTCACGCATCACCTCACGCACTTCTTCGCGCTCGCAGCCCACGACGATACGGTCCGGGCGACGGCAATCGGAGACGGCCGAGCCTTCTTTCAAGAATTCCGGGTTGGAGACGATGTCGAACTGCAACGCGCGTCCGGCCTCGGCCAGGTATTTGTCCATGTGCGCGCGCAGGGCGTCGCCGGTACCGACTGGCACGGTGGATTTTTCCACCAGGATGGCCGGTTTTTCGCGATGACGTGCCACGGCCTCGCCCACCGACATGACGTAACGCAGATCTGCCGATCCATCTTCCCGGGACGGCGTACCCACTGCGATGAACAGCACCTCACCATGCTGAACGGCGAATTTTTCGTCGCTGGTGAACTGCAACCGCTTGGCATCCAGGCCTTCGCGTACCAGGCTGGCCAGCCCGGGTTCGAAGATACTCACGTGGCCCTGCTTGAGCAGTTCGACCTTTTTCTCGTCAACGTCCATGCAGACCACATCGTGGCCGACTTCCGCCAATACCGCTGCCTGCACCAGGCCAACATAACCGCTACCAAACACACTGATTTTCATGGGGCACTCCTTGATTCGGGCGCACGAGCAGGTCGAGAATTGATGGTAATGACGCCGAGGATGACAAATGCCACGCCAAGGCTTTTTGAAAGGCTGAACGTTTCGTTGAACAGCGGCAGGCTGGCGGCCAGCAGGTACACCAGCGCGTAGCTGATACTCAGCAACGAATAGGCGCGGCCCAGGGGCAGGTCCCGCAGGGCGACGAGCCAGCAGAGCATCGACAGGGCGTAGGCGAAGATGGCCAGGAGCACCACGGCAATCGCTGTCAGGTCGATGTGAGCGCTGAGCCATTGTTCGGGTTGTGGCAGGTGACTCATGCTCCAGCGCATGCCCAGTTGGGCGGCGCTGACCAGTAACACGCTGCCCAGAGCGAAGGTGATACCGCGACTCAGGTTCATGCGTGTTGCCCCAGCAATGCCACGCCGCCGATCACCAACGCCACACCCAACCAGTGGCGGCGGTCGATGGTTTCGTGGAACACGAAACGCGCCACCAGAGTGATCAGCACGAAGTTCAGGCTCAGCATCGGATAGGCAATCCCGACTTCCAGGCGTTGCAGCACCAGCAACCACACCAGCAGGCCCAGCCCTAGAGAAGCCAGGGCCAGCCAAAGCCAGGGCGAACGCAGTTTGTCCGTCCACCCGGAAGGTTGGCCGCGCCAGCTTTCTACCGCATATTTCTGGGCGATTTGCCCCAGGCAGGTGAGCAGGCAGGCCACCAGTAGCAATAGCAGGCTCATGGTGCCGCCTGAGGAATAATCAAAATCACCAGATTGCCTTGTTCATACCGCTTGCCCTCTTTGGGCAACTGTTCAAGTTCGCGCAGCTCTTCTTCGCCCTTGACCCGCATGACCACACCGACCGAGCCTTGCTGGCGGGCGTCGTGCATCCACTGTTGCACCTGATCGGTGTTGACGCGCTGCTTAAGCGAATCAGGATAGGCGAGGCCATATTTCAATTCGCCTATCGTGTTGAAAAAAGCCACTTCCGGCCGTTTCACCCGCCAGGACAACGCCGACGCGGCCCCCAGGTCGTTGCTCAACAACTTGGCACTTTGGCCGAGCTCCTGGGCGTGATCGAGGATGAATTGGTCAGGCGTCTTATTGGCGACTACGGAGTTGGGCAGTCCGGCAGGCAACAAACCGACGAGCAACAAACTGCCAAAAGCCGGGGCGGCCCAGCACTGCAACGGGCGGAAGGCTTGCAGCAGGTTGGCCATGATCCAGCCGATCAAGCCGATGAACACCAGCACCAGGTTGTGCAGTTCATGATCGTAAATCGGCTTTTTCAGTTGCAGATAAACCAGGGCCAGCAGGATGACTACACCCACCACCAGGTTCAGCAGGCCGTTGATGCCCGGGACGCGACCTTGCTCCAGCTTCAATCGGTCAGCCAGTGCATGGCCGAGCAACAATGCCAGGGGTAACAGGCACGGCAGGATGTAGGCCGGCAACTTGCCCTTGCTCAGGCTGAAGAAAAACAACGGCATCCACAGCCACAGCAGCAGGAACGCGATATTGGACTGGCGTCGGGTCTGCCAGGCTTGCTTGAGCGCGGGCGGCAACAATGCAACCCACGGCATGCTGAAAGCCACCAGCAACGGCAGGTAGTACCACCATGGTGCGTCATGCTGGGCATCGTCCCCGGCAAAACGGCGAATGTGTTCGTGCCAGAAGAAAAACCGCCAATAGTCGGGCTCCTGGGCGTGCACTGCCAGTGCCCACGGCAGGCTCACGACGATGGCGACCACCACCGCTACGGGGCCGTAGACCAGCAGTTCACGCCAGCGTTTTTGCCAGATCATCCAGGGCAGGGCGATCAGCACCGGCAGCAACCAGGCCAGGAAGCCCTTGGTCATGAAGCCCATGCCGCAAGCCAGACCCAGCACCGCCCACGCGATCAGGCGTTGCCCACGGCTCGTGCTGTCGAGCGCGAACCATAGCGCCACCAGGCTCAGACTGACCCAGAAGGTGAATTGCGGATCGAGGTTGGCATACCCCGCCGAAGCCGCAATGACCGTGAAGCTCATGTACAGCAGCGCGCAGGCGAAACTTTTGCGTGGTTCGTTCCACATCCGGCGGGCGACCAGGTAGCACAGCAGCACGCTCAAACCGGTGCTCAGTGCCGAGGCGAAGCGCACTCCGAAGAGGTTCTGGCCGAACAGCGCCTGCCCGATGGCAATCATCCAGTAGCCGGCCGCGGGTTTTTCGAAATAGCGCACGTCCATGAAATGCGGCGACACCCAGTTGCCGCTCAGGAGCATGCCCTGGCTGATCTGGGCGTAGCGGGTTTCGTCGGGAATCCATAAGCCATGACTGCCCAGCGGCAGCAGGTACGCCAGCGCCATCAAGGCCAGCAATAACGGCAAAGCCCAGCGTTTGCTCATGCGCCTTGCACTCCCAGCCAGCCTTCGCGACCTTCGAGCGCACCGCGTACCACGCGACCGATCGGCAAGCTGTCAGGGGTCTGGGGCAACAAGTCGCCCAAGGGTTTAAAACGGATATCCCGCTGATGTGCGTCGCTCAGCAGTTGACGGAAATCGTTGGCCATCAGAATCCCTTCCACCTCGGCATGGATCGTGTAGACATTGAGTTTTTCCGGGGTGAACCGGTCCAGGATGAACGTGTTGAAATCCTTGGCTGCAACGGTCGGCCCGACCACTTCGTCGAAGGTCGGCAGGTCCACCGGGATTTGCGGTGCGCCCAGGCGACCATCGGCCAATTGCGGCTGGAACAGGCTCTGGCCACGACAATCGCTGTTGTAGCGAAAGCCGAACCCTTGCTTGGCTTCGATCACACGCTCGTCGGCACGCCAGCCGGCGGACGCCGAGCAGGTGATCTTTTCCCCGAGAATGTCGCTGAGGGTGTCCACGCCACGGCGTATCTGTTCGACCAGTTGTGCATCGCTCCAACGCCCGGCATTGGCCTGCCAGCCATGGTGATCCCAGGCGTGCAAACCCACCTCATGCCCGGCATCCCGGGCCTGGCGCATCAAATGCCCCAGGTCGCGGCCGATCGGTTTTCCGGGCCATGCGGTGCCGGCCAGCAGGATGTCCCAGCCATACAGGCCGGCTGCGTTGGAACGGAGCATTTTCCAGAGAAACTGCGGACGGATGAGGCGCCACAAATGGCGCCCCATGTTGTCCGGCCCGACACTGAAGAAGAACGTCGCCTTGACCTGTGCCTCATCAAGGATTTCCAGCAGCCGGGGCACCCCTTCACGGGTGCCCCGGTAGGTGTCGACATCGATCCGCAGTCCCGCCTGCATCAGCGCTTGTCCGCGATTTCGAGCATGGCCTCGCGCAGGAAGAAGTCCAGGGTGTTGCCGATGGTTTCGCTCATCTCAACGGTTGGCGTCCAGTCCAGCAGGCGCTTGGCGTTGGCGATGCTTGGCTTGCGGTGCGACACGTCCTGGTAGCCGGTGCCGTAGAAGGCCTTGCTCTCGATGTCGCGGAAACCGGCGAACGGAGGGAAGTTGGCGCGCAGCGGGTGAGCTTCGAACTGACGCAGCAGCTCTTCGCCCAACTGACGGATGCTGGCCTCGTTTTCCGGGTTGCCGATGTTGATGATCTGGCCGTTGCAGACATCGTTGTCGTTGTCGATGATTCGCGCCAGTGCTTCCACACCGTCGGCGATGTCGGTGAAGCAGCGTTTTTGCTCGCCACCGTCGAACAGGCGAATCGGCGTACCTTCCACCAGGTTCAGGATCAGCTGGGTAATCGCACGGGAGCTGCCGATACGGGCCGAATCCAGACGGTCCAGGCGCGGGCCCATCCAGTTGAATGGACGGAACAGGGTGAAGTTCAGACCCTTCTGGCCGTAGGCCCAGATCACACGGTCCAGCAATTGCTTGGAAACCGAGTAGATCCAGCGCTGCTTGTTGATCGGGCCGACCACCAGGTTGGAGTTGTCTTCGTCGAAATTATTGTCCTGGCACATGCCATAGACTTCCGAGGTCGAAGGGAAGATCACGCGCTTGTTGTACTTGACGCAGTAGCGAACCAGTTTCAGGTTCTCTTCGAAGTCCAGTTCGAATACACGCAGCGGGTTACGGGTGTATTCGATTGGCGTGGCGATGGCCACCAGCGGCAGCACCACGTCGCACTTCTTGATGTGGTACTCGATCCACTCGGAGTGGATGCTGATGTCACCTTCGACGAAGTGGAAATTCGGGTGGCTGCGCAGGCGCTCGATGGCGTCCGAACCGATATCCAGGCCGTAGACTTCGTAGCGGTCGTCGCGCAGCAGGCGCTCGGACAAGTGGTTGCCGATGAAGCCGTTGACACCGAGGATCAGTACGCGGGTGCGACGCGGGGCACGACCGGATTCGGCGCCGCGCAGCACGGAACCATCCACCAGGCCGAGTTCGTTGGCCAGTTGCGGGCCGCTCAGGTACAGACCGTTGTCGTTGCGCTGGCCGGCGTTGATGATCAGCGAGTCTTGACCGCAGGCGATGCGCAGCGGGTCGACGCTGATGACGCGGCCTGGCGCCAGGCCTTCGTTGCCCTTGGCGATTTCGGCGCTCCAGACAATCAGCTTGTGCTCACCCACCGCGCAGAAGGCGCCCGGGTACGGCTGGGTAACCGCGCGGACCAGGTTGAACAGTTCTTCGGCCGGCTTGGCCCAGACCAGTTTGCCGTCGGCCGGGGTGCGACGGCCGAACACCGTGGCTTTGGATTCGTCTTGCGGTGTTTCACTGGCTTTGCCTTGCAGCAGCGCTGGCAAAGTGTCGCGCAGCAGGTCAGAGGCCGCTGTGCGCAATTTACCGTGCAGGCTCAGCGCCGTGTCGTTACGCTCGATCGCGACTTTCTGCTGGGCGACGATGGCACCCGCGTCGGCACGCTTGACCATGCGGTGCAGGGTCACACCGGTTTCGGTTTCGCCGTTGACCAGCACCCAGTTGGCCGGTGCGCGACCACGGTAGCGTGGCAGCAGGGAGCCGTGCAGGTTGAACGCGCCTTTACGCGCCGTGGCCAGTAGTGGTTCGCTCAGCAGGTTGCGGTAGTAGAAGGAGAAAATGTAGTCGGGGTCGAGCTTGGCGATACGCTCGATCCACAGCGGATGGTTGGCATCTTCCGGTGCATGCACGGCAATACCGTGGCGGGCGCACAGTTGCGCGACGGAGCCGTAGAACGCGTTCTCCTTCGGATCGTCGGCGTGGGTGAACACCGCAGCGATCTCGAAACCGGAGGAAAGCAGGGATTCGATGCCGGCGCAGCCAATATCGTGATAGGCGAAGACAACAGCTTTTGCACTCATGAAGGAACCTGATCTGAAGAAGTGGAAGTTAGGCCGTCGACAGTAACAGCGGAAGTTGGGGAGGCGGGCTGGCTACGCAGCACCTTTTCAATGAAGAAGCGCGGGCGTGCGCGCACGTCGCTGTACATGCGGCCCAGGTATTCACCCAGCAGGCCCATGCCGATGAATTGCCCGCCGGTAAAGACGAACAGCACGGCGAACAGTACGAAGGTGCCGCCACCGGCCCAGCCGGCGCCGAACACCAGGCGCAGCAGGACCAAGGCTATGGCGAACAGCATGCCCAGGGCCGCCATGCCGACGCCGACGATGCTCAGCAGTCGCAGGGGCGTGGTGGTCATGCAGGTGACCAGGTCGAACATCAGGTTGATCAGGCGCATGGGGCTGTACTTGGAATCGCCGTGTTCACGCTCGGCGTGGGTCACGAGGATTTCCGTGGTGTGGCGGGCAAAGCTGTTGGCCAGGATCGGAATGAAGGTGCTGCGTTCACGGCAGGCAAGCATGGCGTCGACAATGGTGCGACGGTAGGCCCGCAGCATGCAGCCGTAGTCGCTCATGGCCACACCGGTGGAACGTTGCACGGCGAGGTTGATCAGCTTCGATGGCCAGCGGCGCAAGGCCGAGTCCTGGCGGTTGTTGCGCACGGTCGCGACGACGTCATAGCCAAGTTCGGCCTGCGCTACCAGCCGCGGGATTTCTTCGGGCGGGTTTTGCAGGTCGGCATCGAGGGTGATGACGACATCGCCCTTGCACTGCTCGAAACCGGCCATGATCGCTGCGTGCTGGCCGTAGTTGCGGTTGAGGATGACCGCCACCACAGGGCTGCCTTCGCGGGAGGCGGCATCTTCCAGAATCTGTGCGGAGTCATCTCGGCTGCCGTCGTCGACCAGAACGATCTCGTAGGGATGGGTCAGTTGCTGACACGCTGCTTCGGTGCGGCGAAGCAACTCGGGCAGGCTTTCCTGTTCGTTGTAGACCGGAATGACGATCGACACGAAGTTGATTGGGTAAGGTCTCAAAGGCTTCTGTCCATGCAGTTTTCAATGGCGCCGACGACACGCTCGACATCATCGGTGGTCATGTCGGGGAACAACGGGATCGAACACAGCCGCGCCGAATTCCATTCGGTGTTGGGCAGGTACAGGTTGGGGTAACGCTGGCGGTAGTAAGTGTGCAGGTGCGTTGCAATGAAGTGAATACCTGTGCCGACATTCTGTTCCTGGAGGGCTTTCATGAACGCTTCGCGATCCAGCCCGCAGCGCTCGGCATCGATACGCAGGATGAACAGGTGCCAGGCGTGCTTTTGCGAGTAAGCGGGGACGGCCAGCGGCTGCACTGGCAAGCCTTCCAGGCGCTGCAAGTAGGTCTGTGCCAGTTGAGTGCGCTTGGCGTTGATCTCGTCCAGGCGTTCCAGTTGCACCAGCGCGATGGCCGCGTTGATGTCGGCCAGGTTGTACTTGAAGCCTGGCTCGATCACTTGGGCCTGGGGCTTGCGGCCGTGGGTCAGGCGATCGTAGGCATCAACCCCGAGCCCGTGAAACTTGAGCATGCGTACTCGCGAGGCCAGGGCTTCATCGTCACTGACGAACATGGCGCCTTCGGCGCAGGTCATGTTCTTGATCGCGTGGAACGAGAAGATCGCCGTGCCTTTGGAACCGACATGGCGACCTTTGTAGAGCGTGCCAGCGGCATGGGCGGCGTCTTCGATCACGGCAATGCCGTGTTTGTCGGCCAGGGCGTAGAGCGGATCGAGGTCGAATGCCGCACCGGCGTAATGCACCGGGATGATGGCTTTGGTGCGCGGCGTGATCGCGGCTTCGATAGAGGCCACGTCGGTCATCAGCGTGTCGCGGTCGACGTCGACGAACACCGGTGTGGCACCCAGCAGGGTGATCATGTTGGCAGTGGAAACCCAGGTCTGCGACGGGGTAATGACTTCATCGCCGGGACCGACACCCAAGGCCAGCAGGGTGATATGCATCCCGCCGGTGGCCGAGGAAAGTGCCACGGCATGTCGACAACCGACGTAGTTGGCGAAGTGTTCTTCCAGTGCCTGGTTCTTCGGCCCGGTAGTGATCCATCCGGAGCGCAATACTTGCTCTACGGCTGCGATTTCTTCGTCGCCGATACTGGGACGGGAGAAAGGGAGAAACGCCTGACTCATGGGCACCTCAGGGGCTGAAAACGTAAATAGCCTTTGAGGCTAAAAGGGATCCAAAAATCATCATAGACGCTAAATCAGAATCTGCATCAAATCAACTAGTTACTGGATGGAAGCAAAAAACTGCGTCAGTTGACTTTTTTCGCGATGGCCGGCAGGTTGGGCATCCGTATGGGCAGCGCCGAGTTTATAGAAGGTTATGCCCGATTTTGTGAAAGGAACATGAAAAAACGGTTGGGGAATCGTTTTATCTGAAGGCTATTAAGCCGCTGTTCAGACTTCTTCCGGTTATCGCGTTTTTTAGGAAAAGTCCTACAGAAGTATTGTCATTTATTTGATGGTTATTTCACTTCTTAGTTGTTTCATTGAACTGTTTACATTCAAGGCCGTTTCGTTTGATTGACTTACCTGTTACTGACTCACGCTCACCCCTCACCAATCCGCTGACCCTGTATCTGGCGCGACTGGCGCCATCCAGCCAACTGACCATGCGCTATGTGCTGCAGGATGCCGCCGACCGCCTGGGCTTCGAAGACCACGATATCGAGGAAATCCCCTGGCACAACCTGCAGCCCGAGGACGTCATTGCGCTGGTGGCCACCTTGCGTTCGGACGGCTATGCGCCGAACACGTCTTCGCTCTATGTCAACGCGGTGCGCGGGGTGATGAACGAAGCGTGGCGCATGAGCCTGATCTCTCAGGATCACCTGTTGAAGATGCGTTCGGTGAAGGGCATGGCCGGTACACGGCTGTCCCAGGGGCGCAATCTCAGGCGCACGCTGATCCAGGAGCTGATGGCGGTCTGCGCCGCCGATCCACGGCCGCAAGGTCTGCGGGATGCGGCGATCATCGGGATTTTGTACGGTTCGGGAATGCGCAAGTCCGAATCGGTGAACCTGGAGCTGAACCAGGTCGATTTCACCGAGCGCAGCCTGCGGGTGACGGCCAAGGGCAACAAGCAGTTGATCAAGTATGCCCCGGCCTGGGCCTTCGCCAAGCTTGAAGCCTGGCTTGAGCTGCGCCGCTCGCTGCTCAAGGAAGGGGAGTCGGACGACACGTTCCTGTTCAACCGCATCCGCCGCGGCAGCCATATCACCCGTGAGCGCATCACCAAACACGCGATTTACTACATCGCCCGGCAACGGGGCGCGCAGGTCGGGGTGAAAATCATGCCCCACGACTTCCGGCGTTCATTTATCACCCGGGTAATCGAAGAGCATGACTTGTCGATTGCGCAGAAGCTGGCGCACCACAGCAACATCCAGACCACGGCCAACTACGATGTACGCGATGACAACGAGCGGCGTCGGGCAGTGGATCGATTCGACCTGTGAACGATCACATTTCGCTCAGTACATGGGCATGGCCGATGGTCGAGACCTGAACCGAGCTACCGGCCGGTGGCGCATACATGCCTGAACTGCGCACCAGCATGGATCGACCCGGTTGCTCGCTATGGGCCAACGGCTGGAGCTCCACCGTCAGCGTGCAGGTGTTGCCGCTGAAATCCCGATCGGTGACCAGGGCCCGGCAACCGCTGGCTTCCGGGTCGCTGGGGTGGACGCTTGCCAGTTGCAGCTGTTCGGGTCGCAGCATGATCTGCGCCGAGCGGTTGTTGCGGTGGTTGTTGACCGGGATCCGCCCCAGGTCGCAATGGGCCCAACCGGCCTCGATGCGTGCGGGCATGACCACGGCATCCCCCAGGAACAGCGCAGTCTGTTCGTCTTCTGGATAACGGTAAAGGTCCAGCGGATGTCCAGACTGTACCAGTCGGCCATGACGCATCACCGCCAGCTGGTCGGCGAACGACAGGGCTTCACTCTGGTCATGGGTGACCAGGATGGTGGTGACGCCCGCGTCTTCCAGCAGTCGCGCAACCATCTTGCGCATCGCCGCACGCAATCCGGTATCGAGCGCCGAAAAAGGTTCGTCCAGCAGCATCAGTCGTGGCTGTTGCGCCAACGCCCGGGCCAGGGCCACGCGCTGTTGCTGGCCGCCGGACAATTCATGGGGCCAGCGCCCGGCCATCTTCGCGTCCAGGGCCACGCTGTCCATCAGTTCGGCGACGCGTTGCTGTTTTTCAGTGCCCTTGGTCGCCAGGCCGAAGCCGATGTTCGCCGCCACGGTCATGTGCGGGAACAGTGCGCCGTCCTGTGGCACGTAGCCGATCAGGCGTTGATGGGCCGGCACTTCGTGGGTGCTGTCGACCAGGGTCTGGCCATTGAGCGAAAGACGCCCGGCATCGGGGAACTCGAAGCCGGCGATCATCCGCAGCAATGTGGTCTTGCCCGAGCCTGAGGGGCCGACAATGACCGTGCGACTGCCACTGGGCACCGACAGGCTGACGTTGTCCAGGGCGCAATGGGCGCCATAGGACTTGTAGAGGGCATTCAATTCAAGAGTGTTCATCGGCCAGCCGTTTTTTTCGATTGGTGATAAAGAAGTCCGGTCAACGGCAGCGACAGCACAACCATCAATACGGCGTATGGCGCAGCGGCCGCGTAATCGATTTCGCTGGTCATGGCCCAGAATCCGGTCGCCAGGGTGCGCGTACCATTCGGGGCCAGTAGCAGGGTGGCAGTCAATTCGTTGGTGATCGCCAGGAACACCAGCGCCGCGCCGGCGGCTGCCCCCGGTGCGGCCAGGCGCAAGGTGATCAGCCACAGTGCCCGGGCCGGCGAGCGGCCAAGGCTGCGGGCAATGTTTTCCAGTTCCACCGGGGCCTGGGCAATGCCTGCGCGCAGGCTCACCAGGGCGCGGGGCAGGAACATCAACAGGTACGCCAGCAGGACGGTGAAGGTGGTCTGGTAGATTGGCCGGGCAAAATGGATCGTGACGGTCACCAGTGCCAGCGCCACGATAATGCCCGGCAAGGAACTGGTGATGTAGTTGCAGCTTTCCAGTACCCGTTGCATTCGGCCCGGGTAACGGATCGACAGCCAGGCAATCGGGATCGCCGCGCAGGTGGTCAGCGCCGCGCCCGCGATGCCGAGCAACAGGGTTTGCTCCAGCGCGGGCAACAATTCGGCCATGTCCCAGACTTCCACACCGCCGGCAATGAGCCATTTACCCAGAGTGATCAAGGGTACGCCCAGGGCCAGGGCGCAGGTCACGATTTGCAGCGTCAGCGAGAACAGGGTGGATACCGGTTTCAGGTACACGACCCGTTGCTCCCGGGCGCTTCCGGAACCGACCCGAGCGTAACGCGCGGAGCCCCGTGCGGCGGATTCGGCCGTCAGCATTGCGAGGCAACACAGCGCCAGCACACTGGCCAGCATGTGTGCAGCCGCACCGTTGAAGGTCGATTTGAACTGATCGAAGATCGCGGTGGTAAAGGTGTCAAAGCGGATCATCGCGTACAGGCCATATTCGGCCAGCAGGTGCAGGCCGACCAGCAAGGCGCCGCCGCAGATCGCCAGGCGCAATTGCGGCAATACCACACGGAAAAACACTTTCCAGGGCTTGAGCCCCATGGATTCGGCGACGTCTTCGATGGCCGGATCGAGCCGACGCAAAGTGGCCGCCACCGGCAAATACAGGAAGGGGAAGTAGGCGATGACCGAGACCAGGACACCGGCAAACAAGCCGTGAATCGGTGGCACCAGGCTGACCCAGGCGTAGCTGTGAACGAACGCAGGCACCGCCAGCGGCGCGGTGGCCAGCAACGACCACCAGCGCCGCCCCGGCAGATTCGTGCGTTCCGTGAGCCACGCCAGCGTCACCCCCAGTGCGACGCACAAGGGAATCGTCAGCAGCACCAGCAACACGGTGTTGACCAGCAGTTCACCGACACGAGGGCGGAACACCAGGGCCACAACGGTTGACCAGCCTGTCTGCAGGGACACGCCAATAACGTAAGCGATCGGTAGCAGTGCCAGTAATGAAACCAGCACCGACAAACCGATCACCCATACACCGCCACGTCCCGCAAAGACTCCGCGGGATCGTCGACGCAAATGTGCGGGTGTCGCCTCAGCGACCTCCGCAGGCAGGGTTTCTGGCATCAATTTAGAGCAGTCCGGCCTGTGTCATCAGCTCTACGGCTTTTTTGCTGTCGAGCTTGGAAGCATCGACAGTCGGCGCATCGAGTTGATTCAGAGGCACCAGTTTAGGGTTGGATTCAGCGTTCTTGCCCACGGCGTACTCAAACGACTTGCCGTTCTTCAGGACAGCCTGGCCATCCTTGCCGGTAATGTATTTGAGGAACGCCTGGGCTTGTTCTTTGTGTTTGCTGGAAGCGAGGACGCCGCCGCCGGAGATGCTAACAAAAGCGCCCGGGTCTTTGTGCTTGAAATAGTACAGGGCAGTGTTCTTGCTGTTTTCGCCGGTCTTGGACTGATCGACCAGGCTGTAATAGTGGTAGATCACGCCGCTGTCGATCTGCCCGGCATTCACCGCTTTGAGTACCGAACTGTTGCCACGGTAGTTGGCGTAATTGGTTTTCATCGCTTTCAGCCATTCCAGCGTGGCGGCTTCACCCTTTTGTTCCAGGATGGCAGCGACGATGGCCTGGAAGTCAGCACCGCCTGGCGACGCGGCCCAGCGTCCTTTCCAGCTTGGATCGGCCAGGTCCATGATCGATTTCGGCAGATTGGCTTCCGACAGTTTGCTTGGGTTGTAAACAAATACCGTGGAGCGCGCGGCAATCCCGACCCATTTGCCGTGGGCCGGGCGGTAGGCGGAGTCAATCTGTTCCAGAGTGTTTTTGTCGACTGGCGTAAACAGCCCGGCGTTGTCGACCAGGACCATGGCCGGGG
This sequence comes from Pseudomonas sp. GL-RE-26, assembly GCF_019956275.1. Lineage (NCBI taxonomy): Bacteria > Pseudomonadati > Pseudomonadota > Gammaproteobacteria > Pseudomonadales > Pseudomonadaceae > Pseudomonas > Pseudomonas sp. GL-RE-26. The sequence goes on from NZ_JAHBDI010000066.1 coordinate 147,384, forward strand.
AGTTTTCGGTCAGGAACACGTCCGCCGGAGAAGCCGCGCCTTCCTGCACGATCTGGTTGCCCATCTCGGTGTCATCACCGTTGCGCAGGGTGACAGGAATACCGGTCTCCTGGGTAAAACCCTCGACCCAGGCCTTGGTCAGGCCTTCGTGTTGCGCGTTGTACACCACGATGCCGACGGAGTCAGCGGCATAGATCTGACCAGCGCTCAGCAAAGCGGTGGCCAGCAGGGCTTTTTTCAAGAACGAAGGGATGTGGGGAATCATTCTGCGGGCTGCTCCTGGTGCATTTTTTTGAAAGTCATACGCATTGAAACGCTTGTAAACCAATGCGAATCATTTGCATGTTTTGAATGGCAGGGAATGTAGAGATCCAAATGAGAAAATAACGTCAAAAAAACCGTTAATACATGTAATTTTCATTCAGATTAGCAGCACTGTGCCCACAGTGGATCGACTCGTCCATAAAACGATGTCGTCGATCTGAATATGGCGCTGCCCCGGCTGCCTTTTGTCGTGTCTTCGACGCACCTGACGGTGCCAGTTGCTGCTGGCCCCCGCTGGGTTCACCAGGGTTGCGAAAGGACAACTCGGCGATTGCCGGTGCGCGGAGGAACTGGTCCACCCAGTTCAGCTCGTCGTCAACGGCCCAACCGGGGGAGATATAGCGGATGCCTTGCCGGCGATTTTTTGTGTCCTGCCAGTCAGGGCTGGATTGGCGGGAAGATCAGGACCTGCATATCGCCGCGCTGATAGCGTTTGCCGTCGGTGGGCAGCGCCTCGACTTCCTGAATCTCGGCGACGCTGTTGACCCTCATCACCACCCCGACCGAGCCCTTCTTACGCGCCTCGGTCATCCATTGGCCGACATCGTGCTGTGTCACTTTGCGCGAGGCCGCAGCCGGATCCGAAAGGCCGTACTTCATCTCGCCGATGACGTTGTAGAGCGTTACTTCCGGTCGCCTGGTCAGCCACGACAGGGCCGAGGCCGCCCCCAGGTCGTTGCTCAGCAGCGTGGTGGTCTGGTTCAGGCTGTCCAGGTGTTCGGAGATAAACCGGTCGGGCATCTTGCTGTCGACGATCTGGCCCGGCATAGCGGCAGGAAGCAGCGCCACCAGCAGCCAGATGCCGAGGGCCGGCATCGCCCATAACGTCAATGGCCGCAGGATTTGCAGGGCGTTGGCGATGATCCAGCCCAGCAGCACGATGAACGCCAGGGACAGGCTGAACATCTCGGTATTTTCGAAAATCTCTTTGCTCAATTGCAGGTAAAGCAACGCAATCATGGTCGTCGTGGCAATGATGACGTTGAGCCAACCGTTGAAACGAATTGTCCGTGATTTGGATTGTTCCAAAAGACCGGTCAGCGCGTGACCCATCAGCAGCGCCAGGGGCAACAGGCAAGGCATGATGTAGGTCGGCAGCTTGCCGCTGCTCATGCTGAAAATCGCCAGCGGCAGCAACAACCAGAGCAGGAGAAAACCGCTGACGGGTTGGCGCTTGTTTTTCCAGGCCTGGATGAACGTCGTCGGCAACAACACAGTCCAGGGCAGGGCGCAAACCACCAGCATCGGCAAGTAGAACCACCACGGACGGGCGTGTTGCGCATTGTCGGCGGCAAAGCGGCGTACGTGCTCGTTCCAGAAGAAGAAATTCCAGAAATCCGGTTCCTGATGATGGATGGCCAGCGCCCAGGGCAGGCAGACGGCCGCGGCGACCACAACAGCCAATGGCCCGTAACGCAACAGCTCGCCAATGCGGCGCTGCCAGACCATGTAGGGCAGGGCGATCACCGCCGGCAGCAGCCAGGCCAGAAAGCCCTTGGTCATGAAGCCCATGCCGCAGGCGATGCCCAGGACCGCCCAGGCACCGAGGCGGGCACGCGTGGTGCGGCTGTCGATGGCAAACCACAGGGAAACCAGGCTCAGGTTGACCCAGAGGGTGAACTGCGGATCGAGGTTGGCGTACCCGGCCTGACCGGCAATCAACCCGAAGCTCATGTAGAGCAGCGCGCAGGCGAAGCTTTTACGTGGGTCGCCCCAGAACCGGCGGGCAATCAGGTAGGTCAGCCACACGCTCAGCCCGGTACTCAGCGCTGACGCGATGCGCACCCCGAACAGATTGTCACCAAACACCGCTTGGCCGATGGCAATCATCCAGTACCCGGCAATCGGTTTCTCGAAGTAACGAAGGCCCATGAAGTGCGGCGAGACCCAGTTCCCGCCCTGCAGCATTTCCTGGCTGATCTGGGCATAACGGGTTTCATCGGGAATCCACAGGCCGTGGCTCATCAGCGGCAGCAAGTAGAACACGATGAACGCCAGTACCAGGGCGAACAGCATCCAGCGCTCGTTGGCAGGCGCCGTTGGGGCGTGCAGGCGGGAAGAATGGCCAACAAAATCTGGCAATGGCTGATTTGACGTCATGACTCGACCTTGCGCTGAGAAAGGCTGCTTGAAGAGTGGTATGCAACTTGTCAGAGAGAAAACCGGAATGATATTGAACGGCGAGAAGTTCAAACAGACTTCTCGCTGTTCTGTTCAGGTTTCATTCAGTCCGGCTTGAAATACCTTAGAACCAAAGTTCTCGATCGGTAGTGACTTCAGTTTTTTTCTTGTAACAGAGTGTTCCAGTCTTCGGCATTCACAATGCCGAGTACTTGCAATTGACCATTGCCATCGATTTGGACAAACAACGCGCTGCCGTACTCGGCGTCCTTCGCCGAATGCTTGAGGCCGGTCTGCTTTTCAAAGTCAGCGATGCAACCGCTGTGGGTCACCAGCACCAGGTTGCGATGGGCCACCTTGTGTGCCACGACATCGTTACGCAGAGTCGTGCCGCAGGTCGCCAGCCACTCCTGGGTCCGTGGGTCGCTATTGAACATGTAATGCGCGGTTTGTACCGTGCGTGTAACGGGGCTGGTCAGGATATCGGTCTGTGCCAGGCCCAGGCGCGCCAGGCCCTGGCCAACACCGGCCGCCGCTTCACTGCCGACACGGGTAATGCCGTCAGCCGGGCCCAGGCATGGGTTGCTGGAACGGTCGCAACGTTCGGCATGACGAACCAGCACCGCGATCTCGCCGGCACTCCAGTGTTGCAGCAATCGAGCCCGGGCTTGTGCGTCCTCCTGGGCCAGGTTGGTCGGGGATTTGGGCCACAGGAAAAAACCTGTGGCCAGCACGGCGATGGTCAGTGCACCAATGGCCACGACCGATCTGGACAGGCGCGAAGACGGTTTACGCGAGACAGAGTTGACCAAGTTTTTCCACCATTGGAGCGCCAGGGAAGTGCTGTCGACAAAGCCGGAAACAGCACAAAAAAATCCACCGAGACTAAGTGCGGCGAATTAACTGCAGCGAAAGCTACATCTCTGCAAGTGTCAGAGCAGTGAAAGGAATGTGAAAAAATTGCAGGAGAGGGTACCCCTGGTCATTAGTCGGTAACTGGGAATTGTTATCCTTTTCTGTTGCTGAGAATTACAGCGAAAAACAGAAGGGCCGGATTAACGGCGAACTTGTCGCCGTTAATCCGGGGGAAAGCCTTCAAGGCGCAGGGCAACTCGCCTGTGGTCTGACGGCAGCCTGGCTGATCAGCGCGGCCAGGCGTTTGACGTTGTTTTGCTGGGCAAGCACCAGGTCATCGATGCTCGCGCCAGAGGGCGTTTGCAAGGTGCTGCGGCAAATCAACCGTGCTGTGTCGCCGCTGCTGGCACTGCGCAGGCGCCATTCCACGTCCATCAAGGCGTACTGGCCGGGCACCGAGTCAAAACGCTGCACATCGATACGCACCGAATGTCGGCCTTGTACAGGACTGTTGCTCAGTTGATCGACCAGCGCACTGCGCAATTCGTCCACGAGGGTGGCGCCCCACCATTGGGTTTCCAGGATCGCCAGGCCACTGTTGCCTTCGCGAATGACGATCTGCGCACGATCGACCTGGGGCGGCACACTGATCGTCTCGATCTGGATCACCCCGATGGTGGTCCTTGAGTGATTGCCCTGCTGGGTCGGGGTCAGGGTATGGAATTGAATCGGATCGCTGCGGCAGGCGGCGAGCAGCAACATCGCGGTGACCAGGGTGAACTTCAGCGGTAAAGCCATGGGTGTTGCTCCTGTGTTCAATTGCGCGGTGGCCCTTGCAGATCCACGGGCGCGGCATTGTTCGGACGACCGCGAAGCAGCGATTCCGGATGCCGTCCCAGGTAATCCGAAAGATCACGCAAGGATCTCGACGTGCGTCCCAGTTCATCCAGGGTTTGCCCCAGTTTTTCCCGTTGCGGCGAATCCTCGGCCAAGGTCGAACTGGCCGATTGCAGGGTCGAATTGGCGGTTTCCAGGGTCTTGCTGACATCCGACAGGGTGGTTTGCACGCCAGGCAGGATCTTGCCGTTGAATTGCATCATGCCTTTGCGCAGTTCGACGAGGTTGCCATCGAGATTGCCGGCGATACGCTCGATCGGCAGCTTGTTGATCTTGTCGACCATGGATTCGAGTTTTTCCTGCAATTGCTCGAGGCTGCCGGGAATGGTCGGAATCACGACCGGGCGTGCGTTTGCATCGAAGGCGACTTTGTCGGCCTTGGGGTAGAAGTCCAGGGCAATGTACAACTGGCCGGTCAGGAAGTTGCCGGTGCGGGCCTGGGCACGCAGGCCGTTTTCGATGAAGGTGCCGATCAAGCGTACGCCAGCGGCTTCGTTATTAGGGTCATGATTGAGCGCCTTGAGCATTTTGATGTGGGCCTGGCCCAGGCGCTGCGGGTAAATCACGATACCGACGTTGATTGGAAAGGAGCGTTTTTTCTCGTCGTAATCCAGATTGACCGCCACCACCTTGCCGATTTCAACACCGAGGAATTCCACCGGGGCGTCGACCTTGAGCCCGCGCAGTGCCTGGTCGAAGCGCATGGCCAGGTACTGCGGCTTGCCGTTTGGCGGGGCGAGGGCGGTTTGTTGGTCTTCGAACAGTTCGTAGGCGTACTCCGCGGCAGCAGGCTTATCGTTGGGGCTGTAGTCGGGCGCACGGAAGGCAATGCCGCCCACGAGCAAAGCAGACAAGGATTCGGTCTTGACCGCAAAACCATTGGCGCCGACGTTCACGTCAATGCCGCTGGCGTTCCAGAAACGGGTGTTTTCGGTGACGTACTTGTCATTGGGGGCATGGATGAACAGTTCTATGTTCACGCCCTTGCCATCCGGGTCCAGCGCGTAGGCCACTACCTGGCCTACGGGGATCTTGCGGTAGTAGACGGGCGAGCCGATATCCAGCGATCCCAGGTCCTGGGTGAACAGGGTGAAACGCTTGCCCGGCTCGCCGTAGGTGATGGGCGGCGGGTTCTCCAGCCCCGTGAAGTGCTTTGCCCGGCCGTTGGCCTGGCCGATATCGGCACCGATGTAATCGCCCGACAGCAACGTATCGATACCGGATACACCGCCCGCGCCAATGCGCGGCCGCACGACCCAGAACTGCGAATCTTCGCGGGTAAAGCTTTCGGCCTGCTTGGCCAGCTTGATGGTGGCGTTGACGCTCTTCTGGTCATTGGCCAGCTCCACATCGGAGACATGGCCAATCACGACATTGCGGTATTTGACCTCGGTCTTGTTCGCGGTCAGGCCGTCCCCGGTCTTGAACGTGATAATGATGGTCGGACCTTGCTGCAGAATGCTGTGAACCACCAGCGAAATACCCACCAGCACCGCTACGATCGGGACGATCCAGACCAGCGAAACGCTGAAGCGGCGGGTCTTGATCGGCGCCGGCCCGGGGGCTTGCGGCCCGTCAGTGGCTTGTGACTTCATCCGTGACCTCCTCATTGTGTGGGTTTTCCCGTTCTTTATCCCAGATCATGCGTGGATCGAAACTCATTGCCGACAGCATGGTGAACACCACCACCAGTCCAAAAAACAGAATGCCCGGGCGCGGTTCGATATCGGCCAGGGCCTGGAACTTGACCAGCGAGGCCACCAGGGCGACCACGATCACATCGAGCATCGACCAGTAACCGATGACCTCGACGAAGCGGTACAGCGTCGACCGTTCTTTACGTGCCCACTCGCTGTCGCGTTGCACGGTGACCAGCAGCAATGTGATGGCCACGAACTTGATGCCCGGCACCGCGATACTGGCAATGAAAATGATCAGGGCGATGTCCCAGGCCCCGGCTTCCCAGAACTCCAGCACGCCGCTCATGATCGTGCTGTCGGCGCCATGGCCGACCATTTCGGTGTTCATTACCGGCAACAGGTTGGCCGGGATGTAGAACACCAGGGACGCGATCATGAAGGCCCAGGTGCGGGTCAGCGAATTGGTTTTGCGCCGGTGCAGCGGCGCACCGCAACGCTCGCATTCGTGGGGCTTGAAGGTCATGTCGCAGGCCAGCCCGCAGGTGTGGCACAGGCACAGGTTGAGCTCGTCGGCGTAAGGAGGCGTGCTCATACAAGGTCCCATAGTTCGCGGATGTCGCGCCCGGCGATGCGGATCATCATCAGGCTCAGCGCAGCCAGGGCGAACAACCCGATGCCGGGCAGCACATCGAGCAGTCCGGCGAGCTTGATCACCGCGACCATGGCACCCAGCAGGCAGACTTCGAGCATGCTCCAGGGCCTCAGGGTTTCCAGCCAGCGCATGCAGAATTTGAATCCGGGCGAGCGTCGCCCGCTGAGGGCGAAGCCCAGTACCCAGATCAGCAGCATTAACTGGAAAATCGGCGCGATGATCATGGCGATTGCCGCCACCATGGCGATGAAGGTGATAGGCCCAAGGCTCAGGGCCAGCACCGAGTCCCAGAGCGTTGCGCTGTTCTTCACGCCTTTGAGGCTGATGCTCATCACCGGATAGAAATTGGCGAATATCCAGAGCATCAACGCGGTGAAGGTCAACGCAAGACGCTGTTCCACCGTGAGGCCGTTATAGCGCTGAAGCACGCCGCCACAGCGCGTACACAGGGTTTTTTGATGTTTGGCGAGCGTTACTTTTTGGTACACGCTGTCGCAGTGCTCGCAGATGATCAGCTGATCAGTAGTTGCCATGGGTCAAGCTCAACAGAAGGCAGGAAGTTCAGAGCACCCCCTCAATATAGAAGTGACTCGCAATTGAGCAAATCGAAAGTCGCAACCTGAACACTATCCGCCGCCGGGGGATGACTCGACCCAGGTATTTCACGGGAAGCAAGCGACGAACGACTTCGAATTCCACTTCCTGTAATGCGCGTTTTTAAAATAACCGTACTAGGCTGACTCGGGTGCCTTGAGTAGCTACAGGAATTCAATTGCCTGGTCAGTTGAACACCTGGAACTAACAAGAGGGCATGGTTTGGGGGTAACTCACCAGGGTCCGGTCACGGATTACTTGAAAACAAGTGCCGGCCACAAGGATCCGTCCCGAAAAAGGAAGGTCGCCATGAAAAGACTCTCGCATCGCTCAAGGTTCTACATTGCAGGTTCATTACTGATAGCGCTTAACGGTATGGCCCAGGCTGCACAAACAGAAAAGCCCAATATTCTGTTCATCGTGTCCGACGATACCGGATACGGCGATCTGGGTCCGTATGGTGGCGGCGTCGGCCGCGGCATGCCGACACCCAGCATCGACGAACTGGCCGCTGAGGGCACAACTTTTTACTCGTTCTACGCGCAACCGAGCTGCACGCCCGGGCGAGCCGCCATGCAGACCGGGCGCATCCCCAATCGCAGCGGCATGACCACTGTGGCCTTCCAGGGCCAGGGCGGTGGTTTGCCCGCCGCCGAGTGGACGCTGGCCTCGGTGCTCAAGACCGGCGGTTACGAGACCTACTTCACCGGCAAGTGGCACCTGGGTGAAGCCGACTATGCGCTGCCCAATGCCCAGGGTTATGACGTGATGAAATACGTCGGCCTCTATCACCTCAATGCCTACACCTACGCTGACCCGACATGGTTCCCCGACATGGACCCGGAAACCCGGGCGATGTTTGCCCAGGTGACCAAGGGCGCACTCTCGGGCAAGGCGGGAGAAAAGGCCGTCGAAGAGTTCAAGATCAACGGCCAGTATGTTGATACGCCGGTCATCGATGGCAAACCCGGTGTAGTCGGAATTCCCTACTTTGACGGTTATGTGGAAAAAGCCGCACTGGAATTCCTCGACACTGCCGCCAAATCCGACAAGCCGTTCTTCATCAACGTCAACTTCATGAAAGTGCACCAGCCGAACCTGCCGGCACCGGAGTTCGTTCACAAGTCGATCTCCAAGTCCAAGTACGCCGACTCGGTGGTCGAACTGGATACGCGCATCGGCCATATCATGGACAAGCTCAAGGCGCTGGGCCTGGATAAGAACACGCTGGTGGTCTACACCACCGACAACGGCGCCTGGCAGGACGTTTACCCGGACGCCGGCTATACGCCATTTCGTGGCACCAAGGGCACCGTGCGCGAGGGCGGTAACCGGGTCCCTGCGATCATGACCTGGCCCGGCAAAATCAAGCCCAATGCCAAGAACCACGACATTCTCGGCGGGCTCGACCTGATGGCGACCTTCGCCTCGGTGGCCGGTATCAAGTTGCCGGAGAAGGATCGCGAAGGTCAGCCGATCTATTTCGACAGCTACGACATGACCCCGGTGATAACCGGCACTGGTCCCGACCCACGTAAAGAGTGGTTCTACTTCACCGAAAACGAGTTGTCGCCGGGGGCCGCCCGCGTAGGCAACTACAAGGCCGTGTTCAACCTGCGTGGCGACAACGGTGTGCCGACCGGCGGCCTGGCCGTGGACACCAACCTGGGCTGGAAAGGGGAGTCGAAGTACGTGGCGGTCGTACCGCAAGTCTTTGACTTGCTGCAAGATCCACAGGAGCGCTACGACATCTTCATGAGTAACGTCACCGAGCGCACCTGGACCATGGTGCCGATCAGCCAGGCGATCAACAAGCTGATGCAGACCTACATCAAATACCCGCCACGCAAGCTGCAAAGCATGGGCTATGACGGGCCGATCGAGTTGTCCAAGTACCAGAAATTCCAGTCGGTACGGGAGGATCTGCAGAAGGAAGGCATTAACATTCAGATGCCTCAATAGAGGTGCCGCGGCGATCTCTTGAGGTCGCCGCCACCCCACCTGACCTGCCGGGATGCCTGAATCGAGAGACAACTCGTCTCAGGCGCCCGATGGTCAACCCAGCACTTCCCGCATCCGATACCAGAACATGCCAAGGGCCAGCAACGGTGAACGCAGGGCGCGTCCGCCGGGGAAGGTCATGTGCGGCACGGCACTGAACACGTCGAAGCCTTTGCTGTGGCCAGCATGGATCGCTTCGCCCAACAACTTCGCGCACCAGTGGGTCACGTTCAGGCCATGGCCGGAATAGCCCTGGGCGTAGAACACGTTCGGGTGCTGGCTCAGGCGCCCGACCTGGGGGAAGCGGTTGGCCGAAATGCCGATCTTGCCGCCCCACTGATAGTCGATGCGCACATCGGCCAGTTGCGGGAACACCTTGAGCATTTGCGGACGCATGTAGGCGCTGATGTCCGAAGGATCGCGCCCGGAGTAATGGCAGGCACCGCCGAACAGCAAACGCCGGTCAGCCGAGAGCCGGTAGTAATCCAGGCCGACCTTCTGGTCGCACAGCGCGACGTTGTGCGGGATCAGTTTTGCAGCGGCGTCTTCCGACAACGGTTCGGTGGCGATGATGTAGCTGCCTGCCGGGAGCACCTTGCCACTGAGCTTCGGTTCGAGCTCTTCCAGATGGGCATTGCAAGCCAGCACCAGCGTGCCTGCATTCACAGTGCCACCGGCACAGCGCACTTGCACCGTACTGCCATGGATCAACTCCAGCACCGGGCTCTGCTCGAAAATTTGCACCCCTAGGGACTCGGCAACTTGCGCCTCGCCAAGGACCAGGTTCAGCGGATGCAAATGCCCCGAGCCCATGTCCACCAGGCCACCGGCATACACACCGGAGTTCACCACCTGTTCGCGGATTTGCTGCGGCGCGACCAGTCGGGTTTCAAAGGCATAACCGGAGTCGATCAGTTCCGCCTGCTCGGCCTTGAACGCTTTGAACTGGGCCGGGGTATTGGCCAGTTCGCAAAAGCCCCAGCTCAGGTCGCAATCGATGCCGTGCTCGCGGATGCGATTGGCCACGACTTGCACCGACTCGTTCCCGGCGTGTTCCAGGTATTGCACGCCATCGGCGCCGATGTGCTTGGCGAACCCACTGACGTCATGGCCGATACCACGAATCAACTGGCCACCGTTGCGCCCGCTGGCGCCCCAGCCAATTCGCCGGGCTTCCAGCAGGACCACCGAGAGCCCACGCTGGGCCAGCTCGATGGCGGTGTTGATGCCGGTGAAACCCGCGCCGACCACGCAGACATCGGCCGTAAGGTCCGAGGCCAGCGCGGGACGCTGCCTCATGCCCTTGGCGGACGCCGCGTAATAGGAGTGGGTGTGTTCCTTGGTGTACTGATTCATTTGTTGGACTTCACTTTGCTCCACGAACGGGTCATCAGGCGCATGATCGACTGCGGCGGCGTGGTGGAGATGTAGAGTTTGTCGAGGACTTCCTGGGACGGATAAACCTCGGGGTTGCTGACCAGCTCAGGGTCCATGTACTGCTTGGCGGCCGGGTTCGGGTTGGCGTAGCCGACCGAAGCGCTGACCTTGGCAATCACTTGCGGGTCCAACAGGTAGTTGACGAAGGCGTGGGCTTCTTTCGGGTTGCTGGCGTCGGCGGGGATGGCCAGCAGGTCGAACCACAGGTTGGCGCCTTCCTTGGGAATGGCGTAGGCGATGTTCACGCCGTTCTTGGCTTCCTTGGCGCGGTTGGCGGCCTGAAACACGTCGCCCGAGTAACCGAACGCCACGCAGATGTCGCCGTTGGCCAGGTCCGAGACGTACTTGGAGGAGTGGAAGTAAGTGATGTAGGGGCGGATCTGCAGCAGCTTGGCTTCGGCCTTTTTGTAGTCCTCGACACTTTCGCTGCGCGGGTCCATGCCCATGTAATTGAGCATCGCCGGGAACACTTCGTCCGCCGAGTCCATCATCGACACGCCGCAGGCGCTGAGCTTCTTGATGTTTTCCGGTTCGAACAGCACGGCCCAGGAGTCGATGTGATCGATGCCCAGCACTTGCTTGACCTTGTCGACGTTATAGCCGATGCCGTTGGTTCCCCACAGGTACGGCACCGAGTGCGAGTTGCCCGGATCGTTTTTCTCCAGTAGCGCCAGCAGTTTCGGGTCGAGGTTCTTGAAGTTCGGCAGTTGCTCGCGATCGAGCTTGAGGAACGCGCCGGCCTTTACCTGGCGGGCGAGGAAGTGGTTGGACGGCACCACCACGTCATACCCGGTACGACCGGCAAGCAGTTTGCCTTCCAGGGTTTCGTTGGAATCGAATACGTCGTAGATCACCTTGATCCCGGTTTTGGCCTGGAAGTCGACGAGGGTGGTTTCGCCGATGTAGTCAGTCCAGTTGTAGACACTGACCTGTGGCTGAGCCTGGGCAACGGCACTGAACAGAACCGCCAGTGCGGCCGGGACCACGGATTTCAAAAGACGCATGTCGATACCTCTTGGAATTATTGGGTTATACCGATGTTTCTTTGGTGTTCTGGCGGCCGTCATCGCGAGCAGGCTCACTCCTACATGCATTCCCCTGTAGGAGCGAGCCTGCTCGCGATGAGGTCGTTATGGGCAGCGAAGATTTCAGACGCTGAGCATCAGGAACTCACGCTCCCACGAACTGATCACCCGTTTGAAGTTCTCGTGCTCGGCGCGTTTGACCGCGACATAGCCCCGCACGAACTTGCTGCCCAGGTAGCGGCTGATGGTGTCGCACTCTTCCATCTGGGTCAGGGCGTCCTCGATGGTGATCGGCAGGCGAAGGTTGCGACGCTCATAGGCGCGGCCCTGTACCGCAGCGCTCGGCTCGGTACGCTCGACCATGCCCAGGTAACCACACAGCAGGCTGGCGGCGATGGCCAGGTACGGGTTGGCGTCGGCGCCCGGCAGACGGTTCTCGACGCGCATGGCGTCGGGGCTGGAGGTCGGCACGCGCAGACCGACGGTGCGGTTTTCTTCGCCCCATTCGACGTTCACCGGTGCCGAGGTGTCCGGCAGGAAGCGGCGGAACGAGTTGACGTTCGGCGCGAACATCGGCAGCACTTTCGGGATGTACTTCTGCAGGCCGCCAATGTGGTGCAGGAACAACTCGCTCATGTTGCCATCGGCATCGGCAAAGATCGGCTGGCCGGTGGCGATGTCCACCACGCTCTGGTGAATGTGCATGGCGCTGCCAGGCTCGTCGCCGACCGGCTTGGCCATGAAGGTTGCTGCCACGTTGTGCTTGAGCGCCGCTTCACGCATGGTGCGTTTGAACACGGTGATCTGGTCGGCCAGGTCCAGGGCGTTGCCGTGACGGAAGTTGATTTCCATCTGCGCCGGGCCGTCTTCGTGGATCAGCGTGTCGAGGTCCAGACCTTGCAGTTCGCACCAGTCGTAGACGTCTTCGAACAGCGGGTCGAATTCGTTGGCCGCGTCGATGGAGAACGACTGACGACCGCTTTCGGCGCGGCCCGAACGGCCCATCGGCGCCTTGAGTGGCAGGTCCGGGTCTTCGCAGCGCTGGGTCAGGTAGAACTCCATTTCCGGCGCGACAATCGGCCGCCAGCCTTTGTCGGTGTACAACTGCAGCACTTTCTTCAGCACGTTGCGCGGCGACAGTTCGATCGGGTTGCCGAACTTGTCGAAGGTGTCGTGGATCACGATGGCGGTCGGCTCGATGGCCCATGGCACCACGTAGACGGCGTCGGCGTCCGGCTTGCAGACCATGTCGATATCGGCCGGGTCGAGCAGGTCGTAGTAGATGTCGTCGTCGACAAAGTCCCCGGTTACCGTTTGCAGAAGGACACTTTCCGGCAGGCGCATGCCTCGCTCATGCAGGAACTTGTTGGTCGGTGCAATTTTGCCGCGTGCAATGCCGGTCAGATCGCTGACGACGCACTCGACTTCGGTAATCTTGTGATCTTTCAGCCAAGTGAACAGCTGATCGAAAGGGACATTCATAAAGACCTCGTTATTGGTTTTATTAACGCCAGGAGAGACCGGTTTCATCCGCCGGACACTTCCCCTGTAGCGCGTTGACGACTATCTTGTGCGAGCCTTGCAGTTCCATCTATCCACTTTAAGCAGCACAAAGCGCACCAAAAGAGTGCGTAAGGTCGCCCCATGACAGGTTCCAATTCCCTCCAGGTCCAAGCGTTCAACACCGCCGATGTCGCCGAGCAAATCCGCGCCACGCCGGGCTGGGTGCAGCAATACCAGCAGATGTCGCCGGGGCATTTCGCGGGCTTGGTGCGCTATCTGGATCTGCAGGGCGTGGAGATTTACGAAGAGTCGATGAACACCCGGGTCGAGCAGAATTTCAGCGCGCCCCAGGGTTCGTTGTCGTTCTGTTTCGATCGCGGCGACAACGCGCTGTACGTGTTGAATGGCGAAAGCCGCAACATCTGGATCACCCCGGAGAACTATCAGGAAATCGCCGTGGTGTTCGGGCCGGAGTTTGTAAAGCGCCACAGCCTCGACATCGCCAGGCTCGAAGGGCTGTTCATGGCACCGCTCAACTCCCAGCAGAACGCGCTGTTCTGCCGTTGGCTCAGCGGGACCCTGACGCGGCTGTCGCAGACCTTCGATCCACCGAGCCGCGAAGCGCTGACCCAGCAACTGCTGGAAGATTGCCTGTTCATCCTCGACAACGCCTGTGTCGGCCTCGACCAGGGGTCCCTGCAGCGTCGGGCCGGGGAGCGGTCGATCATGAAGCGGGTAGGGGAATGGGCCGCGGACACCCCGGAAGAACACCTCAATCTGCTGGAGTTGTCCCAGGTCGCGGGGGTTTCACTGCGCCAGTTGCAGCATGCGTTCAAGACCTACACCGGCATGTCGCCAACCCAGTGGCTGCGCCTGCGCCGCCTTAATAGCGCCCGACGCGAACTGCTCAGCCGCACGCCCACTCAAACCACCGTGGCCGAGGTGGCGATGCATTGGTCGTTCTGGCATCTGGGGCGGTTTTCCAGCAGCTACCGCGCGTTGTTCAACGAGCTGCCGAGTGACACGCTCAAGCGTGCGAGTACCAGTCAGGCAAGCGGTCGCCGCCGACGTTAGAACGTCGGCGGTGTAATCACCCAGATCACCACTGCATCGACATCGCCGGGGTTGCCGTAGCGGTGCGGTTCCTGGCTGGAAAAACTGAAGCTGTCGCCTTCATTGAGCTGGAAATGGCGTTCGCCGACCCACAACTCGAAACTCCCCGAGAGCAAGTAGCCGGCTTCTTCACCGTCGTGGCTGTAGCTCTGCTGGCTGTAGGTGCCGGGCGGGAAACGCGAGTGGAGCATTTCCAGTTGGCGGTTGGCCTGCGGCGTCAGCAACTGGTCGACGATGCCGTCTTCGTAATGCACGTTCAGGCGGCTGTTCTTGCGCACCACGACACCATCGTCTTCGGGCGCGGTGACCGCTTCACTGGCGAAGAACCACTGGATGGTGACGCCGAGGCTGCGGGCAATGTTGAACAGCGCCGGAATCGACGGGTAGGCGAGGTTGCGTTCCAGCTGGCTGATGTAGCCGGCGGTGAGTTCGCTCTGTTGCGCCAGTTCCGCCAGGGTCATGCCCCGGCGCTTGCGCAGGCCGCGAATGCGCGTGCCGAGAAAATGCGGTTCGGCGCTGCCTGATGCGGGCGGGGTCTTGCTGTTGTTGCTCATGGAAAATTCCGAACCGGGAAGAGGATCGCATCCCCTGTAGGAGCGAGCCTGCTCGCGATGCGGTGGGTCAGCCAACATTGATGTTGAATGTGACGCTATCGCGAGCAGGCTCACTCCTACAGGGGCGGTGTGAGCCGTTAAAGCCCCGGAGTATAAACAGCCTTAAAGCTCCCACGCGACTTTCAGGCCTTCATAAATCGCTTCTTCGGCGGTGCGCGGCGCCAGGCAGTCACCGATCCTGCGAAACTCCACCAGCCCTTGCAGCTCGGCACCCAGGGTATCCACCGGTTGATGGCCCTGGCACAGCACCAGCGTATCGATGTTTTCCATCAGCATCGGTTCGCCACTGGCGGTGTGCTGCAGGTACACCGTGTTGTCATCGCAGCCATACAGCCGCGCATACGGCGTGATCGGCACGCCCAGCTTATGCAGTTCGCCGGCCAGTTGATCGCGCACGTACAGCGGCAGGTTTTCCCCGCAATGGGTGCCGTTGACCGCCAGTTGCACCTGGTGCCCGGCACGGACCAGACGTTCGGCGATGCCGGGGCCGATCCAGTCGCAACGCCAGTCGACCACCACCACCGAACGGCCGACCTGTACTTCATCGCGCAGCACTTGCCAGGCGTCCACCACCTGCAACTCACCGCCACGCTCGAAGGCCGGCCAGTACGGCTCGGCACCGGTAGCGACGATCACCATGTGCGGTTTTTCCTGCTCCACCAGTGCCCGGTCGACTCGGGTATTGCGCACCACGCGCACGCCAGCCAGTTCCATTTCCCGCTGCAGGTTGGTGCTCGCACCGCCGAATTCGCTGCGTCGTGGCAGCAGTTGCGCGAGCAACACCTGACCGCCCAGTTGCGAACTGGCTTCGTACAACGTCACCTCATGCCCGCGTTGGGCCGCGACGGTGGCGGCTTTCATCCCGGCCGGACCACCGCCGGCGATCATGATGCGTTTGCGCTGTGGCGCTTGTCGGCGTTCGCCGAAGATCAGTTCGCGCCCGGTTTCCGGGTGCTGGATGCAGGAAATCGGCAAGCCCTTGTGGAAGTGGCCAATGCACGCCTGATTGCAGGCAATGCATGCCCGCACATCTTCGACGCGGCCGGTGTCGGTCTTGTTGGGCATTTGCGGATCGCAGATCAGTGCCCGGGTCATGCCGCACACATCGGCCTGGCCGCGAGCCAGGATCAGCTCGGCTTCCTGAGGCTGGTTGATGCGCCCGGTGACGAACAGCGGAATGTTCAAACCGGCTTTGAACGTTCCGGCTTCTTTGGCCAGGTACGCCGCTTCGATCGCCATGGGCGGCACGATATGCACCGCGCCACCCAGGGACGCCGAAGTGCCGGCGACGATATGCACGTAATCGAGCTGCGCTTGCAGTGACTGCACGGCGGCCAGGGATTCGTCCTCGGTCAGGCCTTCCGGGTCGCGCTCGTCGGCGGAGATGCGCAGGCCGACGATGAACTGCTCGTCGGTCGCCGCGCGCACGGCGGCAATGACTTCGCGTAGAAAACGCAAACGCTGTTCCAGCTCACCGTTGTAGCCATCGGTACGCCGGTTGACCCGCGGATTGATGAATTGCGCCGGCAAGTAACCATGGCTGGCCACGACCTCAACGCCGTCGATGCCTGCCTGGTGCAGGCGGCGGGCGGCAGCGGCGTAACCGGCGACGATTTCGTCGATCATGGCCTGGTCCAGCGCGCGGGGCATCACCCGGAAGCGTTCGTTGGGCACCGAGGATGCGGAGTAGGCCACCGCCAGCAGGCCATCGCTGGACTCCATGATTTCCCGCCCCGGATGGAACACCTGGGACAACACCACGGTGCCGTGGGCATGGCAGGTTTGCGCCAGTTTGCGGTAGCCCTCGATGCAAGCATCGTCGGTGGCCATCAGCACGTGGGAGGTGTAGCGCGCACTGTCGTGCACGCCGGCCACTTGCAGCACGATCAGTCCGGCACCGCCTTCGGCACGCGCTCGGTGATAGGCGATCAATTGTTCATTGACCAGGTTGTCGGTGGGCATCGAGGTGTCGTGTCCGCTGGACATGATGCGATTCTTCAGGCGCTTGCCACGGATCTCCAGAGGCTCGAACAGGTGCGCGAAGGCGGGTGTCGAGGTCGGCATGGGGCGGGTACTCCTGGCAGGCTGAGGCCGAAAGGCCGAGTTTTGGCGTTGTTATTATTGTGCTATAGAAATTTACCTTCAGTAAAAAATCAACAGATAATTTTACTTTAAAGCAACGGGCGGCTGGACGTTCGCAGCGACCAGCCTTACTGTCTGCCCCAGCCGATCAGCCTGGAGAACCACAAGAATGAACAACATCGCCTGCCACCTGGCACCCGAACGCAGCGCCACCGAGCAGCGCCTGCGTGAGGAATTGGCGGCCTGCTACCGCTTGATTGCGCACTTTCGCATGACCGATCTGATCTTCACCCACATCTCGGTGCGCATTCCGGGGCCGGAGCATCACTTTCTGATCAACCCTTACGGGTTGATGTTCGATGAAATCACAGCGTCCAATCTGGTGAAGATCGACCTCGATGGCCATGCCGTGGAGCCGTCGCCGTACCCGGTCAACCCGGCCGGTTTCGTGATCCACAGCGCCATCCACGGCGCCCGTGAAGATGCGCAATGCGTGCTGCATACCCATACCAAATCCGGGTGCGCGGTGGCGGCGTTGAGGTGCGGGTTGTTGCCAGTGAACCAAATTTCCATGGAATTTTATGGCCGGGTCGCGTACCACGACTACGAGGGCGTGGCGCTGGACCTGAGCGAGCAACAACGCTTGGTGGCGGACCTGGGCGACAAATCGGTACTGATGCTGCGCAACCATGGCCTGCTGACGGTGGGCGAGACGGTGAGCCAGGCGTTCCTGCGCATGTACTACCTGGAAAAGGCCTGTGAAATCCAGTTGGCCGCCCAAGCCGCCGGTGAAGTTGTGCTGCCGTCGCACGAGGTCTGCGCGCACACCGAACGGCAATTCAATGATCCGGGGCGACCGTTGGAGGAGGGGGAACTGAGTGACCCGGATGCCATGCAACTGGCCTGGGCGGCGTTGTTGCGAATGCTGGATCGAGTGGCGCCGGGGTATCGGGACTGATCCAGGCTCTCGGTTGTTTGGGCTACCGTCATCGCGAGCAGGCTCACTCCTACAGGAGAAGAGGGTGTACGCAAAATCTGTGAACTACCCAAATACTGTAGGAGTGAGCCTGCTCGCGATGGGCCCGCCGCGGTCTATCAGACCGGCGAGTGACTAGAGACTTGGCCCGCTCTTGCTGTACAGTCGTTCAGCCCGCCGCCAACCCGCGCAGGTCTAAACGTTTGAACCAAGGAGCGTGTCGCCCATGAATCAGGAAGCCCGTTTTTCCCGCATGGAACCGGAGTTGCGCAAAGCCAACCTGATCGAGGCGACGCTGGTGTGCCTCAAACGTCACGGCTTTCAGGGCGCGTCAATCCGCAAGATTTCCGCCGAGGCCGGAGTCTCGGTGGGGCTGATCAGCCATCACTATTCCGGCAAGGACGAACTGGTGGCCGAGGCCTACATGGCGATCACCGGGCGGGTCATGACCTTGCTGCGCGACGCCATGGAGCAAGCCGCGCCGAATGCCCGGGAGCGTTTGTCGGCGTTTTTCCGCGGATCGTTTTCCGCCGAACTGCTCGATCCGCAACTGATCGATGCGTGGCTGGCGTTCTGGGGCGCGGTGAAAACCGCCGAGGCCATCAACCAGGCCCACGATCATTCCTATGGCGAGTATCGCGGCATCCTGCGCAAGGTGCTGGCGGAACTGGCCCGGGAGGAAGGCTGGGAAAACTTCGACGCCGACCTGGCCGCCATCAGCCTCAGCGCCTTGCTCGACGGCTTGTGGCTGGAGTCCGGGCTGAACCCCGGCACCTTCACCCCGGAGCAGGGCATCCAGATTTGCGAGGCCTGGGTCGACGGTTTGCAGGCCGGCGGAAGACGGCGTTTCTGCGTGCAGACGAGCGACTGTTGATCAGTCGTTCAGCAATCGATACTCTCTGGCGCCGATGCAGGAAAACACTCTAATAAGAAACTGGCCTTCGGGCCTATGCCGGACACCAAGCGATGACTCCTCGGGTATTGATCGTCGATGACGATCCGCTGATTCGCGATCTGCTGCACGCCTACCTGTCCCAGGAAGGCTACGACGTCCATTGCGCCGCCACGGCGGAACTGGCGGAAACCTTCCTGGCCAGCCGGAGCGTCGACCTGGTGATGCTCGACATCCGCCTGCCGGGCAAGGACGGCCTGACCCTGACCCGCGAGCTGCGGGTGCGTTCGGAAGTCGGGATCATCCTGATCACCGGGCGCAACGACGAAATCGACCGCATCGTCGGCCTCGAATGCGGCGCCGATGACTACGTGATCAAACCCCTCAATCCACGGGAACTGGTGTCCCGGGCGAAAAACCTGATTCGCCGGGTACGTCATGCGCAAACGCCAGCGCCTGCGGTCGCGGTGGCCAAGCCGGTCAAGCAGTTCGCCGACTGGTCACTGGACACCGACCGTCGTCGCCTGATCGATCCGTCCGGCAGCGAAACCCTGCTGACCCACGGCGAATACCAGTTGCTCAGCGTATTCCTGCGCAACAGCGGCCACACCCTCAGCCGCGACCAGTTGATGGACCAGATCCGCAACCGCGAATGGGTGCCCAACGACCGCTCCATCGACGTGCTGGTCGGGCGCCTGCGCCGCAAGTTGCATGACGATCCGGCCGAACCGCAGTTGATCATCACCATTCACGGCGCCGGTTACCTGTTCACCGCCAGCGTGGCGGCCTGAAACTGATGGCGCGATGGCTTTGCCTGCTGGCGCTGCTGGTGGCCGGCCATGCCGTCGCGGCGGACAAGGTTCGCTATTGCGATTACCCGGTGTATCCGCCGGTGTCCTGGAGCGATGGCAAGCAGGTGCGCGGCCTGGCGCCGAACGTGGTGAAAAACCTGTTTGGCCAGTTGGGTTACGAGGTCGAGATGGTGGTGCTGGGCAACTGGAAACGCTGCCTGCTGGACGCCGCCGAAGGCCGGGTCGATGTGGTGCTGGCCTACAGCACTGCGCAGCGGGAGCAAAGCATGCTGTTCTCGACGGTGCCGGTCTTGCGTGAAGAGGTGGCGTTGTTCATCAACCGCCAACATCCGGTGAAATTCGAACAGCTGGACGACTTGGCCCGTTACCGTGGCGGCCTGTTGTTCGGCGAGAGCTACGGCGTGGAGTTCGATCGCATGGTCGCGCGCAATAACAATATCGAATGGGTTTCCGACAGCCACCAGAACTTCGGCAAGCTGATTCGCGGGCGCATCGATTTCATCACCCAGGAGCGACGCACCGGCCAGCTGTACGTGGAAAACCTGCCCGGCGGCCAGGACATTGTTGCCTTGCCCAAAGCCTTGAGCGTGGATTATCTGCGGGTTGCCGTATCGCGGCGCTCGCCCTTGGCCGCTCGCATGCCCGAGATCAATGCGCAGTTGCAGCGCATGGTCGATGCCGGTGACATTGAGCGCTGGCTCAACGAAAGCGAAGTGACCTACCGCGACATGATCAACCTGCCGGCGGATGCGCAATGATTGGCGCCCGTCCCGGTGGACTGTTACGGCGCTTGTTGCTGTTCATCCTGTTGTTCAGCCTGTGCTTCACCGTGCTGGCCAGCAGCGTGCAACTGTACATCGAATATCGACGGGAAATGCGCGACATCGAGTCGCGCATGGAACTGATCCGCGCCGGCTACCTGGCCAGCCTGGAACGCAGCCTCTGGGACTTGAACCAGGAACAGTTGAACGTGCAGTTGCGCGGGCTGGTGGACTTCTCCGACGTCGCGCGGGTGCACTTGGCCAGCGCCGATTTCGATTTGGTCCAGGGCAATCCGCACCCCGCGGGACCGCTGCGCATCGAGCGCTTTGCCCTGGACTATCAGCCGCCGTCCGGCCCTTTGCGCAACCTTGGCGAGCTGGAGGTCAGTACGGATCTGGGGGCGGTGTACCAGCGTCTCTACGCCACCGGTTTGACCAGCCTGTTGTGGATGGCGGTGTTCCTCTGCGGTCTGGCCGTTGCCTTGTCGGGCTTGTTTTATCGACTGGTAACCCGGCATTTGAAGGTCATGGCCGAGTTTGCCCGGCGCATCGCCGCCGGTGAATGGCACGAGCCCCTGCATCTGGACAAGCGTCGTGGCAGCGACGAAATCGACACCGTGGCCCATGCGCTGGACGACATGCGCCGGGCGATCCTGCGGGACATCGAGCGCCGGGAAACCGATCGCCTGGCCTTGCAGGACAACCGTGACGAGCTGCTGAAAATGGTTGAGCGCCGCACCGCCAGCCTGATGCGCGCCAAAGACGAGGCGGAAGCGGCCAACCTTGCCAAGTCGCGCTTCCTGGCGACCATGAGCCACGAACTGCGCACGCCCCTCAATGGCATCCTCGGCATGGCCGAATTGCTGCGCGGCGCGCGTCTGGATGCCCAGGACGGTAAACGCCTGGATGCTTTGCACAAGGCTGGCGAAGGCTTGCTGACGATCCTCAACGAAGTGCTGTATTTCGCCAAGCTGGAGGAGGGCGTCAGTCATCCCGAACCGGTGGATTTCTCGCTGCGCCAGTTGCTCGATGAGGTGCTGACACTGTTGGAACCGAGAGCGCTGAACAACGACACGATCCTCAGTTGCCGCATCGATCAGCGGATTGCCGAGCATCACCACGGCGCCGAGCAGTTCCTGCGTCAGGTGCTGAGCAACCTGCTGGCCAACGCGATCAAGTTCACTGAAGGCGGCGAAGTCAGCGTCGAGGTGGCGCTGCTCAGCGAAACCGGAGAACAGACCGGGCAGCGCCTGCGGGTCAGTGTCACGGACGACGGCATCGGCATTGCCCCTTTGATGCAGGCGAAGATTTTCGAGCGGTTCACCCAGGCCAGCGAAGAAGTCGCGCAACGTTTTGGCGGTACGGGGTTGGGGTTGGCGATCTGCAAACATCTGGTGGAGCAGATGGGCGGTTGCATCGGCGTGGACAGTGAAGAGGGGCGCGGCAGTTGCTTCTGGTTCGAGCTTTGCCTTCAGCCGGCCAGCGGCGTGGCTGAGGCCCCGCCGGTTCGCACGGCGGGGCCGGCACTGAACATCCTGGTGGTCGAAGACGTGGAGCTCAATCGCGAAGTGGCCAAAGGATTGCTGCAACGGGACGGCCACCGGGTGTGGCTGGCCGAAGAAGCGGATCAGGCGCTGCAACAATGCGCGGCGCAGGTGTTCGACCTGATGCTGCTGGACGTGCATCTGCCGGGCATCAGCGGTGTCGAGCTGTGCCGGCAGATCCGCCACAGCGACGGGCCGAACCGCCATACGCGCATTTTCGCCCTGACCGCCAGCGTGCAACCGGCACTGTTGCGCGGTTATCTGGAGGCCGGGATGGACGGTGTCCTGGCCAAGCCCTTGAAGCTGGAAAACCTGCGCCAGGTGCTGGAAGGGCATGCACCTGTGGCCGAGTCGCTGCCGAGCGATGAGGCAATGGACTGGCCGCTGTTGCAGACCCATCGCAGCCTGCTCGGCGTGCAAAAGGTCCAGGGCCTGCTGGCGGTGCTGCGTGACTCGATCCTTCAACACCGCGACGCGCTGCATGAAGCCATGGCCGCCGACGACTGCACAGAGGTCGCGCAACTGGCTCACCGCCTGGCCGGTAGCTGTGATTCCCTGGGTTTTCGGGCCTTGGCCAGCACGTTGAGGGCGCTGGAGACCTTGGCGCTGGCAAACGATGAATCGGCGATCCAGCGCATGGGGCCGGTGCTGGATGAGCAATTGCAGCACTCGCTCGATACCCTCGAAGGCCTGTTGCAGAGCTGACGTACAAGTTTGTTACGACTTTGTACAACTTCGATCTTTACGGTCAACGCGAACTTACATGGCTTTCCAATAATCGACGCAACCGCCGCAGCGCGGTCTTCGAAGCTTATTGGAGATAATAATAATGAATTGCCGTAAAGCTGATCCCTCCCTGCGCCGTGACGTCCTGTCGCGCGCTGCACACCTCACTGACTGCTGAGGTGTCGACATGAACGAAAATACTGATCGTAAAGGCATACAGCTGACCCGCGCCCTGAAGAGCCGGCACATTTTCATGCTGTCCCTGGGCGGCGTCATCGGCACCGGGCTGTTCATGGGCTCCGGCGTGACCATCAATCAAGGTGGCCCGGTGGGGGCGATCCTGGCTTACCTGTTCGCCGGTTTCCTGATGTACCTGGTGATGGTCTGCCTGGGTGAACTGTCAGTGCAGATGCCGGTGTCCGGTTCGTTCCAGACCCACGCCACCAAATTCATTGGCCCGGCCACCGGGTTCATGATCGGCTGGGTGTATTGGATGAGCTGGGCCACCACCGTGGGCCTGGAGTTCACCGCCGCCGGCATGCTGATGACCCGCTGGTTCCCGGCTGTGCCAATCTGGTACTGGTCGGCGCTGTTCGTGGTGGTGCTGTTCGGTATCAATGCCATGGCGACCCGCGCCTTTGGTGAAGCCGAGTACTGGTTCTCGGGGATCAAGGTCGCGGCGATTCTCGGTTTCATCGTGGTCGGCGTACTGGTGATCTTCGGCGTGATGCCCCTGAGCAGCGGCGCACCGGCACCGATGGCAACCAACCTGATCGGCGATTCGTTGTTCCCCAACGGCCTGTCGGCGGTGTTCGCGGTGATGATGACCGTGGTCTACGCGTTCCAGGGTTGCGAGATCATGGGCGTGGCCGCCGGTGAAACCGATCAGCCGGAAAAAAGCATTCCCCGCGCCGTACGCAACGTGGTGTTCCGCGTGCTGATCTTCTACGTGCTGGCGATCATCGTGCTGTCGGCGATCGTGCCGTGGCAGCAGGCCGGCCTGATGGAAAGCCCGTTCGTGCAGGTGTTCGACATGGTCGGCATTCCCTACGCCGCTGACCTTATGAACTTCGTGATCCTTACCGCGATCCTGTCGGTGGGCAACTCCGGCCTGTATGCCTCGACGCGCATCCTGTGGGCGATGTCGAAAACCGGCATGGCGCCGAAAAGCCTGTCGCCATTGAGCAAGCGTGGCGTGCCATTGCGCGCCTTGAGCATCACCCTGTGCTTCGCCCTGGTGTCGCTGATGACCAGCTTCGTCGCCGCCGACACCTTGTTCATGGTGCTGATGGCGGTGAGCGGCATGTCCGGCACCGTGACCTGGATTGTCATCGCGCTGGCTCAGTACAAGTTCCGCAAGGCGTACTTGCGTGACGGCGGCAAACTCAGCGACCTGAAATACCGCGCGCCGTGGTTTCCGGTATTGCCGCTGATGTGCATCGCGCTGTGCTGCTCGCTGTTCGTATTCCTGGCCCTGGATGAAACCCAGCGTCCGTCGCTGTATTGGGGTTTTGGATTCATTGCGCTGTGCTATGGCGCGTACTTCCTGATTCATCGCAAGCGCCAGGGCGTGTTGGCGCCGAGCTTGCCGACTGCATAACACCTCCAGCTAACCGTTTCCCCTGTAGGAGCGAGCCTGCTCGCGATAGCGGTGGATCAGTCAACAGAAATGTTGAATGTGATTCCCTCATCGCGAGCAGGCTCGCTCCTACAGTTGTTTTGTGCTGGGCGTAGGCAGTTGTTCGAAGTTGTAACAGCGCCAACAGCCGTTGCTCGCCATTCTTGAAATAATTCAATAAAACCAATGTGTTGCGAAGTTTTTTGGCTTGTTACAGCCAATTTCCAAGCCGATTGCCGCCTTGCTGAACACTCGTTTAGTATGGCCTCAAATCGCATCACCTCAGACCAATCACAATAATTCGAGGATTCCCATGACCACTCAATCGTCGCTGCTCAGCCAGGTCGAAGCAGGCGTTGCCTGGATCACCCTCAATCGCACTGCCCAGCGCAATGCGCTGGACATTCCGACGCTGAAAAACCTGCACGGCTTGCTCGACGCTTTCAACGCCGATCCAGCGGTGCGCGTGGTGGTGCTTACCGGCAGCGGCCGCAGCTTCTGCGCCGGCGCTGACCTCGATGAATGGGCCGACGCCGAAGCCCGTGGCGCGCTGGAAACCTACGGCTGGACCGAAACCGCCCACGCCTTGATGACCCGTCTGCACAGCCTGGAAAAACCCACCATCGCCGCCATCAACGGCACCGCCGTCGGCGCCGGGATGGACCTGACCCTGTGCTGCGACCTGCGCATCGCCGGGCAATCGGCACGCTTCAAGGCCGGCTACACCAGCATGGCGTACTCGCCGGATGCCGGCGCCAGTTGGCACCTGCCGCGTCTGATCGGCAGCGAACAGGCCAAGCGCCTGCTGTTCCTCGATGAATTGTGGGGCGCTGACCGTGCCCTCGACGCCGGTCTGGTTGGCGATGTCTGCGCCGACGATCAACTGCTGACGGTCACCAGCGAATTGGCCGCACGCCTGGCCGCGGGCCCGACCTTCGCCTTCGCCCAGACCAAAAAACTCATGCGCGAAGGCGCCGAGCGCAGCTTGGCCGAACAACTGCAAGCCGAACTCGCCGCCGGCCTGCTCTGCGGTCGCAGCGAAGACGGCACCGAAGCCCTGCGCGCCGCCATGGAAAAACGCCCGGCACGCTACATCGGTCGTTGATTCCTCTCCATCTCCCAGAACACGAACAACAGGTAGCAGCATGAATTTCCAACTGACCCAAGAACAAGAAATGTTGGTGGACTCGGTACGCAGCTTCGTCGAGAAGGAACTGCTGCCCTATGAAGAGCAAGTCGACCGCGCCGACGAGGTCTCCCCGGAACTGGCGGCGCAGATTCGCGGCAAGGCGATTGCCGCCGGCTTCTACGCCTTCAACATGCCCGAAGAAGTGGGCGGTGGCGGCCTGGACTACCTGTCCCAGGCGCTGATCGAACGTGAGCTGTCCAAGGTGTCCTGGGCGCTGCACGTGTTCGTCGCGCGGCCGTCGAAGATCCTCATGGCCTGCACCGGCGACCAGATCAACGACTACCTGTTGCCGAGCATCCAGGGCGAAAAAATCGATTGCTTCGCCCTGACCGAGCCGGGTGCCGGCTCCGACGCCAATGCGATCAAGACCCGCGCCGTGCGTGAAGGCGACGACTTCATTCTCAACGGCAGCAAGCATTTCATCAGCCACGCTGGCCATGCCGATTTCGCCATTGTCTTCGCCGTGACCGACACCTATGAACACAACGGCAAAAAGCGTAACGCCGTGACCTCGTTCCTGGTCGACCGCAACACCCCGGGCATGACCATTCGCCGTGGACCGAAGTGCGTGAGCAACCGTGGTTACCACACCTTTGAAATGTTCTTCGACGACTGCCGTGTGCCGGCCAGCAAAGTGCTGGGCGAAGTCGGCAAGGGTTGGGAGGTGGCCAACGCCTGGCTGACCGCCGGCCGGGTGATGGTCGCGGCCAACTGCGTCGGTCAGGCCCAGCGCGCACTGGACGTGTCGCTGCAATGGGCGGCGGATCGCAAGCAGTTCGGCCAGCCGATCGGCACCTACCAGGGCGTGTCGTTCAAATTGGCCGACATGGCCACACAGATTCGTGCAGCTGAACTGCTGACCCTGCACACCGCCTGGAAAATGGACCAGGGCACCATGACCGATGGCGAGGCCGGCATGGCCAAGCTGTTCGCCAGTGAAGTGCTCGGGCGTACTGCCGATGAGGCGGTACAGATCTTCGGCGGCATGGGCCTGATGGACGAAGGTCCGGTGGAGCGCATCTGGCGCAACGCGCGGATCGAACGGATCTGGGAAGGTACTTCGGAAATCCAGCGCCACATCATTTCCCGCGAGCTGCTGCGGCCGCTGCTGCGCTGATCGGCCCGGAGAATTCCCATGTCCCAAACCATTCGTGACAACCTCAAACGCATGCTCGCGCCGCAACATGTGGCGTTCGTCGGCGGCCGCAGCATGGCCCGCGCCCTCAAGCGCTGTGCCGAAGGCGGCTACCAAGGGCAAATGTGGCTGGTCAATCCGCAGCACGACAGCCTTGAGGGCGTGCCGTGCGTGCGCAGCGTTGCCGAGCTGCCTTGCGGCCCGGACGCGGTATTCATCGCCACCAACCGCGAACTGACGCTGACCTGCGTCGCCGAACTGGCCGCCATCGGCGCGGGCGGGGCCATCTGCTACGCCTCCGGCTTCGCCGAGACCGGCGCCGAAGGCCAGGCCCTGCAACAGCAACTGCTCAAGGCCGCTGGCGACATGGCCTTGCTCGGCCCCAACTGCTACGGCCTGCTCGACTACCTGCACAGTTCCGCGCTGTGGCCGGTGGCCCATGGCGGCAAAGCGGTGGAGAAGGGCGTGGCGGTGCTGACCCAGAGCGGCAACTTCGCCTACAACCTGTCCATGAGCGACCGCTCGCTGCCGGTGGCCTACATGGCGTCGGTGGGCAATCAGGCGCAACTGGGCGTGGCTGAACTGATGGACGTGTTGCTCGACGAGCCGCGCGTCACAGCCATCGGCCTGCACCTGGAAGGCCTGAAGAACGTGCCGGGTTTTGCCCGCGCCGCGCACAAGGCGCTGGAGAAGGGCATCCCGATCATCGCCCTGAAAACCGGTGTGTCGCAGATCGGTGCCGAACTGGCCTTGAGTCACACCAGTTCGCTGTCCGGCTCCGATGCGCTGTATGACGCATTGTTCGACCGTCTCGGGGTGATTCGCGTCAGCGGCCCGGTGAGTTTTGTCGAAACCCTCAAGGCCGCCGCCTGCGGCAACCTGCCGGCGGGCAACAGCCTGATCGCGCTGGCCTGTTCCGGTGGCGATGCCGGGCTGATTGCCGACTACGCCGAACGCAACGACCTGGGCCTGCCGAAACTCGATCAAGGGCAGGTCGGCGAACTCGCGCAAGTGCTGCCGACCTACGCCAACCTGGTCAACCCGCTGGATTTCACCACGGCGATCTGGGGCGACGGCGAAGCCTTGAACCGCATGCTCGACAGCGCGCTACGCACCGAAGCCGACGCGGCGATGCTGGTGCTCGACTACCCGTCGGAGTTCACCGGCGAGCGCAAGGAATGCGACCTGCTGCTGGAGTTGTACTGCGCGGCACTGCAACGTCACGGCAAGACCGGTTTTGTCACCTCGGCCTTCCCTGAGCTGCTGCCGGCCCATGCCCGTGAGCGTCTGCACGCCCAAGGCGTCGCGGCCTTGCAGGGCGTTGAAGACGGGTTGGCCGCGTGGGGGCGCATCGCCGGTTATCAGCGCAACCGCCATGCCTTGCTGGCGCTGGGGGAATCGGCGCTGGTGCCGTTGTGCCCGCATGCGCTGGAAGGCGAGGGGCGTTTGCTCAATGAGTGGGATTCCAAACAGGCGTTAAAAGCCTTTGGCTTGCCGACGCCCAACGGCGTATTGAGCACCCCGGACAAGGCCCTGAAGGACGCCGAAGCGTTGGGCTATCCGCTGGTACTCAAAGCGGTCAGCGCTCAACTGCCACACAAGACCGAGGCTGGCGCCGTGGCGCTGAACCTCAAGGACGGCGCGGCATTGAGCGCTGCGTTGGAGAAGATGCGCAGCAGCATCGCCGCTTACGCCCCGGGCGTACCCTTCGATCAACTGCTGCTCGAACCCATGGCCAAACCGCCACTGGCTGAGCTGATTGTCGGCATCAAGCGCGAAAACGATTTCGGCCTCGCGCTGGTGATCGGTGCCGGCGGCATTCTGGTGGAGTTGCTCAAGGACAGTCGCAGCCTGTTGCTGCCGACCACCGACGGCGCGATCCGCAATGCCTTGCTCAGCCTGCGCAGCGCGCCGTTGCTGCAAGGTTTCCGTGGTCGCGAGTCTGCGGACCTGGACGCCTTGGTGATCGCCATCCGCGCCGTGGCCGACTACGCCTGCGAGAGCGCCGCACACCTGCTGGAACTCGATGTGAACCCATTGTTGGTTGGTGCCCATGGCACGACGGCGGTCGATGCGTTGATTCGCCTCGGTCAGGAGTGAGGACATGAAAATGCAAAGCAAAACATTGACCGGTGGCCAGGCCCTGGTGCGCCTGTTGGCCAACTACGGCGTCGATACTGTGTTCGGCATCCCCGGCGTACATACCCTGGAGCTGTATCGCGGCCTGCCCGGCAGCGGCATCCGCCACGTGCTGACCCGCCATGAGCAGGGCGCCAGTTTCATGGCCGACGGTTATGCCCGGGTCAGCGGCAAACCCGGCGTGTGCTTCGTCATCACCGGCCCCGGCGTGACCAACGCCGCCACCGGCATCGGCCAGGCCTACGCCGACTCGATTCCGATGCTGGTGATTTCCAGCGTCAACCACAGCGCCAGCCTCGGCAAGGGCTGGGGCAGCCTGCACGAGTGCCAGGATCAGCGGGCGATGACCGCGCCGATCACGGCGTTCTCCGCAGTGGCGTTGACTGCTGAAGACCTGCCGGAACTGATCGCCCGCGCCTACGCGGTGTTCGACAGCGAGCGCCCGCGTCCGGTGCACATCTCGGTGCCGCTGGACGTGCTATCGGCACCGATTGCCCGTGACTGGAGCAATGAGGTGGTGCGTCGTCCGGGTCGTGGCCCGGCATCCGCCATCGTCATCGGTCAAGCCGTGGCCAGGCTCAAGGCTGCCAAGCGACCGATGATCATCGCCGGTGGTGGTGCGCTCAATGCCGTTTCGCAGCTGCAAGAGATCAGCACCCGGCTCGCTGCGCCGCTGTTCACCAGCGTCGCCGGCAAGGGCTTGCTGCCGCCGGATGCGCCGCTCAACGCTGGCTCATCCCTGTGTGTGGAGCCGGGCTGGAAGCTGATCGCCGAGGCCGACGTGGTACTGGCGGTCGGCACCGAAATGGCCGATACCGACTTCTGGCGCGAACGCCTGCCGCTCAATGGCGAACTGCTGCGCGTCGACATCGACCCGCGCAAGTTCAACGACTTCTACCCATGCGCCGTGGCGTTGCATGGCGATGCACAACAAACCCTCAGTGGTTTGCTTGAGCGTCTGCCGTCTGATGTGCGCGACGCCGGCGCTGCGATTGCCTCGGTCGCCGCCCTGCGTGAAGCGGTCAAGGCCAGCCATGGCCCGTTGCAGTCGATCCATCAATCGATTCTCGACCGTATCGCTGCGGAGCTTCCGGACAACGCCTTCATCAGCACCGACATGACCCAACTGGCCTACACCGGCAACTACGCCTTCGACAGCCTGGCCATCCGCAGCTGGCTGCATCCCACCGGCTACGGCACTTTGGGTTATGGCCTGCCGGCTGGCATCGGCGCCAAGTTCGGCGCGCCACAGCGGCCGGGCCTGGTGCTGGTGGGCGATGGTGGTTTCCTCTACACCGCCCAGGAACTGGCCACGGCTGTCGAGGAACTGGACAGCCCGCTGGTGGTGCTGCTGTGGAACAACGACGCCCTGGGGCAGATTCGCGACGACATGATCGGCCTGGATATCGAACCCATCGGCGTGCTGCCGCGCAACCCGGATTTCGCCGCCCTCGCTCGTGCCTTTGGCTGCACCGTGACTCAGCCGCAAAGCCTGGCCGAGTTGCAGACCGACCTGCGCCAAGGCTTCAAGCGTAACGGCGTGACTTTGATCGAACTCAAACATGCCTGTGCACATTGATCTGCATTTCAAGGGGATGAAGCCATGCGCTTTTCCGATCTGACTCAACGTATCTCCGGTGACGGCGCCGCCGCGTGGGACATCCACTACCGCGCCCTGGCACTGCGCGAGCAGGGTGAAGACATTCTGCTGTTGTCCGTGGGCGATCCGGATTTCGACACGCCACAGCCTATCGTGCAGGGCGCCATCGACAGCCTGCTGAGCGGCAACACTCACTATGCCGAGGTGCGCGGCAAGCGTGCCCTGCGTGAAGCCATCGCCAGGCGTCATCAGCAGCGCAGCGGCCAATCCGTTTCGGCGGATCAAGTCACCGTGCTGGCCGGGGCGCAATGTGCGCTGTTCAGCGTGGCCCAATGCGTGCTCAATCCGGGTGACGAAGTGATCGTCGCCGAACCGATGTACGTCACCTATGAAGCGGTGTTCGGTGCTTGTGGTGCCGTGGTGGTGCCGGTGCCTGTGCGCTCGGAAAACGGCTTCCGTGTGCTGCCCGAAGACGTTGCCGCGCGCATCACCCCGCGCACCCGGGCGCTGGCACTGAACAGCCCTCACAACCCGTCGGGCGCGAGTCTGCCGCGCAGCACCTGGACTGCCTTGGCTGAACTGTGCATCGCCCACGACCTTTGGCTGATTTCCGATGAGGTCTACAGCGAATTGCTGTTCGAAGGCGAGCACGTCAGCCCGGCGAGCCTGCCGGGCATGGCCGAGCGCACCGCGACCCTCAACAGCCTGTCGAAATCCCACGCCATGACCGGCTGGCGCGTCGGCTGGGTGGTGGCGCCGCCATCCTTGGCCGCGCACCTGGAAAACCTCGCGTTGTGCATGCTCTACGGCTCGCCGGATTTCATTCAGGACGCTGCCGTGGTCGCCCTGGAAAGCAACCTGCCGGAACTCGAAGCCATGCGCGAAGCCTATCGCCAGCGTCGCGATCTGGTGTGCGACAGCCTGGCCGATTGCCCCGGCGTGCGGGCGTTGAAACCTGATGGCGGGATGTTCGTGATGCTCGATATCCGCCGGACCGGGCTCAGCGCCCAGGCGTTTGCCGACCGGTTGCTGGATCGCCACGGCGTGTCGGTCCTGGCGGGCGAGGCCTTTGGTCCGAGCGCGGCGGGGCATATTCGCGTCGGTCTGGTGGTCGGCGCCGAACCGCTGCGCGATGCCTGCCAGCGCATTGCTCGTTGTGCTCAAGAATTGATGGAGGCCCAGGTTCATGCTTAATCACAAGACACTGTTTATTGATGGTCGCTGGCAAACTCCGTCGGGGCAGGGCATCGCCGAGGTGATCAACCCGGCCACCGAAGAAGTCTGCGGCAGCGTTCCGCTGGGTGATGAACTCGATGTCGAAAACGTCGTGGCGGCTGCACGCAGGGCCTTCTCTTCATGGTCGCGCACACCGTCCAGCGTGCGTGCCGGCTACATCCGCGCACTGGCCGATCAACTGCGCAATCGTGCCGATGAAATGGCCGCGGTCATCACCACGGAACTGGGCATGCCGGTGCAATGGTGCCGCTCGGTGCAGGTCGATGGGCCGATCACTGGCCTTGAGCAGTACGTCGAACTGGCTCATCTCATGGACGAGGTGCGCGAAGTCGGCAACTCGCTGGTGATCCGCGAGGCCGTGGGTGTCTGCGCGTTCATCAACCCGTGGAATTACCCGCTGCACCAGCTGATCGGCAAACTCGCTCCAGCACTGGCCGCCGGTTGCACGGTGGTGGTCAAGCCGAGTCAGGAAACCCCGCTGCATGCCTTCCTGCTGGCGCAAATGATCGAGGACATCGGTCTGCCGGCCGGGGTGTTCAACCTGGTCAGCGGGCCGGGTTCGAAAGTCGGTGAAGCTCTCGCTAAACACCCGGACGTGGACATGGTGTCGTTCACCGGCTCCACCGGCGCCGGCGTTCGCGTCACGCAGGCGGCGGCGCCATCGGTCAAGCGCGTGTGCCTGGAACTGGGCGGCAAGTCACCGTTGCTGATCGCCGAGGATGCCGACCTGGCCGCAGCCGTGCGCTACGGCGTGCAGGACGTGATGATCAACTCCGGCCAGACCTGCACCGCGCTGACCCGCATGCTGCTGCCGGCCAGCCGCTACGCCGAGGCCGTGGAACTGGCTCTGGCGGAAACCCTGAGCCTGCGCATGGGCGATCCCCTCGACCCGCAAAGCTTCCTCGGTCCGATGTGTTCGGCCGGGCAAAAACGCACCGTGCTCGACTACATCAAGGTCGGTCAACAGGAAGGCGCACGACTGCTATGCGGCGGTGACACGCCGTCGACTTTCGAACGCGGCTTCTATGTCAGCCCGACGCTGTTCGCCGATGTCGACAACCGCATGCGCATCGCCCAGGAAGAAATCTTCGGCCCGGTGCTGTGCCTGATTCCCTATGCCGATGAGGCGCAAGCGATCCAGATCGCCAACGACTCGCCGTTCGGCCTGTCCAGCGGCGTCTGGGCCGGCAGTGCCGAGCGTGCCTTGCACCTGGGGCGGCAGATGCGCGCCGGTCAGTGCTTTCTCAATGGCGCGGCGTTCAATTATCAGGCGCCGTTCGGTGGCTACAAACAATCGGGTAACGGTCGCGAATGGGGTGAGGAGGGACTGAACGAGTTCGTCGAAGTGAAGGCGATCCAGGTGTGACGGTTGGCGACTCAAACTGTATATCACCCACGATTTTGCTACTCCACACCTTCAACCGATACGCTGGAACAAGTCTAAGGAACCACCATGAAAGTACTGATCGTCCACGCTCACCCGGAGCCGCAATCCTTCACCGCCGCCCTGCGTGACCAGGCTGTCGCCACCCTCGAAGCCCAGGGCCATGAAGTGCAGGTCAGCGACCTGTACAAAATGAACTGGAACCCGGTGGCCAGCGACGCGGACTTCTCCAATAGGGAAGACCCCGAGTACCTGGTCTATGCCCTGGAACAACGCCTGGGCGTGAAGAGCCAGTCGCTGGCACCGGACATCCAGGCGGAACTGGACAAACTGCTGTGGGCCGACCTGCTGATCCTCAACTTCCCGATCTTCTGGTTCTCCGCCCCGGCCATGCTCAAGGGCTGGATCGACCGGGTGCTGGTGTCCGGCATTTGCTATGGCGGCAAGCGCTTCTATGATCAGGGTGGTCTGGCCGGGAAGAAGGCGCTGGTGACCGTGACCCTCGGCGGTCGTGAACACATGTTTGGCGACGGTGCGATTCATGGGCCATTGGAGGACATGCTGCGGCCGATCCTGCGTGGCACGTTGGCCTATGTCGGGTTCGATGTGCTGGAACCCTTCGTGGCTTGGCATGTGCCGTACATCAGTGAAGAGGCGCGCCAGCAATTTCTGGTTGATTACAGCCAGCGTTTGCAGCACTTGAGCGACGACCAACCACTGGTATTTCCGAAGCTGTCGCAGTTTGATGAGCAGCTGTATCCACTGACCACCAATGCCTGACTAACACCACATACCCTGTAGGAGCGAGCCTGCTCGCGATGGTGGCTCAGCCAACATGGATGTTGAAGCTGATACCCTCATCGCGAGCAGGCTCGCTCCTACAGTTCTTTGTATTGGCTGTCCTATTGGTGTGTGTTTAAGGGGCTGTTTAGCGGCTGTCAGCGTTACTTCCCGCAAGCTACGACGGCTTGCGTCATTGCCTACAGCTACGCCAGAATCCGCCGGCTTGTGCGTCTTGGGGGTGGGATTTATCGTTGGCCGGTCGCTGCAAAACAGCAGCGATCGGGTTTGGTAGCCCGTCTCGAACAAGCGTAGCGCCGCCTTATTCAGTCGCTTTCATTGGACTTTATTTATGGTGGCCATGCGCAGGGCTCCTTCGGGAGCGCCGGGTTCTTGTGCGACCGGTCTACCAACCTTCGTATGGCCACCACCCTTCGTTTGGTAGCGATGGTGATGGCTCCTTTGTTCTTCGCATAAGGAGTTTCACTATGTTCAAAGTCACACCCAACCCGCCGGACACCGATCCCACTTCCCCGTACGAAAGCCTCGACTCCCAAAAGCTCCACGAAGCCGCCGAGCGCGCCCTCGATCATTACCTCAACCCCGGTCCCGGCATCATGGCCACGCCGCGTAAACCCAGTTCCATGTTCATCGTCAATCCCGAACTCAATGTCGAGACCTTACTGGTGCATGCCTGTGAATCGCTGGCGTCGGCCCATGTCATGGCCAACGATCTGGTGGATCATCTGCAAGGCACCAGTCGCAATGCGCTACTGGGCATTGCGCAAGTGATCATGCTCGGCGAACTGGCGGTGAACCGGGCGCTGGATCAGCTTGATCCGCCTGAGTAACCGCATATCCGCAGATCACCAGTAAGCCTGTAGGAGCGAGCCTGCTCGCGAAGGCGCCAGTACTCCCGACATAGATGCTGGCTGGTCGACCGCCTTCGCGAGCAGGCTCGCTCCCACACAACACCCACCGCTTGTTCGGAAGTCCTTCTCGGCGGGACCGTTGAACTACACTTTTCAGTTGTTCCACCCGATCAGCAGGGCGACGCATGACGTCGCTTGCCATCCGCCAGTCGCCCCAAGGCTTGCCCGTTGTGGCAAGCCTGTCGGAGGTCATCATGAATAGGTTTTCACCGGTCAGCCTGTGCATCGCATTGTCGGTTTTGAGTAGCCCGGGATGGGCACAATCGGTAGTGCCGATGAAAGGGCAAAGTTCGCAACAAACCCAGGCCGACATCAACGAATGCAACAGCATTGCCAACAGTCAGGCCTCATCGACGTCTTCGCAGCCATCCGGCGGGCGGGTCAAAGGGGCGGCGGTGGGGGCTGCAGCCGGCGCCGTGGCGTCTGGTGTGCGCAGTAATCAGCACGATGCGTATGATGATCGTGTCGACAGTGACGTGAAACAGAACGTCCGCCAGGACCGCGCCAAGGAAACCGCCGCGGCCGGTATGGTTGTCGGTGGTTCGCGCCAGCGTCAGGAGCGCCGGGCGGACGAGAAAACCACCCAGGCGAATACCGCTTCGGCCTACAGCAGTTGTTTGCAGGGCAAGGGTTATCAGGTCAATCCTTGAGTCAGGTACGAAACACACTGTGGGAGCGAGCTTGCTCGCGATGGCGTCGGCACATTCGACATCCCGGTGCCTGACCCACAGCTATCGCGAGCAAGCTCGCTCCCGCAGGGATCTTCAGTGTTTTCGGGATCGAGCCAGGAACGCACTTTCTGCTGCTTGAGCCACTTTCATGGGCGGGTGTCGGGGCATTGTTTCAAGGGAAAAGACCCATGGGGAAACTGCCTGTAGCTCAAATCTGACAACCGTTCATCGGTGAACTACGCTGCGGTACGTACCCTCGATTTGAATTTTGTGAAGTAAGGATCCGACACATGCGGAGCAGGCTGCTCGCTGTAATGTTTACTGTTTTCGGGATGTTTTGGTCGGTGCAGCTGTGGGCCGAAGACGCGCCGAAAGTGGTTGATGCTCCCGTTGAATTGAAAGTGGCCAACCGCAGCATCATGGTGTTTCGCGCGACCATCCTCGGTGAGGCCCCGGCCTCCCGGGTCAAACGGGCGAAAGCGGTGATCGGTGAAGAGCTGGACGACGCCGACGACCTCAATGTCACCATCGACCCGATCATGAAAAGCTACATGGTGCTGCTGGGTAGCCGGCGCGCTTTTATCGTTTCGCCCAAGGATTTCGACGAGACCGAGTACGACACGGTACAGCAGGCCGCCGAAGCCGCGGCCGACCGGCTGCGCCAGGTTGTGGCCGAAACCCGGGAGGCCCGTAGCCTGCAGTTGATCCTACGCTCCGTAGTCGCCGCGTTGATCGCCACCGGCATTTACATCGCGCTGCTGTTCGGCATGTCGTACCTGCGGCGCAGAGTGCTGAAGAAACTGCCCGAGCTGATGCATCGGCACACCCAGGCCCTGAAAGTCGGACGGGTGCCGCTGGTCGACGCCAATTACCTGTATCCGCTGGCCAGCCGCCTGCTGGAACTGGTGCGCTGGATCGTCGTGTTGCTGCTGACGTACGAATGGCTGGGCTTCGTCCTGTCGCGCTTTCCCTATACCCGTCCCTGGGGCGAGAGCCTCAACAACTATCTGCTGGAGCTCGGCGACTATCTGCTGCAAGGCATCGTCGGTGCCATACCCGGGCTGGGCGTGGCGCTGGCGATCTTCTTCATCGCCCGCGGCGCAACCGCGTTCATGCGGCGGATACTGCGGCGCATGACGGCACCGGGAACCCTCAGCTGGCTCAACCATGAAACTCTGCAACCGACCCAGCGCCTGACGTCCCTGGCGATCTGGCTGTTTGCCCTGGCCATGGCCTATCCGTACCTGCCGGGCGCCGGCACCGATGCCTTCAAAGGCTTGTCGGTGTTGATCGGCCTGATGATTTCCCTGGGCGCCACCAGCGTGGTGGGCCAGGCGGCGGCGGGGTTGATCCTGACCTACACCCGAACCCTGCGCCCCGGCGAATTTGTGCGCATCGGCGACTACGAAGGCACGGTGACCGAACTGGGCATGTTCACCACCAGCATTCGCACCGGCCTGGGCGAGGTGCTGACCCTGCCCAACTCGATGATCACCGGCACCGTCACCAAGAACTACTCGCGGGTGGTACAAGGCCCCGGCTACGTGGTCGACACCATCGTGACCATCGGCTACGACACGCCGTGGCGGCAGGTGGAGGCGATGTTGCTGGAGGCCGCGAAACGCACGCCGGGGATTCTCGAAGTACCGCCGGCCCAGGTGTTCCAGACGGCATTGTCGGACTTCTACCCGGAATACCGGCTGGTGGCCCAGGCCATTCCCAGTCAGCCTCGGCCGCGCGCCGTGCTGCTGAGCATGCTGCACGCTAACATCCAGGATGTGTTCAACGAGTACGGCGTGCAGATCATGTCGCCGCACTACCTGGGCG
This sequence comes from Pseudomonas sp. GL-RE-26, assembly GCF_019956275.1. Classification (NCBI taxonomy): domain Bacteria; kingdom Pseudomonadati; phylum Pseudomonadota; class Gammaproteobacteria; order Pseudomonadales; family Pseudomonadaceae; genus Pseudomonas; species Pseudomonas sp. GL-RE-26. Next base: position 184,464 of record NZ_JAHBDI010000066.1, read on the forward strand.
ATCCGCAACAAGAGAAATGGGTGCCCAGGGACAAGTGGTACCCGGCCCCGGCACAAGAACCGAAGGAATCCTGATTTCGCCTGAAAGGGAGTTCGCACCATGCTTGAGTTCATTCTCCACGCCCTGCGGACCGACCCGGAAATCGCGGTGTTCCTGGCCATTGCCCTGGGCGTGTTCATCGGGAGCATCCACATCGGCAGTTTTCACCTCGGTTCCGTGGCCGGTGCGCTGCTGATGGGGCTGCTGATCGGCCAGATCGGGCTGGAAGTGCCGACCGGATTGAAGTCGGTGTTTTTCGTGATGTTCATCTACGCGGTCGGCTTCAAGAGCGGGCCGGAGTTTTTCGGCAGCCTCAATCGCGGGACGCTGAAACTGGTGGTGTTGAGCGTGGTGCTGTGCGGGACGGCGCTGGCGGCAATCCTGCTGATGAATGCGGTGTTCGATTTCGACGCCGGTTTCACCGCCGGGCTCGGCGCCGGCGCACTGACCGATACGGCGATCATGGGTACCGCCACCAGCGCCATCAATCAACTGTCGATCGACACCGCGGCCAGGGCCCAACTCAACAGCCACATGGCGATTGCCTACGCGATCACGTACCTGTTCGGCACCATCGGCCTGATCGTCTTCGTCGGCAGCATTGCTCCGAAGCTGCTGGGTGTGGACCTCAAGGCGTCGGCACGGGAGCTGGAACTGGAGCTGGGTATCGCCAAGGAAGAAGACGCGATCACCGTGCCTTACACCCGCATTGTCGTGCGTGCCCATCAGGTGGCCGCCAACGGTTCGGCGAATGGGCAGCGCATTGCCGATGTGGAGAAACAGTACGAGTCGCTGACTGTCGAGCGCGTGGTGCGTGCAGGCAAAGTCTTCGAGCGTGACGAGGCTTTCACGCTGATGGCCGGGGATATCGTCGGGGTCTACGCCTTGCGCGAAGCCGTGGGCACGCTCACCCAGTGGATCGGGCCGGAAATCGACCATGCCGAATCCTTGTCTTTCCCCACCCGCGAGGTGGACATTGTCGTGACTTCGCCTGAGTTCGCCGGCAAGACAATCCATCAGGCAAAAAGCCGCCTGGAAAGCGCCAGGCGTCTGGGCTGCTTCATCAATACCATCACCCGCCAGGGCTACGAGTTGCCCTTGCTGCCCAACACCGTGCTGCGTCGAGGCGACGTGATCACCCTGACCGGCCGCACCGCCAGTGTCGAGGCGGTGGCCAAGCGGTTAGGGCGGATTCGCGAGAACAACTACAAGAGTGACATCGCCGTGCACACCCTTGGCATGGTGCTGGGCTCGTTGCTGGGGCTGTTGTCGACCCATGTCGGGATGATCCCCGTGGAGCTGGGCATCGGTGGCGGGGTGTTGGTCGCCGCGCTGGTGATCGGCTGGTACAACTCGCGCCACCCGGAAATCGGCGCGTTGCCGCCCGCCGCGCAATGGGCGTTTTCCGAATTCGGCTTGACCGCGTTCGGCGCGGTGGTCGGCCTGCTGGCGGGCCCGGCAGCATTTGCCGCGATGAAGGAACAAGGCCTGGCATTGCTGCTGTCCGGCGCCGTGGTCACCATAGTGCCGCCGTTGGTGGCGCTGTACTTCGGCCGCTATGTGCTGCGCCTGCACCCGATGATCCTGTTCGGCGCCCTGGCCGGTGCGCAGACCGAAGCCGCGTCGATGAACAAGATCATCGAACAGTCCGGCAGCAACACCCCGGTGATTGGTTTTACCGTGTGTTATGCGATTTCCAATGTATTGCTGGCGGTATGTGGGCCGATCATTGTGTTTGTGGTGGCGGGGTAGCGATTTTGCAACCGTAGTGACTGTTGTGGCGAGGGAGGGCGTATTGCGGGAGGGGAGGCTTACTTGAGTACCGGTTATCGGGCCCGGTTCCAGGGCGGGGGGATGTTGCGCAAAGTGCGTTGAGCGACCGGCAAGGCCGCTCAGTTGTAGCGGTGTCAGAAAAGCATGTAGGCGGATGCGGTCGTCTGGTTCAGGTCGATCTCTCCGACCTCCAGGACTTCGTATTCAGCGCGCAGGCCGATGTTACGAAAGACATCGACCTCCAGGCCGACACCGTAGGTCAGATCAACCCCGGTATCGTCGTCGGTGGCATTGCCGTCGGCGTCCCAGGCGTGAGCACCGACACTGCCGAACACCCGCATCCGATCACCCAGCGGAAAGCCGACATGGGCGGCAGCCTGAGCCGATTTGCCTTCGAAATCGACATTCTTGTCCTTGAATTGACCGAGATCGACGTAGGCGCCCTCGAAGGCCAGGTAGCTATTGACGCGATACCCGGCATAAACCTTGTAGCTGGTGTCGTCGTCGTCCAGTCTGGATTCGTCGGTCTGTATGCTGCTTACGCCCGCTCCAAGGTATAAACCTTTGTCATCAGCGAGCGCCTGAAAAGACAGCAGCGATAGCAGTGAAGCGAAGCCAAGGTTTCGAAGTAGCATGTGTGGTGGAGTCCTTGTACAGGGTTGTCTGGTGTTAGGGTTCGGCGAGCATTTGAGGGGCCATCAGGGGTTAATAGAAGTCATTGATTGATATTTTGGGGTCGTAGGGCGGGATGTTTGCCGGGCATTGAAAGTAGCGTCTTGCCAACGCCTGGATTGGCAGCGCTTTGGAGAACAACCAGCCTTGCGCCAGTAGAACCCCCTCCGAAACCAGATGCGGCAGTTGCTCCTGAGTCTCTACACCTTCGGCTACGACCTTGAGTCTCAGCGACTTGGCCAGATGGGCAATGTGGCGCCACAGGGCATCCTTGGCCGCGATCTTGTCGTCTGCGATGAACGAGCGATCTATTTTCAGAATGTCGAAAGGCACCGAATCCAGAAGCGAGAGGTTGGAATAGCCGATACCGAAGTCGTCCACGGCAATGCGATGTCCACACGCACGAAGCCGTCGCAATTGCATGGCGGCAGGCTTCTGATCGAGCAAGGTCCTTTCGGTGATTTCAAACGTCATGGCGGACGCGGGCATGTTGTAGGTTGCGAGCACGCTGGCCACATAGTCGGGGAAGCTCGGGTCCTGAATATCCTGGGCGCAAAGATTGACCGTAATGTAAAAGTCCTTGCAGGCCCAAAGGTAGGTGCTGTAATCCTCGGCCACTTGTCGAATCACCGAACGCGTAAGTTTGCGGATCAGGTCAGACTTCTCCGCCACCGCAATGAAAACATCCGCAGGCACTTGGGTGCCGTTGTCGTTCCAGTGGGAAAGTGATTCGGCGCCCACCAGATAGCCCGTCTTCAAGTTGACGATTGGCTGGTAGTGAACACCCAGCGTGTTGGCTTTCAGGGCATTGCGAAGCCGTACGGCGGTCGAGGTGTAATGCCGTTGGGCACACCTTGCGAGCAAGAGCAGCGCTACGAACACGCACGCAAGACCAATGAATAATTTGAATTTGAGGACCGTCAGGTAGCTCAGCGGAAGAGAAATGACAGCGATCAGTTCATTTCGGTTGCCCGCAAAGGCGATGAGGACCTTGTCTGCCGAGGTAACCAGTTCTTCCAGGTGGAATGGCTTCTGCACCGTCAGCGGCCTGGGGCCCGTAGAGGCAATGGGCACTGCACCGCCGGGGCCTATGAGGTCCAGTTGCAGGTCCTCGGGAAACTTCAAATTGTCGAGCAGGATCTTCTTGTTTGCCCAGACGTAGGTTGACTGTTCCGACACAATGATAAAGTCGGTGTCCGCAGAATCCGTGTGAGCAGAGTCCACCCAGTAGGTTCGCTTTCCAACGGAGAACTTGCGTTTCTCGCTACCGGCCAGTATCGACGGGAGTTCTTGTCCGTAGGAGGAACAGATCTTGCCATTGGGCAACTGGATTGCCGCTTGATCAACAAATCGCAGGTTTTTGACCAGGTCAGCCAGTTGCGAGTATTGCTCGGCGGAGCATTCCTGACCCGAGCGATCAAGATCGTCGAGGGTTTCCAGTACTTTGTCGATCTGCGCATTGGGCTCCACTTGAGCAGCACGTAGATCGGCATAAACGTTATTCAACTTCCGTGAAATGAATTGTTCCGCGAGCCCTCCAGCACAGAACCATGCGGCCCAGCCTGCTGCAGCAATCAGACAGACAGTGACTGCGTGCCTTCCAAGTAACGCTTTATATGCGGCAACCATCGAAAAACCCCGAGGTATCATTATTTCACTGTGCATCCTGTAGTCGCGGATTAAACGACTTCAGTACCAGTCAATGACCCAGGCCAATAAGATGCCACCTGCATAGACGGTAATGCACAGTGCGATTTTCTGCTTGAGTGGCAGCGTGTTTATTCGATGTTGCATGCTTATCTCCTTGAATAGGCAAATAAGCAATTCTGGATACCTGCGGTTAATCAAGGAAAATCATTAATCATCATTTGCGGAGCATTTGATAAATGCCTGTTAACGATAATTTCTAACCCCGGCGACCTGATTGTAAACGGGTGAGGTCGTGTTCCTGGGCCTGGCGGTGTTGCGCCTGGCCGTTTCCGACGGCGTCTCTCCGTAAGCGATCTGATACGCCTTGGAAAACCGGCCAAGATGGTGAAAGTTCCAGAACATCGCGGTTTCTGTCACGGTGGGCCAGGTTTTATTGATCAGGTCGCGACGGGCACTGGCGAGTCTCAAGTTTCTGATGTATGCGATTGGCGACATCCCGAACGTTTCAATGAAGCCAAAATGCAGAGTGCGTGTGGTGGTTTCAAGTTGCCTTACGAGCGACTTTATAGTGAGCGTTTTTTTTGTGTTTTCATGAATGTACTGTATGGCTTCTATCGCCACCTTTCTTCTTGTCGGGACTTTGCGCCTGACACCGCCTGCGGGTGTCAACGATTGCAATAGTGAAGCAAGCACCGCACTTCCAATCGCAGAGCATTGTGCTTCATCGCGTTCTGCTGAAGCCGTGTCGTTGATATCGACACAGCAAGCACTGATGGCTTGAATGGCCGATTGAATGAATTGAAAGTTTTCAGCCTGATAGCTGTGGTTTGTCCGGTTTGCAAGGATATCTATGACAGAGTGATCTTGGCGGCATCGGTCATAGTGCCCCAGTGTCGTGGTGATGGTGAAAAGTGTTTCATTCGGTTCGCAGGTGTAATGCACTGATTCATCGCTGTGCAATACGATGACTTCGTCAGGCCGTAGTTTGTGATCGTTTACGACGGGGCGACCAATCGGGGCCTGGGAGATGGCGAATGTCACGAATCCGGCAGGAACAGAACTGACCAGGGTCACGGATGAGTCGAACTCAAGGCGACTGCACTGCAGTTCGGGGCTGTGAAAGAGTTTGTGTTGCCGAATGCGCGCCTCATGCTCAATCGGGATAAGGCTCATTTCCCAATTGCCTATTGTTCTATTCAGTTGGCTCGGCAAGGCAGAAGACAAATGAAATATCTCGTCGGGCGGTGCGATACTCATGAATTTTAAGGCTCATCTGTTAAATGATTAGGGTCAAGCCTGACGGGCAGTCATGGAGAAGATACGCGATTGGGCGTTCTTTCTGTCGGTAAGTTCGACCCCGTTTCCATCGGCTTTGATCGGGTTGTCAGAGTCCCCGGATCAGTTCCAGCTCCGCCGAAAATGCGTACTTGCAGTCCAACGGTGAGTCGTCCATGTGTTGAACGTTGCGCGGATCGATTTTCGAACTGAAGATCTGCGATTGGGGTTTCATCGGGTCAATGGCTGCAACGGTAAAGGAGTAAAAGTCGTCAATACGATAACCGGTTTTTACCTGATAGCCAGTTTTCACGGTACTTGGGGCCTTCTTGTTGGTTTCGACACTCGTCAATTTGGCACTGTAGACGCCCTTGTCGTCGGCCATGGCCTTGAGGGAAAGCAATAAACCAAACGATACGGTGACGAAATTTTTCAGTAGCATCGAGGCGATTCCTTATTAACAGTTGATTCAGGCAGAGCAGAATGTCAGCTGCATCTCTGCCACGACTTGGGCTGCAAATAATCTCACTTCGATGGTGCCTGCCAAAGTCAATAACTCATATTTGCCAGGTCGCCGGAAGAGGTCAGTCACTGCTTGCCCCTGCGAATACAACGCTGCTCAGAGTAGTATGAGCCTGTTGGCGTAGCTCATGCCGGCATCACTTTGTGGCGGGGCAGGGAGAGCAGAATCACTGTTCTGTTCGTCCGTTTGATACTCATTATCACTGTGGATTTTCAGATGCGACAGTTTCTGGCTGTCATCCGGGCTTGTTTCAATTTCATAATATTCAATGGTCGTGCTTTCGACGGAACGCTCGTCGTGTGCCAACGAATAAAGTGGCATGGCAGACAGAAAAAAGACCGCCAGGAATCCGAAAGTCGTCGATTTGCGGGTACGCAGGAAATGCATGGTTTTCACTTGATTCTCCTGTATAGGGCATTGTCCCGGGCGAGAGTCAAGCAGGCTCGATTCCAAGGATTATCGGCGAGGGATTTTTGGCAGGAGAGACGTTTGATTCAAATCAATAAGTATTATTTTTGTTTGAAGAATCTTTGATGAGAACCTGTGCCAGGCGGGTGTCGAGTCGGTTCGGGAGGCCAATTAATGGTTCATGCAGCGCAAGCGGCCAAGTTCATGGATGTAAAAACACACGGCGCTTTTATCCTGGGTCGGGATCAATTCGTAGTTTAGAATGGCGCCTTCCTGCAAGACGTATTGACGCCTGAAGAACAGGTCGGGGGTCTTTTCAATGGCAAAAAGTTCATTGTCCTGGCTGAGTTTGATATTGCTGACTTTGATCTCGACGTGTGTATTGCTTTCTCCGATTATATTGGCCGAGATGGTCGCATTGCGGATTTTTCCATTCAGGCTTTCCAGCGTGGTTCCAGTGAGCCGGCCATGCCCGATAGTGAGGTACTCTTCGGTGTTGAGTTGGTTGAGATCCTCCAGCCATTGTCGGGATTTTGTCTGGTAGCTGATATTTTCCATGTAGTGCGAAGGAGAGTAGACAAGAAAAAAAATGCAGATCGCATTGATCAAGCCTATAAGAGGCCAGTGAACGGCTTGCGGAAATTCAAACTTCATAAGGTGACTTCCAAACATTGACGAATCATCAAGGCGAGGTCTCTTTCACTGCTGTTCAATTGCAGATTTGCAGTGCTTTGATCCTGGCGGATGCACGAAACGGAATAATTGGCTTTATACAGGTTGATCCAGACCTGGCCCTTCAGGTTTGGCGGTAGCTGTTCAGTTTGTTTGACCGACAGATCCATCAGCGTTTGAGCCTCGGCAAGATCGCTGCCCACGGCGTGTATGACCAGTCCATTCTTGTCGATACTGGAAATTTCAATTTTTGGCGCGTCGAAGTCGAATTGAAAAATAGTAAAGGCAACGACTGCCAACGTAACGACATAAGCGATCAGTTGGGCCTTTGTAATGCGGGTGGATTTACTGATTTTACCTGAAGGTGCCAGTATTTCATCACCACCCGGTGGCGGTAGTTGCTCAGTGATGGGCGCGGGTGGCTGCGCTGTTTCCGCTCCGGGTGCTGGTACATCTGCTTGTGCATCGACGACACACTGCCGGTTGAAGCAATATCCTCGTCGAGGAACAGTCATCAAGATCTCGTGATCCCGACTGTCATTGAGAATATTGCGTAGTGAGAAAACCGTTTGGTTCAAACTGCCGGAGGCAACCACGCGGTCATTCCAGGTGTAGTCGATGATTTCATCGCGGCTTTTGGTGACACCTGGCTCCATGAGCAGCAGGTCCAACAGACGCGACTCAGCTCTACCTAGCGTGGAATTCTGTACATCTCCATGGGGTGTTGTAATGGAAAGCATGGCGTTGTCGGGGTCGAATACCGCCACGGCGCCATTTTTCAACTTGAAGGTGTAGCTCATAGAAATCTTCCGTTCAGGCGGTGCTGGCCTGAGTATAGGGGCCGGATTTGGCTCGGTACATTCTGGTCTGGGAAGTGAACGAAGATGAGGGCCAGGCGGAAGGAGCACTGTGTGTTGCATTTACAATGCTGGAATGTCTCGTTTCAGAGGCGTGCGGTTCGGCAAACAGCCCTGCCTGTCAGAGGTATCAGTTCAATCATACAAAGGAAAAGCATTGCTGGTTGACCCATGGTTTTCGATTTGGACACCGCGAATAATGCTTGGAATGGATTAACTGCGCTATCCGAAAACTGCAAGCTGGGGCAGGTGGGTTTGCGCGCAGCCACGCCTGAATGAACTAACTTGGCTGTTTCGACAGGCTTCAATTGCAGCCTGAACTATCAGGATACAAATAAATGATTGTGTTTTTGTGTGCGTGGCTTGTTAAGGATTATTTTTGATTCTTATTAGCTTTGAACCAGGGACGTTACCGATTTAAATGGATCTCGAGGAGCGTTGACGCACATCGCGGTCTTGGTTTGTTTGTCGCGGCGTAAACGATCCTCACCTCTCGTTCTACGGCTTTGCCCCGGGTCCTTTCATAAAGGGCCCGGGGTTTTTTTTTAAGAAGGCGCAGGCGGCCAGAAACCAGGAAGAGAGCATGACTACAGGGAGACAAACGCTTCACGCCATTGTCGTCGCCGATCAAGGCAAGACATCGTAGCCACGTTGTTGCAGGCAGCTGCTGTAGACGGAGTTGTTGGCGGTAACGCTTTGTTCGCTCTCACTCAGATTCTGCCGGCGCTCCTGGCGTTGCCTGGAGCCCCCCACGACGGCGCCGGCAACTGCGGCACTGTGTGCCCGGTTCTGGCGATAGTCTTGCTTGGTATCGTCGTCGATCTGGTCATAGAGGTTTTCATGTTGACGACCGCGAACTTCTGCCGCCGTCGCACCGGCTACCGCTGCGGTTGCGGCGCCCTTGACCCGGCCACCGGAGGGCACGGTGCTTTGCACCGGATGTTGCGCGTTGGCCTGGGACTGGCAGGCACTGGTGTCCTGCTGGATGGTCTGGGAGGTCTGACCTTTGAGGGGAATCACTGTCGCCGCCAGGGCGCTGGTGCTCAGCAACAGCATCAGGATCGCCAGGGTATGGGCCGGTATTTTCATCATGAGTCTCGCGTCAGGCGTTGGCACGGCTAACGGTTTGTCAGAGGGAAAACGCGGCGGGGTATCACATTGAAACCCCATGCCGGTCTGCTTGCGATGGGGTCTGCCTGAGCGTCAACGCTTGAGGAGGAGGGCCTGCATATCGTCTGTCATGCCTTTGAGTGCAACCTTGAAGTCATTGGCAACAATCGGCTGCTCGGCATTCTTGACGGTCTCGCCGAATACCTTGCGCACGATCTTCGCGACCGGCATACCGGTTTTGGCGTCGATCAGGTTGGCTTCGATGTACATCTCGGCGGTCTGGTCCCGATGTCCGGTGGCTGCTTGTGTCGCCCCGACAATGGCGCCGATCGGAACAGCCTCATACCAGTGCATGCCTTCATTATTGGCGCTGACGTGAGTGATCGCCGCTTGCAGGATCAGCGACCGCGAATCGGTCGGCGCCAGCTGCGGATAAGGGACGATCGTATAGCGGCGGGCAAAGGCGAGCTTGACGCTGTCGCTGGCCATCAATTGCAGGTCTTGCAGGGTCTTCAGGCTGACGCGCGCGGTCGGCTGCGGCGATGGGTACAGTTCCATCTGCCTGAACACCACAGTGGAGTACGCACGAGGATCGAACCCGGGCGATACCCAGCGCAATACTTTCTGCTCACTCGGCGTAGTTTGCTCCTCCAGGCCCTGGTAATTGCCCAGGAAGCCCGAGTATTGCTCTTGCTGCGCGACTTTCGAGACACAGCCGACCTGAAATACACAGCTCAAAGCAATACCCGCAATCCATTTGTTCGACATGCCCATGTGTTTGGTTCTCAAGTGATAAAAGTTGTCATTCGTGTTCCGGCCTGGCCCCGGGCATTGGTCCGGGTGCCTTGTATTCAGGCACTGATACTCGCCGGTCGGTTACGCAAAGCAGGTGCTTGCACGCCGGTCAATGCGGGCCGAATGCTGCCCGTAGCGGCGGGATAATCCGAATCAATAACTCTCAAAAACTGTTAAACACGGAGCCGGGAAAAATTGCACATCGATCACAGTCGCCTACGCTAACCCTTTGCAACGCCGGTTTTGGCGTCTACAGGTGAGTGAGATGGATTTGAAAGAAGGATGGATGTGTACCGCGTCGACACTCGTCGTTGCGTTGGGCTTCATCCCGATGGCTCAGGCCGAAGATTCGGCAGAGTTGGCCAAGAAAGCCCTTAACCCGGTCGCCGCGATGTACAGCCTGCCGGTGCAGTACAACTGGGACCAGAAGATGGGGCTGACCGGGGAGGGCATGCACAGCGTCACCAATATCCAGCCTGTGCTGCCGTTTGCCTTGAACGAAGACTGGAACCTCATTTCCCGGACCATTCTGCCGATCATCGACCAGCACGGCCTGGCCCCCAATGGCGCGGCGGACAAATCCGGCAGCGGCGATATCACCCAGAGTTTTTTCTTTTCACCAACCAAGCCCACGGAAAGTGGCTGGATACTCGGTGGTGGCCCGGCGTTATTGATACCGACCGGCAGTGATGAATTGCTCGGCAGCGAGCAATGGGGCCTCGGCCCGACGGCGGTGGCGTTGAAGCAGTCCAATGGCTGGACCCGAGGCATTCTGGCCAACCATATCTGGGGCCTGGACGACAGCCCGCCGGACAACAAGGAAAAGGTCAACCAGACCTTCCTGCAACCCTTCCTCTCGTACACCACCCATACGCTCACAACCTACGGGGTGAACACCGAGTCGACCTACAATTGGCAATCGCGCGAATGGTCGGTACCGGTCAACCTCACAGTCACCCAACTGTTGAAGATCGGCGGTCAACCATTGACGGTGCAGGCCGGCCCGCGCTACTGGCTCGACAGCCCGGAAGACGGCCCGCAAGGCTGGGGCTTTCGCGCCGCCGTGACGCTCCTGTTTCCACGCTGATACGCCGTTTCGGACGGCCTGGAGGAGACACCCCATGGACCGATTCACCGGCGGTTGTTTGTGCGGCAAGGTGCGCCTTGTTGCGTCGGGGCGTCCGTTCCGGGTTGGCGTTTGTCACTGTCTCGACTGCCGCAAGCATCATGGGGCGCTGTTCCACGCGTCCGCGATATTTCATCAGGATGCTGTGACGATCGAGGGCGAAACCCGTGACTACGCCGGGTGGCATTTCTGTCCGCAGTGCGGTTCGTCGGTGTTCTCGCGCAGCGCAGACGAAATCGAAGTGAACCTGGGATCCCTGGATGCCCCTGACCAGTTGACGCCAACCTACGAGAGCTGGACTGTACGGCGCGAGGCTTGGTTGCCGGCGTTTGCGCTCACTCGACATTACGAACGCGATCGAGACAGTACGGGGCGTTTTGAGGACTAGCGGGCAGATACTCATATTCCATAACAAGCGGCTATGACAATGAGCGCAAGAAAACACACCAGTTGAACGCTGAAGAAGGTAAACCGAACCGCCACGAACGCATTGGTTTGCTCATGGGATACGTGAACCAGTGACTGGCACACGCGAGCGATCAGGACGAGCGTGGACAAGTAGTTCACTGCTGAGCCATTGACATCAAGGGCTGTAATCACGAATACGATGACGCCAAAGACAGGCAGGTTTTCCACACAGTTGGCGTGTGCCCTGGTCCCGCGCCGATACCAATCCTCGCCTTCGAGCCGATCGCTGCGGAAAGAGGCGATCGGAACACTGGAGAACAGGATCCCGACCCAGCGATAGACCCCGACGGTTGCCATCAACAGCAGCAAGGTCCAGGTCGCAAACCCGAGCAGCATCCACATCGGTATCGTCATGGCCGCCATCCTCAATCAATCATTATCAGCACGTCATCCCGCAGCGCGACCGACTCGCAGTCGGTCGCACGCTGTCGGTCAATTGCTCATGATGGGTGCCAGTGCAGTCTGAATCCGGGACATCTGTGCGGGCGTTGTCATCTGCGTCAGCAGTCGGCCGAAGTGTGGATGCCGTACGCCCGAGATAATGTATTGCCAGCGGTAGGCGCTCAGCACGCAGGCTTTGATTTGCGCCGTCTCATCGACACTGAACGATCGTGAAACATTGCTGATGAAATAGTCGGCATCGGTTGCCGATTGTGCCTGCAGGATTGCGTCCACGGCCGCCACCAGCGCAATCAGATCAGTCACTGCCAGGTCGCGCTCGGCGGGCGAGAGTTTCGCGTGTTCGTCCCGCCACTCCAGTTCATCGAGTACGACGTGGCGGCTTTCATCCTTCCAGTGGAATTTGAAGACATCCTTGAACAGCGGGCACAACTCCTCGCGCGGGGCGATGCTTTGCACGTAGTGCGCCTGAACGAACAGCTCGATATGACAGGTCAGCGCCAGCACCGACCAGGTGCTGGCCGCCAGTACCGCGCGCGCCACCTCGTTTGGATCGGCAACCTGACGATATCCTGCTGGCAAATGCGAACTCATCATCGTCTCCATGCGCCGGAACAGTTCCTGATGCTTGATCTCGTCGTTGGAAAAACGCACCAGCGCTTCAAGCGCCAGTTGATTGTCAAATACATGGGCCCGACCCTGATCGATCATCTTGGCACTGATGAAGCGCTCGACCAGGCCAAAGATGTACGCATAGGTCCGGCCCTGAATCTGGCCGAGCAGGCGCGCCTCGGCCCCATCGAGAAAGGTCAGGCGGTCGACCTGCGACAGACCGTCGGGGAGGAATTTGCGCGAGAAGTCGAAGCTCCGGTCCTGGAGCAGATCGCGATCGATCTGCCATTCGGACTTTTTCGAAGACCTGACAATTTGCGCATAACGGGCGGTGGTGCCTGACGCTGAGCCGGCTAGGGTAACGACGCTGTTCATATGGATCTCCTGCTGCCCTGGTTGAGTTGGAATGGGGCAATTTCGGGTGACGTCGGAGCCAATGACCTCAGGTGAAACCTCTGGGGACAATCTCGATCGCTGAGTCCGCGTTGGTGCTAATCTAGGCGTCGCAGTTCAGGCGGTGAATGACCGGTGCGCCTGAATACCTGCTCCGGACTCCGGAAAGGAGGGCGGTCAAGTGTTGGATGCGCTTTCTGATGTCTTGCGCGTGATTCGGTTGTCTGGAGGGGTCTTCCTCGAGGCGGAACTCACTGCGCCCTGGTGCATCAACGGCAGAATCTCGGCGGATGATTGCAAACCGTTCCTGGCGGCACCTCGACACATCATTGCGTCGCACTTTGTCGCCGCGGGGTGCATGCAAATTCAAATCGACGGTGGTGCCGCCATCGAGGTAAGAGCTGGCGAACTCGTTCTGCTTCCTCGCAACGACGCTCATTCCTTTGGCAGTGACCTGGGCATTGCGCCCATGCCGGCCAGAGAAGTCATCCAGCCGCCAGAAGTCGGCGGCATTTCGAGGATCAAGTACGGCGGGGGCGGCGAGGCCACGCAGTTGTTGTGCGGGTTCCTCGGTTCGGAAACTCCCTTCAGCCCGCTGCTTTCGTCGCTGCCTTCCTTATTGAAGCTGGACCTGCGGGCGACGGCTTCAGGCACCTGGATCGAAAGCTCCTTCCGTTTTGCTGTCAGTGAAATCGCGGCGGGACGCGTTGGCTCGACAACGGTCATCGCCAAACTATCCGAACTGCTATTCGTCGAGGCTGTCGGCCAGTATGTCGCCAGCCTTCCCGCTGAGCGGCGCGGGTGGCTGGCGGGTTTGCGCGATCCGCATATCGGGCGCGCCCTGGCGCTACTGCATGCTCGCCCAACCGAAGGCTGGACCGCAGAAGCACTGGCGCTCGAGGTGGGCATGTCGCGCTCGGTGTTCGCCGAGCGCTTCACGGCATTGGTCGGACAGCCGCCGATGCAATACCTGACGCTGTGGCGCATGCACGTGGCGGCTCAACAGCTGCGCGAAGGTCGCGGCAATGTGGCGCAAATCGGCTTTGCCGTTGGCTACGATTCCGAAGCCGCGTTCAGTCGCGCATTCAAACGTCAGTTCGGCACATCCCCCGGCACCTGGCGCAGACAATCCGCATGAGTGGGGCCGGTGCCAGCTCTGCATGGTTACCTGGCCAGGCTTGACCCTTTGAACTCAAGGAAGCCGAGGCGATTCTGCCCGAGCCTGGCTGGCTCGCAGCGTTTTGGAGACCTGGGCTTGGATCTCGTAGGCAGGCGCCTCGACGGCTTCGTAATCACGGGTATAGCGAGTGGCAAACTCGCGATTACCCCATTGCTGATACTGCTGCACGTGCTTCAATTCATGCGCCCACAGCGCGACATCGTTCAGTGCATCTTCGGCACGTCTAAAGACGATGATGTCGATAAGGGTGACCGCACGGATATCGGGATTCTGCAGCATGGTGTTTGCGGCGTTCAGTTCCACATCATCGCCGACCTTGTAGCGCGCCGAATCGAGCACTTGAATGTCGTACCAGGGTTCGAGCTGGGCCCGAATATTCAGCGGAATTGGCCGGATATCGCCCGTTGCCGCAGAGTCGCGCGATTGCACAATCCAGCTCTGCAACCCAGAGGCCGCCATCTGGTTCATGTCGTCGAAGATTGATCCCGCTTCCTCTTCGGAACCTGGAGCACAAAAACAAGCGACCATGCAGACCTGGGACTGCCCGGCCGGGCAGGCGAAAACCGAGGACGAGGTGCCTGCGCAAAAGAGCACGATCGCTAACCGGAAAACTTGACGCAAAAATACAGCTGACAATGGGTTCTCCCATGGGCAATGGCGGTCGGCAGGCGATACGTTGGGCATCTTGCACCCATTGTCCTGCCGCGTGTTGGACCGCTGCGACACTGTTCGATTCCCTGGGTTCCACAGTTTCTTTTGGGCGTTTCCCTCAATGCCTGTAAGGCCCTGCCTGGCCGAAAGCAGCACGGTTGAGTCGCCAATCGGTAAAAACCGGCTGATAACCTGGCGCTAACGTAACCCCAAAGACTGACGCAACTGCGCCGGACTCACTCCAAGGCGTTGCTTGAAGGTGGTCGCCATGTGCGCCTGGGAGTTGAAACCACAGGCGTAGGCGATCTCCGTCAGGGTGGCGGTGGAATCGCGCATCAGGGCGCGGGCCTTGGCTAGGCGTCGGTCGATCAGGTAACTGTGCGGGCTTTTGCCGGTGGCGTTTTTGAAGGCCCGCATGAAATATCCTTCGGACAATTCGAGCAGGCCCGCCATCGCCGGTACGCTCAACGGGCCATCGAGGCCTGTATCTATGAACTCATCGAGCAAGCGCATCCGGCTACCGGTTATCGCGCCATGGGGTGCTGTCGCCACCGCTTCGCTACCCGTCGCCCGCTCGGACAACGCCAGTGCCCAGGCTTCCCAATCGTCCTCCACAGAGGCCAGCAACAGCGCGGCGCGCATTCGCCACGCGAGGGCAGAGGCCTGCCGGTCGATGCGATTGTTGAAGGCACGATCCCCGACCAACGCCATACCGTCGGTGCGTATCACCCGCAGATATTCACCGCCCTGGGGGGATTCGGACAACACGTCACACCCGGCGGGAACGAACGCCAGGCCGTTGGGTACGGCATCGAAGGGGCGTATTCGGTCACTGCCGATGGCGTGCAGGCCTCGCTGGCTGTCGAAGGCGAAGCCGATTCCCGCCTGGGTCGCGACATAGCGGGTCGCGTAGGCGCTACCGGGGAGCAATTCGATCGCCCATGGGCCGGCCTCGATACGACGGACCGGTTCGGACAGCAGTGGCGGCGGCGGGCGATTTCGATGACTCATGGACACCATAGTAGTGAAGAGAGGGGACAAAAGTCAGGTCAGTTTTTTGAAAGCCGGTATACGGCGCCGTTGTTCAAACTGGGCAAAATCTCAGGGGGACCCCTCATGCACAGACTGACTCGCGACGATATCGAACAGGCCGCTCGCCAGGTTTACCAGGTCATGCCCGCCACCGCCCAGTACCCTTGGCCCTTGCTGGCTCAGCGGTTGGGTTGCACGGTGTGGGTCAAACACGAAAATCACACGCCTACCGGTGCTTTCAAAGTGCGCGGCGGTATCACGTTCATGCACTGGCTCAAACGCGAGCACCCGGGCGCGAAGGGCATTGTCAGCGCTACCCGCGGCAACCATGGGCAGAGCCTGGCACTGGCGGCTCGCACACTGGGGTTGCAGGCGTTGATCGTCGTGCCGCAAGGTAACTCGGTAGAAAAGAACAACGCCATGCGCGGTTTTGGTGCTGAAGTGGTCGAGTATGGCCGCGATTTCGATGATGCCCGTGAGGAGGCTGCCCGCCTGGCGCAAGCGCATGACCTGTTCCTGGTTCCGCCGTTTCACACCGAATTGGTCAAAGGCGTCGCCACTTATGCGCTGGAGCTGTTCACCGCAGCGCCGGACCTGGACACCGTTTATGTGCCGATTGGTTGTGGATCGGGGATTTGCGGGGTGATCGCCGCCCGAGATGCGCTGGGACTGGAAACAGAGGTGGTTGGCGTGGTTTCCACGGAGGCGGCGGCCGCACAGTTGTCGTTTGACGCTGGCGCGATTCGCGAAACCGCCTCGGCCAATACCTTTGCCGACGGCCTGGCCGTGCGCAAGCCGATTCCCGAAGCCTTTGCCGTCTACGCGGCAGGTGCGGCGCGGATCGTATCGGTCAGCGATGACCAGATCGCCGAAGCCATGCGCGTGTATTACACCGATACCCATAACCTTGCCGAAGGAGCCGGTGCGTCAGCGCTGGCAGCGCTGATCTCGGAACGTGAAGCCATGTCGGGAAGAAGGGTGGGGGTGATTCTGTCCGGTGGCAACGTCGACAGATCGGTGTATGCACGAGTGATTGCGTGAAAGGGGCCATGGCCCTTGTCACATAAATTTGAAATGCACGGCATTGCTCCGCAGAATCACGCCCCGATCCGGCCAAAGGCGCCGGACGTTCGTGGTGAATAGGGGCCGCAGTTGAACGAACAGACATTGTCCATGCGCCTGGAGCGCGTGGCGGCATATGTGCCAGCCGGTGCGCGCCTGGCCGATATCGGCTCGGATCACGGTTACCTGCCGGTGGCATTGATGCGCCGTGGCGCCATCGCGGCGGCGGTGGCCGGCGAAGTGGCGTTGACGCCGTTCCACGCGGCCAACCGCACCGTGCGCGAGAACGGCCTGGATTTGCAAGTTACAGTGCGCCTGGCCAATGGCCTGGCGGCAATCGAGCCGGAAGACGGGATTACGGCGGTCAGCCTCTGCGGCATGGGCGGCGAAACCATCCGCGACATCCTCGACAGCGGCAAGGCGTACCTGAGCGGTCAGGAGCGCCTGATCCTGCAACCCAACGGTGGCGAGCAGCCACTGCGCCAGTGGCTGATGGACAATGGTTACCGCATCCTCTGCGAGGAAGTGCTGCGAGAAAATCGTTTCGACTATGAAATCATCGTCGCCGAGCACTCCGGACCGGTGATCTACACCGCCCAAGAGCTGTACTTCGGTCCGTTGCAGATGCAGGCCCGTACTCCGGCGTTCCTGCTCAAGTGGCAGCGCAAGTTACGCCAGAAACAGAAGACCCTGAGCCACGTTGCCCGGGCGCAGCAGGCCGTGCCCGAGGAAACGGTGCAGGACATCGCGCGGCAGGCCCGGTGGATCACAGAGTTGCTGGCTTGAGCCAGGTCCGGGACTTGTAAACGTCTTCGATTACGCGGGCGATGGATCGGCGTTTTTCCCGGAACCATTGCCTTTGGCCTGACGGGCGCTGCGCCGCAGTTCCTGTGGCGTGCGCCCCACGACTCGCACGAAGCTGCGAAGCATGTGGTCGGCATCGCCGAATCCGAAGCACCTGGCGATCTCTTCGAATGTCTGCAGGCCGTCCTCGACCAGTGGCCGCGCCGACTCGATACGCAGGCGCTCCAGTTGGTCGACCACCTGCAAGGCCTCGGTCGCGACTTGCAGTCCACTCGAAGCGCTGATCAATCCGCCCTCAAGGGACGCGACAGTGAATCGATAGCCGGGAGGGCGTGCGCGATTGGCGTTGGAGAAGGCTTCGAGCGGGCCACTCAGATCGAGCAATACGAAGCCCGGATAGACCAGGAAACATATGTGACGCTGCATGCACGGAACATCCACAGTCTGAATGGGGTCATGGTACGCGCTTGCTGTCGGGAAGGTCACGGGGGGGCATTGAACCCAACCGCCTCATGCAAGGTGCCTGGGCTTGTCGGCCGAAATCCAGGGATATATGTCCATTTCGTGCCGTCTTCTCGCCGTACCGTAATTGCACCACCCCCACATTGCGGACGTGCAACATGACCTTCAACCGAATTCATCCTGCCAGACTCATCTCCTGCGCCACCTTGCTGGGGGCGATCCTGATGGCGCCCGGCATCGGTTTCGCCGCCGAGAACCCCTACGCCGATCCAGCCAAACCGGCGCTGCCAGCTTCCACTTTTCAATGGGATTCCAGTCGAACTGCGCTGGTCGTGATCGACCCGCAGATCGACTTCATGAGCCCTGAGGGAGCGGGCTGGTCGGTCTTCGGCCAGAGCGTTACCGAGCAGAATCTGGTGCCAAATCTGACCCGGCTTTTCACGGCGTTCAAGCAGGCCGGAGCGACCGTCGCCATCTCGCCACACTACTACTATCCCCAAGATCATCAGTGGAAGTTTGAGGCGCCAGCGGAGACCGTTCAGCACAAGCTGGGTATGTTCGACCGCAAGGGCGCTCTGACGCTCGATGGATTCCGCAATTCGGGTGCCGACTTCATGAAGGAGTTCAAACCCTTCATCGAAGACGGCAAGACCCTCGTCGCCTCACCGCACAAGTTGTATGGCCCGCAAAGCAACGACCTGATGCTGCAGCTGCGCAAGCAGCGGGTCGACAAAATCATCCTGGCGGGCATGGCCTCCAACCTGTGCGTCGAATCGCACCTTCGCGAGTTTCTGGAGCGCGGTTTCGAGGTGGTTGTCGTACGTGACGCCGTCGCCGGCCCGAAGCTGCCTGACGGCGATGGATACGGGAGCGCGCTGGTCAATTTCCGCTACATCGCCAACGGCCTGATGACGACCGATGAGGTCGTGAAAAAGCTGGAAGGGCGCTGACCTTGGACATGACCAGACAGGGGAGTACCCGCACAGGATCTGCTGAAGTTCATTCGCGGCTGATCCGGCCCATCCATGGCTCTGCTGCTCGCAGGGCCATGGATAGGCTCTTGGGTCGGCCTCATTACTCTTCTTCCCTGAGCGCATGGATCCGCCCTGATTTTTCTGCAGCTATCAACGCAGCATGATCTTTCGCATTTTGATTGGCATAAGCGATGGAAAATTTGCCGATGGCCTGGTCGAAAGAGTCCAGCTTGCCCAAGTAACCACTGATGAGCGCCGCATCCCCGGATTTGGCATGGGCACGGGCGAGGGTATGACCACACCACTCGGCGTACATCTTCATCCGTGCGGCGGAAACGCCTTCGATGGGCGCTGACATTTTCATGTCCCGCAGCTGGCGTACAAAGAAATGCCGGCCATTTTGTCCGCGTGTCCAGCCCAGAAAGATGTCGCTGGAGGACTGCATCAGCCGCTGCCCCGTGACAACGCGCTGCCCCTGGTTTTCGTAGTCGCTGTTGCCTGCATAGGGTGCCAATACCGAGGGACAGGCCTCCTTGAATTGCAGGAGCAAGGGGTGGTTTTCCGCGGAAAAGAACAGCCCGACGAAACAATAGGTCCCCACGCTCCCGATCCCGACCGCTTTGACGGCAATGTCTTCGAGACGGTAACGATCAAAGAGCACGCGTCGTTCATGGGGCAGCGACAAGCGATAATCATGCAATGCGCTACGGACTCGCTGCTTGAAGCCCTTTTCATACACATGAAAAAGCAAAGGCGGCTGATCGATCAGTCGCCGCCGCCCGCCAACTTCGCTGCTGATCTTGGGGTAGAGGTAATCACCCAGACGCAACCTGGCCTTTGCGATCACTTGCTCGCGAATTTTCTTGATCTCGGCATTGGGCGCCATATCGATGATCGTTTGGGCATCCAGGCGGTCATACCAGATATCCAGCGGGCCCATTTTCGAAAATTTGCGCAGGCCCTCGCGGTAAGCGCAAGCGCATTTGACGGCAATGTCCCGTGCGTCTTTATCGTTGAGTCGGTTATCGCGCGCGGCCACGGTAAAACTGATCGCCAGGCGTTTGACATCCCATTCCCAGGGGGCCGGGAGCGTTTCGTCGAAATCGTTGATGTCAAATATCAGGTTGCGCTCAGGTGTCGCGAACAACCCGAAATTCATCAGGTGGCAATCCCCGCAGGCTTGCACCTTTACGCCAGTGGTTGGGGTCGTGGCCAGGTCATGCGCCATCAACCCCGCGGAGCCGCGTAAAAAGGTGAATGGACTGCGCAGCATACGCCCGTAGCGCAGTGGCACCAGGTTGGGCAGTCGAAAGCGGTTGGACTCTTCGAGCAGTTCGATAGGGTCGCGGCGCTTGCCGGGTGGTTTCCATTCGGCGTGAACCGAATGCGGCAGGCGTTCGCGTAGTTGCTCGCCTGCGAACAGACGCTCCTTGCGCGAGAGAAAGACCGAATCGTCACCGGTGTCGTCCGATGGCTTGGCCAGGCCGTCGGCAGATTTGCTTTTGCGGGGGGGCATGTCCACTCCTTTGCTCAACGAAGTCTGACTCGCTCGGGCACAGGATCTGGTAATGCGACTGTTCCATCAGCCCCCAGGGCGCGCGTGCACTGGCATCCTGGAAAGTGTCGAAGCTGTTTTTCAAGCGTAGCAGCTCCGATTCTGGATGCTGTATTGCCAGTACTGAATGAGCGCTCAATTCGAAGTGGTTTGCGGATGACTGCAGGCGACTCGAACTTGCCGGTAACCGGTAGGAAATTGAGCCACTGGTCGGGTCTGGCGACGAAAGTTCAGCGCAATAGCGGTTTTTTTTCCCGCATGGAACAGGAAACGATTCAGCTGCGTAGCGACGCGGGTTTCAGCCGAAGAGGCAGGCGTTCCCAGGTGCTGGAAACAGTACCGTTTGTCGATGTTTTTGCTCAAAAAATGAACGATCGGGATATGCTGGGCTCTGATTTCCCAGCAGGCGGATCCTTAGGTTCCCGCTGCACTCACTAGAAAAATGGACGTATACCTCATCTGCATTGAATGGAATGCACATGGGGATTTTTTTTACCTGAGACCTGGAGTGATAGTATGCCGTCATCACTGACTCGCTGGGCGAGTCGCTCTCTCTTGTAATACCAAATTATTTAGTTGCTTCAATCTTTGCCAACTTGACCTTGCAGGTGCGAATCAATAATCCGCATGCCTGGGGCATGGTCAATTTGCACTGCTGCTATAAGTGGAGATGTAGTCTTGGATATTAATACAATGATCGGCCTGATCGGCCAGAAAGAATCCATGGAGTTTTTGCGTTTAGGCGTTGTGTACGTTCATCTGTTGGCTTGCTGCGTAGCGATTGGCCTGGTGTTCGCCAGCGATGCCGCAATGGTCAAGGACTTACTGAAAGGTCGTGTGTCGTCGGGGCACGATAATGAACATATGGCCAGTCTTCAGAAGTCTGTTGCCAATGCGTTGATATTCTTGTGGGTCACCGGAGCTGCGATTATAGGCATTGATTACCTTGATAAAGGCATGACCTATTTTGCCAATCCGAAACTTCAAGCCAAAGTTATTATTGTATTGTTGCTGACGTTCAACGGCATGTTGTTGCACCGCTACGTATTGCCTGCAATGTTGAAGGCCAGTTCGTTGCTTGATCTTAAGGTCAATGTACGAATGTTTGCCCTGTTCTCTGGCGCACTGTCGGGCGTGTCCTGGTTGTATGCCGCCATGCTCGGTGTCGGTCGACCGCTGGCCTGGAAGTATTCGCTCACCGAGTTGCTGATGGCCTATCCGGTGTTGATCGTGCTCGGCTTTGCGATGATGGTGGCGCTGACCGAGTGGGCGCGTAAACGCAACGAAGCGACTCCGGTTCAAGAGTCTTCGTGGCTGTTTGCGGGTATTCCTGCGCTGCGCTGAGCTGACGAAATTCCGGGAAGAGGCGGGTGAAACCGTCTGAACCGCTCAAACATCAGACCCCCTCCTCGTGAGGGGTTTTTTGTGCGTGTGGATATCAGAGTTCAAAGAAAACCGGCTCGAATGGCCGGTTTTTTTCGTGTGAAATACGTCCATTTCATTTCAGCGCCAACGCGTTGATCGTCGCGCGTGAAAGCGATCCGAAGCGCTTAACCAACGGCCCAAACGCTGAGAAGCCCCTCATCCTTTCGACAAGGAGGAGGGCAGCGGGGTTGGTCTCGCGTCTACCGCTCATCGCCAAGGCATAAAATAGGCTTTGACATCATTGGGGCTTTGGTTGAGTATTAATGCATCGCATGCGATCTGATCGAAAGCGATAAAAGATAACGACAACCCTGACCGTTTGGAGATTCAGCCATGAACACCGGAAGCAGCCGCACAATGTTTATCTCGACCGCTCACGCTTCCCATGGCCAAAACGGCAACAACTGGATCATTGCACACGCCAATTGATGAACGTTGTCTTTTAATTATCACAAACGACGCATGCGATATAATCGCACGAAATATAAAGCCCTGAGGAAGTCCCCATGAGCAAGATCGAAAAAGTACTGGCCAGCGGCAAAACCCACACCACTCGAAACAGCGCAGGCAACACCTCGCGCGGCCATAACGGCAACCTCGACATCGTGCTGTCGTCCCCCGGCAGCGACACACCGGCACATGTGCTCACTGCCGTCCAGCCACACCCGAAAGCCGAGCAACTGTTCGCCGGAGCGTGGTCGGCCTGCTATATCGCAGCGGTGGGGCTGGCCGCCCAGCAGATGAAAGTGACACTGCCGACCGACACCGCCGTCGACATTGAAGTCGATCTGGGCCAGACCGGCGCGGCTTACTTCCTCCAGGCCCGACTGACCCTGCGAGTGCCGGGGCTTGACCAAGGGGTGGCGACTGAACTGGCCCACAACGCCGATTCCATCTGCCCTTACTCCAAGGCCACACGCGGCAACATTGATGTCGACATCAACGTCCTGACGGCATAACCCACTGCACGGCCGGCTCACCGGGGATCTTCCCGGTGAGCCGGCCGTCGGTGTTTATACGCACTACCGATACCATCGCGTACGACGTATAGTTTCAGCCTCGCCAGATTGAACCAAGAGAACGCCCATGAAAAACACCGACAAGACATCCGCCCTGGATCTCAAACTCTCCGAGTTCCTGTGTTTTGCGGTCTATTCCACCAACCTGGCCTTCGGCAAGGCCTACAAGCCGATGCTCGAACGGCTCGGCCTGACCTATACGCAATACATCACCCTGGTTGCGCTGTGGGAGGAAGACAACCAGACCGTTGGCAGCCTCGGCGAAAAGCTGTTTCTCGAATCCAATACCCTCACGCCGATCCTGAAGAAGCTGGAAGCGATGGGTTATCTGCTGCGCCAGCGCGACCCGGAAGACGAACGCCAGGTGCGGATCAGTCTCACCAAAGAGGGGCGAAAACTACGTGAAGGCCTCACCGAAGACGGCTTCCCGCAAACCGGACTTGACCCCGACGACTTCGTGCAGATGCAGAAGGCGATTGTGAAGTTACGGGGCAGTCTCATCCGGTCGACCAAGGACAGAGAGTAAGTCGTATCCAGTAAAGTGAGTGGCCCCGGATTTGCGAGGTGCACTGTGCGCAGAAACCCTTTGCGCAGGGTAATACGGCTATCGGATGTTGTGCGGCGGTTGTACCGCAGGACTGGCCATTGATCTGAATCCCCCCGATTTCGGCGTGAATTCCCCCCGCTAATGGGCGCGATTCCCCAGCAGGATTCGCGTCTCCATCAGCTCGGGAATTTCTAATTTCGAGCAATGTTTGCGGGGCGTTCAGGCGTGCCGACAAGTATTGTTACATCGATGGCAGGGTAATTGCTGAGCGAGGGTATCCCGTTCATGAAAGGTGTCGGGACGCCGTGGAGCTGTAAGTACCCCCCATTGAGTGATTGATGTAACCGTTGGGTTGCATCACGAAATACCCCTGGCTACTCAATGGAAGTGCCGCAGTCATCCTCTGCAACTGTCCAGGGGAAGTTGTTATGAAGCACTCCAAGCCAGCGCTGCACCCGTTTTCGGCCTTGATCATTCCATGGACGATGGTTTGCCTGCTCACGGTAACGCTGGTGGCGGCCGACGAACCTCAGGGCAATGACAATCAAAGTAACGATAAGTGGGTGGAGCCGGCACGCTCCAGGCTCATGCATGTGATTGGCGGGATGCCGTTCTTTCCCCATCGGGCCAACACCACCGGCAACCTGATCTTGAATGTGAAGGACTTTGACAATGCCCAGGTCTGTGGTGCTTGTCACACGGAGATCTACAAGCAGTGGCGCTCGTCGATGATGTCCCAGGCCTGGGATGAACCCATCTATCGGGCCTTGCTCAAACGTGCGAGTTCAGCCACCGAGGGCAAGGTCGATAACTTCTGCACCGGCTGCCATACCCCGATCGGTCTCACGACCGGGCAGATCACTTCGCAAGTCAACCGCTCCTCGATTGAAGACAGTGCGAAGAACCATCCGATGCCCGGGGTCGATTGCGAGACCTGCCACAACATCAGTGCCCGCACGGGCCTCGACAACGGCGCCTATGTCCTGAGCCCGCGAGCACACGGCAAACCGACCAAGTTCGGCCCGCGCCGGGATGCCGTTTCGCCTTATCACGACACCGTGTATTCCGCTCTGCACACCCGCTCGGACTTTTGCGGCACCTGCCACAACGTCACGCACCCCTTCAGCAGCGTGGCGGTGGAGCGCACCTACGATGAATGGCAGGAGAGCACCTACAGCCTGAACAATGTGACTTGCCAGAGTTGCCACATGCCGGGGTTTGCGGGCAAGGCCGCGATCATGGGGCCTGACCGCGAGGAGGTCGCCTCGCATTGGTTCAGCGGGGCCAACGCGATGATGCTCAAGCATCTCGGTCAGGAGGAGGGCGCGCAACGCGCACGCGACATGCTCACGCGCGCCGGGGACATAAAGTTCGAGCAAGTGCCGACAGCCATGACGCCCGGGCAATACACCTCGGTAGCCGTCAAAGTGACCAACGTCGGCGCCGGGCACAAGCTGCCGACCGGCTTTCCAGAGGGTCGGGAGATGTGGATCGATTTTCGGGTGCAGGATGCCAGTGGTCGCGAGATCTATCGCCTGGGTTCGATCAAGGACGGCAAGACCGAGGTCAACACACGAAATTTCAAGGTGCACATAGGCGACAAGGACGGCAATCCGCTGGACGTCGAGGTCTGGAACGCCACGCAGATTCTCTCGGACAACCGCATTCTGCCCAAGGGCTACGATATCGGGGAGTTCTCCTTCCTGGTGCCGGCCGACGCCGTCGGGCCGCTGACCCTGACAGCCGATCTGAACTACTGGCCGTTTTCCCAGAAACTGGCCGACTACCTGCTCGGCAAGGATAAAGTGCAGGTGGAAATCACCCGGATGTCCAACGTCACGCAGAGCGTACCCCTGTCGACCGGATCCGAAACGGCGAAGCAGGCGGTACCCGCGAAGTTGAAACTCGACGACGCTAGCGCTTACTACAAAGAATGAACACGTCATTGCCATCGTCGAACAGGTAACGCGTCTCGGATTGGAGCATGGCAGGTGGGTTAATGCGCAGGTGTCGCCTTGCTCTCCCGGCAGGAGGCGGCCCAAGCCGAGGGTGTCTTGCCAAACTGGCTGCGGAACCAGCGTGAAAAGTCACCGGCCGAGGAAAAGCCAAGGAGTTCGGCCACCTCATACAGTCGGCGTTTGCTGTTGGCCAGATACTCTTCGGCGAGTTCAGCACGAACAGCATTGATGATCGTTGTGACACTCTCTCCCTCGGCCGCCAGGTGTCGGTTAAGGGTGCGTCGATGCATGCCAAGATGCTGGGCCACCCCATCGACAGAACACAGTCCGCCTGGCAGCAGCATCTTGACGATCTGGCGTACCCGCTGCGTCGGTTCGTCGCGCAGGTTAGCCAACTGCAGGTCCAGCGATCGCTTCACCTCACGATGCAACGCAGGGTCAGCCGCAGGGATTGGCATGTCCAGATCGCGGGCCCGACAAACGATGGCATTGAATTCCTGGGAAAACTCGATCGCTGTTCCCAACACGCGGTGGTGCACTTCAAGGCTGGAAGGACGTTCGTGGGTAAAACTGACCCTTACCGGGCGGAACGTATTGCCCGTGAGCACGCTCAAGGTCCGCAATCCAATGCCCGTCGACTGTTCGATGGCCTGGCGCCAGACACCGTGACCACCCTGCATATTCACACCCACATGCAGCAGCACCAGGTCGCCTGCATCTTCAAGTCGCAACTCCACTCCGGCGTTATGCAACCGCATGTAGCGCGCGCAGGATTGCAAGGCGGCGCGAAGTGTCGGTTCTTCGCGGATGAGCAGCGCGAGCATGCCGAAGTTGGACAGTTGCCGCGTTTGCGCGAGCAACAATCCGAAGGATTCTTGCCCGGACAGGCGGGCTGACTCCTCCAGCAGCCAACCCACCGAATCGATGCTGATCATGATGTTCGGATCGTCGAGGACACTGGCCGGCAACCTGGCCAGCCGCAGCATGCGAAATGGATCGAGCCCCACTGAGCGGGCAACCTGCTCATAGGCGGTAAGGCTGGCACTTCGCGTCAGGGTATACATGCGTCCCCGTGTCCCAATTTCACAAGATTGTGTCCTGAGGAGCTTAGTGCATGACAGCCTCCCAGGGCTACCTTCAAGTCGACAACTACAAAACGACGGAGGTAGATAATGGATACGCACACTGCAATGCGCGTCGGTCAGCCGCTCGCTGCAATGGAGCAGGTGGATGCCGACGACCCTGATGCATTCAACCACCGCTTTGCCGAACTCAACGGCATACACATGCATTACATCGACGAGGGACAGGGCCCGCTCGTCATCCTGCTGCACGGATTTCCCTACCTTTGGTACATGTGGCGGCGCCAGATCGTGGCGTTGGCCGAGGCCGGTTATCGGGTGGTGGTCCCCGATCAACGGGGTTTTGGCCAAACCGATCGACCCGATGCCATTGAAGCCTATGACATGAGTCAGGCCGTCGGCGACATGGTGGGCTTGATGGCGACTCTGGGCGAAACGTGCGCGGTGATCATCGGGCACGACCTGGGCGCCTGGGTGGCCCAGGCGGCGGCCATGTTGCGACCGGATCTGTTCCGTGGCCTGGTGATGCTCAATACGCCGGTGCCTCCGCGCGGCAAGGTCAAGCCGACCACAGGTTTGCAGGCAATGGCAAAGGGCAGGGTGTATCACCACCTGTATTTCCAGCAGCTCGACAAGCCGGACCGCGAGTTGGCCAGCGATCCGCGCAAGACTTTGCGCAGCGTCTTCTACTCGATTTCCGGCAGCGCTGTCGGCGCTGAACGCTGGCGATTGTTCGTCGAGCCTGGTGAGCCGATTCTCAACGCCTTCACTGAACCGAAGGGCGAGTTCCCGTCGTGGTTGAGCGCACGGGCGCTCGACTACTACGTCGCTGAGTACACGCGCACAGGGTTTACCGGTGCCCTGAACTACTACCGCTGTCGCGACCGGAACTGGGAGATCACCGCGTTTCTCGACGGTGCGGTGGTACGCCAGCCGAGCCTGTTCATTGGTGGTGCCGCCGACCCGTCACTGGAGCCGGTCGAAATCCGCGCGCTCTACGAACAACTCGACACCTATCTACCCGGGTTACAGAAGAAGGTACTGCTACCCGGCGTAGGTCATAGCGCCGCGGAAGAAAGCGCCGATCATGTCAATGAACTGCTCCTGACGTTTCTCGAGCAGTTCTGACGATGGGGGCGCGCTTGAGTGCTCGCCCCCCCATTCGCTCCTTTCGCAGCAATGACTGTTACTCAGTTGAATGCCGTCAGGTCTTTCGGTGCGATGTCATGCTGCTCGCAATAAGCAAGATAGCGATGCAATCCAGACTTCCAGTTTTCGAGCGCGACGATGTTGTCGTTGCCGTCCAGGAACGCGAGATCGCCCGTCACATGAACCAGCGTGAGCACGTATCCGTCAGTGCTACCCGTGCTGACGACTTCAGGCGTGTGAGCCGATGCCGCCGTCTCGTAGACGATGCTGCCGGGGCCTGCGACCCAGTCATGCTCCTTGTATTTCCACTGGCCTTCGATCGTGTAGACCATGACAGTCCCCGTGTGATGGTGCCTGGGCAGTTGCATGTCCAGTGGCGCCTTCATCATGACGATCCATTCACCACGGATCGGGTCGAGCTTGAAGTACTTCAGCAGGACGTTTTGCGCATAGGGCGTAAAGGGTACCCACGGCAGCGATTGACCATCGATGACGGCGGTGTCGACGTGTTCGTAGAGCATGTCTATCTCCATTGATGCGGTTCAGATCGAGTATTCATCGGCAGCCAGGGCCACCCGACAATCGCTGATGGTCGGGTGCTCTGGTGGATCTGGGGAGACTGTTCGAATCAGCTGAGCGCGGTACCTGCGAGGGTGGCGCGCAGCATCTTTCTTGGCGCATTGCCGTAGTCGGCCACGGCGTAGTGCTGGACTTGCAGGTTGTCCCACATGGCAATCGTGTTGGTTCGCCACTTCAGGCGTACCTGGTACTCCGGAATTGCGGCCTGAGAGGTCAGGTAGTTCATCAGGTGATGAGCCTCCGGCATGAAGTCCTGGCCGTAGCGGATGTCCTCGAAGTTGAAGAAGTTCGAGAAATGGGTGGTGAACGCGGAGTTGACGAACAGCACCTTTTCGCCGGTTTCGGGATGAACAAGCACCACAGGATGTTCAGCGGCGGGATTCTTCGCGGCCATGGCGTGACGCTGTTCACGGGGCAACTGGGCGCCAAAGGTCTGATCAGCACTGTGCTTTGCGTACAGACCTTCGATCCTTTGCTTGATGCTTTCGGGCAGGTTCGCGTAAGCCATCACCATGTTGGACCACAGGGTATCGCCGCCGGATTCAGGACCCTGTTCGCAGCGCAATATCGCTCCGCGAGGCGGTGCCTGCTTGAAGGTGACATCCGTGTGCCAGAGGTTTTCGCGGCTGGCCTTTTCGACAAAGCTCTTGGGCTTGCCCGGGTCAAGGTTGCGGTACAGCATCAGCAGTTTGTCCGCCTCCGGATGGCTCGGCGCCAGGGGATGACCTTCCAGTTCGCCGAATTGTGCGGCGAAGTGCTGTTGCTCCAGGGGGGTGATGTCCTGGTCGCGGAAGAACAGCACTTTGTGCTTCAACCACAGTGCCCGGATTTGCGCGATCAGTTCGGGGTCCTGGGCCGCATCGGCCAGGTTGATGTTGCTGAGTTCGGCACCGATGGCGGGGGAGCAAATCTGCACCTTGATCGAATGCTGGCGCACTGACGACCGGATAATGGCAGGTGCCGAGGGGGTGAGGGGTGTAGGAGTGTCTTGGGTTGCGGCGACTTTTGTCATTGTTGTCTCCAGTCCGTGCTTGTACGGCGGTGCGCAATATGTGCATCCGGTTATAGGTAACCGACCCTGCCGATTGGGCAGAGAGGCCGGTCCTATAGTAGGTATCGCGGGCGCGTTGCCATGGGCGCAGCGGGACAGTTTCTTCGCATATTGGGACGTCGCCGTTGCCTTCAACCGGGTCGCCCGGATCGACGTTTTCACTGATCCCGTGATGAATGCTGGCGAGAATCGCTGCCGCTGCCCTCAAGTGGGTAGGCGCGGCAACGGACGGGCCCGCACCTTCGGGAGGGAAGGGTGCAACTGGTGACGGATCAAGCGCGGGAGCGAATTCATGGCTCCAGATATTCCCACGCTTGAATGTTCATTAAGTCAGCATTTGTGAACCTTTGGTTATTGCTTGAATAAATAACTGCGGCAGTTCACTGACGACATAATCAGCCGTTTGATAGACGATGCTAGCCTTTGCCTCCGCTGACACGGCCACTGCCGCTACCTCCGCTGCCGCTGCCGCTGCCGCTGCTGCTGCCGCTGCTGCTGCTGCTGCTGCTGCTGCCGCTGCCGCTGCTGCCGCTGCCGCTGCTGCTGCTGCTGCTGCTGCTGCTGCTGCCGCTGCCGCTGCTGCTGCTGCTGCCGCTGCCGCTGCCGCTGCTGCTGCTGCCGCTGCTGCTGCTGCTGCCGCTGCCGCTGCCGCTGCCGCTGCTGCTGCTGCTGCCGCTGCCGCTGCTGCTGCCACTACCACTACCACTGCTATCTTCCTGGTCATTGTTGACCCCGGCCTGTGGCCCGACGCCATCTCCCGTACGGAATGTCGGTAACGCAACCGAGGCCACGAATTTCACGCCGTCCCAGCTAGGCAAGGGTGTGGGCATCAATTGGAACTGGCCCGGGTGCTCAGAGTCCCAGCGCAGCAGCATCGACGTGTCCTCATGCTGTGTGTTGTGGCAGTGCTCCATGTAGGTACCGGCAAACTCACGGATGTGTATGGCCATTTCGACATCGTCGAGGCTGTCGGAATCGCGGCCTACACGGTAGATATCCTTGCGCGCGCCTTTTTCCCATTCTGGCGGCGGTTTGCCACCTCGAGTGAGAATGACCCCTTCCTCGAAGTGCACATGCACCGGGTGAGTCCAGCCATTGCCGCCGTTCTGGATCTTCCAGATTTCCAGCGTGCCTTCACCCTTGAACCCTGCCGGTGTCGGGCCAGTGGCCAGTTGTGGCGCGGCTGAAATCCGGCGCGGGTCCATGCCGAAGCCTCTGCCGCCATCGGTCTTGATCGTCCAGGGCTTGAAGTCCGTGCCGTTGGAGCGGCCAAAGATAAAGGTGCGGTGCCGCGCCTGGGCAAGCCGGGCGATATCGGCAGGGTCATCACGATGCAAGGGCAAGGGGATCATGAACCTGCCCTCGGGCTTGCCAGGCTTGGCGGGCTCGAAGTCGACCGGATTCATGCTGACATCCTGGCCGGTGTAAGGCTGGACGTTGAGTTGCAGGAACAGGCCCACGCCCGGGTCACCGTTGACCCACTGTGGCCCGTTGCTGGTTTGCCTGACAACGGGCAGGTACTTCTCGGAGAGTACATCCGCCAATGGAATGTCACGTTTTGGACGCTTGCCGTCTTCATGCTCCTCAATGTTGACGAAGAAAATCTTGTCGCCCGGGTTGATGCCGTTTTTCGCGAAGTCGACGACGATGTCATAGCGTTCGGCAACGCCCAGCATCGGCAGAATGGCATTGTTGTCCTGTGTGTCGCCGTCGCCATCGAGGTCCAGGCTGCCATCGAACGGCACCGCGTGCTCCATGATATTGCCGTCGTTGGCAATCATGTGGAACGGCACCCGGTTATAGGAAATCCCGGAGTTGTTCGGGCCAGGAAACTCGCCACCATTACCATTGACCTGACGCACCAGCGCCAGCTTGAAGTAGCGAGAAACCGATCCGTCGAGAATGCGCAAACGGTAGCGGCGGGCACGTACGTCCAGGAAGGGTTTGTACTCCCAGTTGGTCAGCACCTGGTCACCGAGAAAACCGTCGGTGTTGAAGGGGTTGAACCACAACTGGCCGGCCTGGTCCCAGGCCTTGTCGGCGATCGTCAAGTTGACGTCATAGTCGCGGTTACCCCACCCCAGCCCCGAACCGCTGGCCAGGCGCAGGTTGACCCCGTCGTCGACCGACTCGTTGCCACGGTCCACGGCGCTGTAGTAGTTCATCATCGTCGCATTGCCCTTGTAGACATTCTGCGCGGTGAAATCGAGCATGTGGTCGTGGAACCAGTGGGTGCTCATGGTTTCGCGCCAGTCGCCACGGATCTTGATGGTGCCGTTGTTGCAGGTCTTGAAGCCGGGGCTGGCGTCGTTGACGAACAGGATTTCACCGGGGTCGCAGGGGAATGCCGCACGCGGATCCTCAGCGCTGGTATTGATGGTGTCGTAACCGGCCAACTGGATCGGCCAGCGATAGTCGTAGTACTGGCCCGGGAAGAAGAACGCGTTGGTAAAGCCGTCGCTTTCGGCGGGCGAGTGGCCGTTGTGTTCATGGGTGGTGAGGGTGTGCAGGCCAAAGCCCCGGTTGGCCGATGGGTCAATGGGCAAGGCATCGTAATGACGCATCAGCATCGCTTGGCCATAGCGTACTAGAAGCAGTTTGGGCGGAAAGGTGCCATCGAATGTCCACACCGCATTATGGTCCTGGACAGGAAAGTTTTCGTGAAACTGCACTTGAATGCCCTTGGTCGTGCCCTCGTTGGCCGGGTTGCCGTTGGTGTTGTGATAGAGCCCGCCTGGCGCAAATTCCCCCACGGCGTAGTTATGCCGTTGCATACGATCACGCAAGCCGCTGTTGACGTGCGCGCCTGCTTGCACCGTCTTGAAGGCGTCGCGCGGGAAAAACTCATTGAAACGCTGGTGCGACCAGCCTTTTCCCGGCGGCCGGCCCTCTGCGGGCGAATCGACTCGGCGATTGAGGAAATCCTCGATCTGCGCCTTCCAGGGATTGCGGTCCAGTACATTGGAGAACTCTGTCGGGAAGGGCGTCAATGCCGGCTGCCTGAGAAAAGCGTCCAGCGCATCCGGCGACGGGCCGCTACGCGCCACCTTCAATGGATCTTGCGCCGGTGCGGGGCCCACCGTCGGAACCGGAAATGGAACAGGTGATGGCGGGTCGGTCGCATCCAGTTTGTTCGAGCCGAATTCCTCGAACAGTTCAAGCTTCTGTGTGAACGGTTGAACCCCGAACACCGGGCTGGGATTACCGTTAGTGGGGATATTGAAGCTGGTTTGCTGATCGGGTGGTAGCACATTGTCGACCAAGGGGGTCTTGCGGTTACCGGTCACACCATTGGGTAAGTCGAAGGCGCCGACGTTTGCGGGAGGCAGCTTGAGCAAGTCCCGCGATGCGGCATCGGGGTCGGCGGGCGGGTTGGTGAACGCCGATGGGTCGGTAGGAGGCGGTGGATCGGTGTTGTCGAGGGGGACTGCCTGGGTCTGGGACAAGCCCAGCCCCAACATGATCACGGCAGCAGAGATGCTCAGCGCCAGTCTGGTTTTGGACAATGCACTAGGTTTCGACCTTCCGGTATCTAGTTTCATCGCAAACACCTCTGACGGGTTCCTCGGAGCGTGGCAATGCATGGGCATCGAGCCACTGCCTCCAGCCCGGCTGGCGAAATGTCTGATGTCGAGCCGGGATGGGAGTGATGCATATTTCCCGCCAAAAGTGACAGCAAGTGACTAATGGCTCTACGCCTCGCTCCCTTGCCTGCCGGCTTTAAACTGGCGTATGGGCAGCCAGGGTGAAGGCCCCCGATGGCGGGGAATATCCCCCAATACAGGGTGCGATTGTGCGGGGTGTCCGGGCCAAAAGAAGTGGCCGCTTTCTGAATGTATCGATGGCCGAATGCTGTCATTCACCCCGGCTTCATCGCTGCCCGCGGTTGGCCGAAGTGACTGCGGGCCAGGCTGTTCAGTCGTGCAGGCCTGCCGTTTCATCCAGGTGGTCAATGTGCCTGAAACGCTCAACCAGGAAATCGATCAGGCTGCGCACACGGGCTGACAGATGTAACTGTTGCGGGTACACCGCGTAAACGTCTTAACCTTGAAGCGCTTCCATCAGCACTTGTACCAACTGCCCACCTTCTGGAGTCGCCCAGCTGCCAGCCAGTTCGGCAATCAGTTGGTTGGTGGTGGTCAATGTCACGCCGCCCTTGTCCATCCGGCGCAGGGCGATGTCATCGGCCATGACGCTGGGTGAACCACCGCCATCAGCGACTACC
The DNA here is from genome assembly GCF_019956275.1 of Pseudomonas sp. GL-RE-26. Taxonomy (NCBI): domain Bacteria; kingdom Pseudomonadati; phylum Pseudomonadota; class Gammaproteobacteria; order Pseudomonadales; family Pseudomonadaceae; genus Pseudomonas; species Pseudomonas sp. GL-RE-26. The sequence continues at coordinate 217,991 of NZ_JAHBDI010000066.1, forward strand.
TGAACGTCGAAGCCGTCACGTACCAGGCTAAGGGCCGGGTAAACGGTGCAGACGTCATTGGTGACACCGGCAATGATCAGTTTTTTGCGCCCGGTAGCCTTGACGGCGGCGGCGAAGTTTTCATCGTCCATGGCATTGACGATACCCAGGCGTTTGACTCGCGTAGCGAACTCGGCAGGCAGGATCTGCTCCAGTTCACTGAGTAGCGGGCCTTGTGCGTACTCCTCCATGCTGGAGGTCAGCACCACCGGCAGTTTCAGGATACTGGCCGCTTTGGCGAGCATCAGGGCATTGCGTTTCAACTCTTGGAACGGAATGGATTTGACCCAGCCCATTGTCCCCACATGGTGATCGATCAACAGCAGGGCGGCATTGTCTGCACTGAATTTTTCGTAGCTCATGATGACTCTCCTGACAGCAAGTTAGGTGATGTGTTTATGATTGATCAATTCGAATTCGGGATAAATCCGCGAAAAACGAAATGACTAATCCACTAATGGGATAATGCCGTGGAATATCTCAACGATATGGCGCTGTTTGTCGAGGTGGTAAAGGCGCGCAGTTTCAGTCGTGCGGCAGAAACCCTGGGGATCCCCAACTCGACCCTGTCCCGGCGTATAAGCGAGCTGGAGAAAGGCATCGGCTTGCGGCTGTTGCACCGCACCACACGCAAGATCGAACCGACCGAGGCTGGCCAGTTGTACTTTGAGCGCTGCAAACGGATCGTCGATGAAGCCCGTTTGGCGCACGAACAGTTGGGGGAGATGCTGGCCCGGCCAAGCGGGTTGCTCCGGGCTTCGTTGCCGGTGGACTTCGCCACTGTCTACCTGGCGCCATTGATCGCGGAGTTTGCCCGGCTTTATCCCGGTATCAGTTTTGAGTTCGATCTGAGCCCGCGCCAGGTGGATCTGATCAGTGATCCGGTGGACGTGGTGATCCGAATGGGAGAACCGCCGAACTCAAATCTGATTGCCCGCAAACTCGCCAGCTTGCGGCGCGGCCTGTATGCCTCGCCCAAGTATCTGGAAATGTCCGGTGCCCCGCAGCAGCCTCTGGATTTGAGCCGCCACGAGTGTTTGCGATTGCGCGGTCCAGGTGCAGACCGCTGGACGTTGTCCGGCGACGCAGGGCGCGTGGAGGTCGATGTGGGCGGACGATTCGAACTCAACAGCGTCGGTATGCTCAGACGCCTGGCATCACTGGACCTGGGTATCGTTTTGCTGCCTGAAGGCATCGCTGAACAAGACCTGATCAATGGAAAGCTGCTCAAGGTCTTGCCTGAATGGCACGCCACTGCGGTTTCAGTGTATGCGCTGACCGAGACGCGTCTGTTGCCGGCGAAAACCCAGCGGTTCATCGAGTTTTTGCGCGATCAACTTGAAGGGGCATAAAGGGGCGGATCTATTATTGGCTCCTCGAGGATTAGCGGAACGTCCGCGCCACCGGTTTTGTAAAACAGTGGCGATCCAGGGCTGTGCCTGAGGGCAGAAGAGCGACTGTTGGTCGGATGAAAGGCAGATCCGGGCTTTATCAAGCCCTTTGTTTGTTTATCTGTTTAATAACCTTTTAAAACAAATAGTTGAACTCTAAAGGTAAAGTGTTTTGTAAGGTTAATTGCTGGATGAAGATCCGGTTTCATCCGACCTAAGTCTGACTTTCGAACGCCTGGCACCTGGGACATACGATTGGTGAGCGGCGTGACCCCCGGTTCCCTGCTATTAATCAATTAATGTTCGAGTGCTTATCCTTTCGGGAGCGGGTCATGAGTCCATCCATTCGCATCGGCATAGCCGACGATCATCCGATGTTGCGTGAGGGCGTTGCCAATACGTTGAGGAAACGGGCGGATCTTCAAGTCGTGGAGCAGGGCGCCAATGCGCAGGATGCCAGGGATATTGCCCAGAGGGTGCGCCCGGACGTGATGCTGATGGACGTCAATATGCCGGGGGATGTTTTTGCCGCGGTACGGTTCATTTCCTCTGAACTGTCGGATGTGAAGGTGCTGATGCTGACGGTTTCGGAATCCGAAGATGACGCCCTTCTGGCACTGGATGCCGGCGCGCGCGGGTATGTGTTGAAAGGCGTCAGCGGACCGGAACTGATCCTGGCAATCAGGGCGGTTGCCAAGGGTGAGACCTATATCACCCCCGAGTTTGCAGACAAACTGCTGAGTAACAGCAAGAAGCACGAAGCGCAAACACCCAATTTTGATCTGACCCACCGCGAGGAGGAGGTCATTCGAGAAGTTTCAAAGGGACTGACCAACAGGGAAGTCGCGACAAGGCTGTTGATCAGCGAAAAAACCGTCAAGCACCACATGGGCTGCGTGATGCACAAACTGCACGCCCGAAATCGCGTCGAAGCGGTCACGGCTCTACGGCGTCATTGGGAGCGCGAAGCCGTCGGGCGCCTTCACAACGGCGAAGGGAAAACACAAATGGATGCCCGCAGCGGCTCTGACTAGAGTTTGAACTGTGCATTGACCGACGTACCCGAGGCGCTGGAGTCGATGCTGAACAACCCGCCAAGGGATTCAACGCGATAACGCAAGCCGGCGAGCCCCAATCGGGTTCTGCCGGATGTCTCGAGCAGCATGGCGTCCTCCGTCATGCCCGGACCACCGTCCCTGACGCTGATGTTCAGTACCTCATCAACGTATTGCGCCCGGATGACCTGACCCTCGCCGTTGGCATGACGGTAAGCGTTGTTGAGGGTTTCTTGCACAAAACGGTACAAACAGAGTTTGAGCGGCAGTGGCGCGGCCTCCGGTAGCTGATCCATGGTTAATGTGACCCTGGTGCCAGTGCGTTGCTCGTGCCGTTGCGCGACCAGTTGCAACTCTTCCTCCAGACTCAAGTCGTTGATTTCCGGAAGTGCCAGGCCTCGTGATAAATCGCGGACCTCACTCAATGCGTCGGTGGCGGCGCCACGAATGGTTTCCAGAGACTCCTGATCGACAGTGGAGCAGTTTTCGGCCAGGTCGTCGAGGCGGATCAGAATCAAGGTCAACAACTGCGCAGGCCCATCGTGCAGGTCTGCACCAATGCGCCGCAAGGTGAGTTCGTTGACCCGGGAAAACTCCTGGGTAGCCGTCGCCATCTTGTGCTGGAGTTCGGCATTGCTGATGTGCAAGCGGGTTTGCTCCTGCAGCCGCAAGCGCAATGCCACTTGCTGTCGCTGGATAATCTTGTCACTGCGTCGCACGATGAAGAAGAGCAGCGTCAGCATCGCCAGTGTCGCGGTGCCTACGTCCACCCATACCTGCTGCCGGACGCGATCGATCTCGCGCTTGAGGCTGTCGGCCTTTTCATAAAATTCGCCCACCGCGATGATCTCTCCGGTACGTGAGTCCCGCAGGGGTGCGTAGATCTCATAGAGCGGCACGTTGAGCTTGCGCTCGAACTCGTTTTCATCCTCGTCCAGGTCTTTGAGGTCGGTAACCACATTGCCCTTGAGTGCCTCGGTGATCTCATCGAGTGGGAATTTTCGGTCGGTGATGGCTTTGTTCGTGCCGTAGATCACCGTGCCATCCGCTCGCCAGATCTTGATCGAGACAATGTGCTGTTTGAGCGAACGGTTTTCCGCGAGACGGTCCAGGGACTGGACACTTGCAGCCGAGAGGGCGTTGTCCCGGCTCATCTCCTGCACATAGGGCTCCAGAAACGTATCCATGTACTGGGCGGCTGCTTCTGCTGCGCTATGTACGGCGGCGTTTTCTATCCGTTCGCTCACCAGATTGCCGACGAAGAACATGGTCAGCCCCAGGATCACCGCGGCGGCAATGACAAACTGGGTCGAGTGGCTCAGGTTGCGCGCCTGGCCCCCCAGGCGTATGCGCCAGATGCCATTGCCAGCCACACCGGGAACAGGGGCTGGCTCGCCCGGGGCCTCAGTTTCCGGCGGGGTAAACGTCTGGTTTTTTGATTCGACTCTTGCATCTTTTTCCATCGGCCTGGTTCCGTGATCATCGTGATAAGTCGGTTGGAAACCCTGCAACTAAACGGATATCTGGAGATTGGCTGTGGGCGCCACGCCCATGACTGACAGTAGTTCACTGCATAGCGATCCGACAGTTTCACGGGTGTACCAGACACCACCGATGATCAGCCAGACCATCGTCCGTTCAAGTCGGCCGCACTGCCAGGATTTGCTCGATCAGCCACGCCAGCGCCGGCTCATGTTGGCGTTGCGCCAGATACACCAGTTCGAGGTGGAACGAGCCGACGTCGAACGGCAATTCGAACACCTGCAGCGGTAACAGCTGCGCGAATTGATTGGCCAACTGGGTCGGCAGGACGACGCTCAAGTCTGAATGGGCGACCAGGTGCGCCGCCTGCAGGTAGTTGGGTGTGGTGTAGACGATTTTCCTCGACAGGCCTTGCTTGCCCAGCCATTGATCGACCATGCCGCGCGACTGGCCGCCACTCACCCAGAGATGGCGCAGCCCCAGGAAGTCATCCAGTGTGAGTGTGTGATGTGCCAGCGGATGCTGCTTGCGCACCGCCAGCCGCAGGGTTTCGCTGTGCCAGGCCCGGCGGGTGAAACGCGCCGGCACTTCTTCGAAGCGTCCCAGAACCATGTCCAGTTCACCCCGGTCCAGCAGCTCGGCAGGAAGGCTGGGGGCGAGGTGAGCAACGTCGATTCGCAGGTTTGGCGCCAGTTCTCCCAGGCGCGCCAACAAGGGCGGCATGCACAGCTGTTCGACAAAGTCGGTCAGGGCGATGCGCACCTGCTGTTGGCTCAGGCGTGGGTCGAAGGTTTCCCCGGCATTGAGTGTCTGTTCGATCTGTTGCAAGGCCGCGCGAATCGGCCCCTCCAGCGCCAGCGCCCGGGAAGTGGGCTGCATGTGACGGCCAACCCGCACCAGCAAGGGATCGTCGAACAGTGAGCGCAGGCGGGCGAGGGCATTGCTGACGGTGGGCTGGCTGAGGGCCAGGCGCTCGGCCGCTCGCGACACGTTCTGTTCGCGCAGCAACATATCGAGCACCCGGAGCAAATTCAGATCGAAGCTTTTTAAATTCAAATTACAAATACCAGGCATATGAAAATGAAATTTCAAAAATAGTAGGCGCCTGCTTAGGGTGACGGCAATCTTTTCCACTCTGCCAACCCACGAGGCCTGCCATGAAGTATCAAGCTCCCCTGCGCGACATGCGATTTGTGCTGCACGAACTGTTCGATGTCAGCGGGCATTGTGAGCGCTTGAACAACGGCCTGGACCGGGAAACCATCGACGGCGTCCTCGAAGAAGCCGCCCGCTTCGCCGGCGAAGTGGTCGCACCGCTGAACCGCAACAGTGACGAGCAGGGTTGTCAGCTGATCGACGGCCATGTCACCACGTCCCAGGGATTTCGCGACGCCTACCGGCAGTACGTCGATAACGGCTGGGCCAGCATGACCGGGCCGCAGGAGTTCGCCGGCCAGGGTTTCCCGCAGCTGGTTTCGGCCAGCTTTCACGAGATGCTGATGGCCGCCTCATTGTCCTTTCGCATTTATTCCGGCCTCACCGAAGGCGCGGTGCTCGCTCTGCATCGTCATGGCAGCGAGTCGCTCAAACAGGCTTATCTGGAAAAAATGGTCAGTGGTGAATGGTCCGGCACCATGTGCCTCACCGAGCCCCAGGCCGGTACCGACCTTGCCCTGCTGCGCACCCGCGCCCAGCCTCAAGCCGATGGCAGTTATCAGGTCAGCGGCAGCAAGATCTTCATCAGCGGCGGCGAACAGGACCTGACCGCCAACATCATTCACCTGGTCCTTGCCCGTTTGCCGGATGCTCCGGCTGGGGTGAAGGGCATCAGTCTGTTCCTGGTGCCCAAGTTCATTGCCGCGGCCGATGGAACACCGGGGCCGCGCAATTCGCTGAGCTGTGGCGCACTGGAACACAAGATGGGCATCAAGGGTGCTTCCACCTGTGTGATGAACTTCGACGGCGCACAAGGCTGGTTGATCGGTGAAGCGAATCAGGGGCTGGCGTGCATGTTCACCATGATGAACGATGCACGCTTCCAGGTTGGCCTGCAGGGACTGGGCATCGCCGAGGCCGCCTTCCAGGGTGGCCTCGCTTATGCCCGCGAGCGTCTGCAATCGCGGGCCATCAGCGGTCCGGTGGCGCCGGACAAGAGTGCCGACCCGATCATCGTGCACCCCGATGTCCGGCGCATGCTGCTGACGCAAAAAACCTTGAGCGAAGGCTGCCGCTTGCTCGCGGCCTACACCGCCCTGCAACTGGACCTCGAACACGGCGACCCGCAACCTGAGGCTCGCCAGAAGGCGAGTCGTCGGGCGGCGCTGCTGATTCCGATCGTCAAGGCCTTCTTCACCGACGTCGGCCAGGAAGTCGCCAGCCTGGGCGTTCAGTTGTACGGTGGCCACGGTTACATCCGCGAGTGGGGCATGGAGCAGCTGATGCGCGACAGCCGCATCACCCAGCTATACGAGGGGACGAACGGTATCCAGGCGCTGGATCTGCTTCGGCGCAAGGTGCTGGGCGATGGCGCCACCGAGTTGGGTGCCTTGATCGATGAACTGACCGTGCATGTCGATGCGGCCGGCTCGCAAGCAGCGCTGAGGGAAATGGCCGAGGCAATGCAGCAGCGTCTCGCCGAGTGGCGTGAACTGGGTAACGAAGTGGTCGAGGCGTGTCGACGTGATGTGCAGGAAATCGGCGCCATGTCGGTGGACTTCCTGGCGTACAGCGCTTACGTGCTGGTGGGCGGGCTGTGGTTGCAGGCGGCTGTGCGTGCCCAAGCCGCACTGGATGCAGGCACCGACGAACCTGGGTTCTACCGGGCCAAGCTGCAAGCGGCGGATTTTTACTGGCGCCGGGTGCTGCCCCGTGCCAGTGGCCACCGCGAAAGCCTGCGAGGCGGAGCCCATTGCCTGATGGCCATGGACGAGGCCGATTTCGCCTTTTGATGGCGGCACCGTGCGGCGGTAACCGAGGGGATTCGGTTACCGCCGCAGCGTATACACCCGGCCTATGTTCAGGCTTGCGCGGCGCTGACCTTGCCAGTGATCGTGGCATTCTTGCGGACCGCTTGATACAGCAGGCTGGACACCATGAACCCGACAATGGCCAATACGCTCATCAACGAGAACACGTAGTTGTAGCCCTGTTGACCCGGGAAGTGGTCAAGGATTGCGCCATAGATGACGTAGGCGAACATGCCCGGCGCATAGCCGATCAGGCAACCGATGCCGAAGGCTGAACCGGTGATGTGCTGGGGAATGCCGACTTCACCCATGGGGGCCCAGAACACGCCGCGCATGGAAAAGACAATCAGCGCGAAGGAGAGGGTGGCCGCCATGCCTGCGTAGATGTAATCCGGGCTTTTCGGGATGAGCATGATGGCGCCCATCAGCGGCAGCAACGCCAGGAATGCCCACTTCAGATAGCGGCTGGAACTCTTGAACTGTTTGTCGGCAATGAAGCCACCGGCAGGGCCGCCCAGGATTTTGAGGAAGTACTGGTTGATGATGCCGTAGGCGCCTACCAGGGCCACGGGCAGTTCGTACATTTCCTTGAGGTAGGGAATGAAATAGGTCAGGCCGCAGTACACGATGTAGACCATGAACACGTTGAGGCTGACCAGCCAGATGCCCGGCACCTTGATGGCTTCGAGCAGGTTGGACAACCCGTTCTTCGGCTTGACGGTCGACTGGGTTTTGCCGCTCTTGAGCAGCAGCCAGGTCAGGGTGCCGGCAAGAATGTCGATGACCGAGTAGAAGAAGATCGCCGATTTCAGGCCGTTTTCACCGGAGCCCATGGCGACGAAGACGCCCAGCGCAGAGAAGGCGACCAGGGTATCGATGACGCCACGCCCACCTTCGAGCAAGCCGAACAGGCGCCCCTGTTCTTTGTCGTCACCCAGGTTGCGGATGGCTTTGAGCAGCGAAGGCCAAAAGAGGCAGTCGGCACACACGGCCAGCAGGCAGAACACAACCAGCAGATTGCTGAAGGGCGGAAAGGTCGCAAGGTAGAGCCCGAGGCCGCCGGTACCGATCAGGCCGAGGGGGATCAGCTTGCGCGTGTCGTACCGGTCGGCGAGCATGCCGCCCACCACGAACAGCGCGGTGGCGATGATGGCGTTGGCGCTCAGCAGCACGCCGATTTCAGTGTGGGACAGCCCCATGAACTCTTGCATGGGGATATAGAAGGCGTCTTTGAGATTCGCCAGCTTGTAGATGGTGCCGCCACCGAGGATGAGAATCAGGAATCTGAGCCATTTGGCCTTGTCGTGGGATGTCATTATTGTTCTCCAGGCTTGATTGGGTAGGCAGTGCCGATGGGCACGTCAGGTTCAGGCGTTAGCGCAATGGGCCAGGGTCAACTCGGCCAGGGTGCGGAACTCGGCCAGCAGACCGCGTACGTAGGCGACCTGGTTGTTTGCCCAGCGGTGCTCATCGGCCAGCATTCGCTCCAGCGAGAAGCCCTCCGGCAGCGCTGTTTCACTCATTTCCCGGTATGCAATGAACGGGTCGGCGGCTTCGTCGACCTGGCGGAACGCCGGGGCGACGTAGTGGTTTTCCTGCTCGAGAATGAAGGCGATCACTTGCGGGGTTGATTGGCCGAGCATCAGCAGTTCGAACAACATGCGTGCGCTGGGCAGGTCGTCTTCGTCACTGCCTTGCAGCACGCCGTAATGCCCGAAGCCGTTTTGCTCAGGCACGATGCGCACACCCTTGAGGTGGGTCTGGCGTATGTGCGGGGCCAGGGCGCGCAGTGCCGCCAGGGGCTGTTCGCAGGCATTGATCATGTTGCCGAAATCGAACAGGGCGTGCAGGCGAGGGTGGTTCAGCCGGCTCAGCAGTTGCGCGATCTCGCCGCTCTTGAGTTCTTCATGTTGCTCGAAGTCGAAGAACAGGTCGTGCTCGTCTGCCTGTTGCGCGAGGTAGTGCAGGTCTGACTCGATCACGTCCATGACCTGGGACAGCGCCCCTTCGTAGCGTGAGTAGACACGGATGTTGCGGGTGCCCAGCGCCCTGGCTATGGCGATCACTTGATCGACATCCTTTTTCAGGGTGCTGCTGATTTCCAGATGCACATCGAGCCCCAAGGCATTGGCCTTGGCAGCGAACGCCTGAAGCTGCGCGGCTGTCATTTGGCTCAGGCTGTTTTCCTCACCGTCGAGCAAGTGCAGGCTCAGGCCCTGCAGTTCGTGGCGATAGGCGAAGTCCAGCAGGTCGGCAGGTGTGACACGGCCGTGGGTCAGGTTGGTCAGCAAGGGGTAGGCATGGGCAAACAGGCGCAGTTGCGCCAGTCGGTCGAGCAACTGGCGGGCCAATGCCTCGGTCAGTAGGGGGGGAGCCTCGGCCTCGACAGCCTTATGGCTGAGCAGGGCGTTGAATCGTTCCTGGATCTTATTGTTCATTCGAGTCGTTCCTGGTTCAGACACCGGGTCTACCGGCGCAGCCTTTATCGCGCCAGTCAGGAACTCTCGATAGATCCATTATCAGTTAAATCATAAGACCACTTGCCTTGCGTCAAGTGGCCGGCTGCAGATAGCCCATCTTGTCCAGGGCCTGGGCCAGCGCTTCGACGCGCGCTTCGGCCTGGTCCTCAGGGGTGCTGGCAAAGCCGATCAACAGCGCCGGCGGCAACACATGTTCGACGCAGTAGTCGCTTAGGGGATAGGTATGAATGCCATGCTGGCCGAGTTCTCTGGCCAGGGCGTCGTCATCGAGATGCGCGGGTAGCCAGGCGATCAGGTGCATGCCGGCTTCCACCGGCGTGATCCTGAAGAAAGTCCCCAGCCGTTTCTGCAGGTGTTCGACCAGTGCCTGCTGGCGAACCTGGTACAGCGCGCGCATTCGACGAATATGGCCGAGAAAGTGGCCCTCGCGCATGAAGTCCGCCGTGACGGCCTGCAGCAGTGTGGGCGGGCTGCGATCCATGACCGCCCGCAGGGTGCAGAAGGGTTCGATCAAGGCGTTCGGCAGTATCACGTAACCCAGTCGTAGCGAGGGGAACAGCACTTTGCTGAAGGTGCCGGCGTAGATGACCCGGGCCCATTGGTCCATGGCATAGAGTGCCGGCAGGGGGCGGCCGTTGTAGCGAAACTCACTGTCGCAGTCGTCCTCGATGATCCAGCTTTGATTCTGGGCGGCCCAGTCGATGAGTTCCTGGCGTCGCCCATAACTCATGGTGACGCCCAGGGGGTGCTGGCGGGAAGGTGTGGTAAACACCAGGCGGGCGTCAGGACACAGGGTCAGGCCTTGCTGGACATCGATCCCCTGTTCGTCGATACGCAACGGCACGACCTGACCACCTTGGGCCTGGAGCGCAATGCGTGCCGCGATATGCCCCGGATCCTCCATCCAGAAACTGTCCTGCGGATTGAGCAGCAGCATGCCCAGCAGGTTGAAGGCTTGCTGGGCGCCGGACACGATGACCACCTGCTCGGCACTGCAATCAATGCCACGGGCATCGAAGACGTACTCGGCAATCGCCTCGCGCAGGGCCAGCAATCCCTGTAGTTCGCCATAGCCGAGCATGGCCTTGGTCGGCTTGTGCAGGTGACGGTTCAACAGGCGCTTCCAGACCGATTGCGGGAATGCATCGTAGGCGCTGTGGCTGGGCAGGAACGAGGTCGGGCTCCCGGTCGCCCAGTCGGCATAGGAAACACCGCGGAAATGATCGCTGCGCAACGACAGCATGGACTGGCTCAGGTCGGACAGGCGAGGGGGCTGGCGCTTGTGCTCATCGTCATCGATACCGCGGCTTTCCCACTCATGGCCGACAAAGGTTCCGGCCCCGGTCCGCGACGTCAGAAAACCTTCGGCAATCAGTTGATCGAACGCATTGAGAATGCTGATTCGCGACAGCTGCAGTTCCTTGCTCAGGGTCCGGGTGGACGGCAGGCGCACGCCTCCCTGAATTCTGCCACTGAGAATCTGTTTGCGAATCTGCAAGTAGAGTTGGCGGTACAAGGGGATGGAACTGGCACGGTCCAGCTCGATACCTGACAACAGCAAACCTGCGGAGGATTTCATTTTTGGTTCGTCTGGATGAAGTGTGGTTTGGCCTGAACGGCCGTCAGGCACCAGGGTGCGAAAGGGTATCGAGCGGTGCTGGATAAGTCATCCACCACAGCGTCACAATAATATGGCTGCTGAGTACGGCATTGCACTAACCGATCTTGTCGTGGTCCATACACCCCGCACGACCCTCAGCGGTCGAACCGACCGGCCCCGGATCGGTAACTTGATCAAGGACAGCGAAAGCATGATCGCCGCCACATAACAGGCAACGCCCCCCACCCGGTTCCGTGAATCGGGCCTCGCCGTACGTTTACCCCTCAATCCCATTCGAAGATTTAACCCATGTACCTACGCAAAATTGCAGTTGGGCTGTTGGCCCTTGTTTTGCTCTCGACCGGGGCACAAGCCCGTAGTCTACTGGACCTCCTCAAGCCGCCCACCGCGCAACATGAACAAGCGTCCCGCTCGGGCTCGATCAGCCAGAACGCGGCCCTGGACCTTTATTCAAGCAAACAGAAACAGGCATCGTTTGACGGCTGCGCAGACCTGTTCCCGGCAGCGAAACCGATCAACACGGCCACAGTACCTGCCTCCATGAAACCCCTGGCGCTGTGTTCCGACAACTTCGCGGTGCTGTACTCGCAAACCAGCAGGACCCCGCTGGTGGTGGTCGAACGCCTGAACGCGGCCCAGTTGCAGGATGCCAAAGGGGAGGAGCGCACCAACCAGTTCTACCCGGACCCACGCATTCCCAAGAGTGGGCGCGCCGAGTTGAGCGACTACCGCAGCCAGCACCCGGCGGTGGACCGTGGCCATCAATCCCCGGCAGCCGATGCCCCGAGCCCCAATGCGATGGCCCAATCCTTTGCGCTGTCGAACATGGTGCCGCAAGACCCGACCAACAACCGGAAGATCTGGAGCAAGGTCGAGTCTGACGTCCGCAAGTTTGCCAAGCGCGCCGATGGCAACGTGTTTGTCTTTACCGGTCCGCTCTTTGACCCGGGCCACTCCACCATCGGCGACAACCAGGTCTGGGTGCCGACCCGGCTGTTCAAACTGGTGTACGACGCATCGTCCCAACGTGCCTGGGCCTACGTGCTGCCTAACGCAGAAACCCGGATCGAGAAGCCGATGGACTATGAGACGTTCGTGAAGAGCACCGGGCTCAAGCTGCTCGGGAACCTGCCCGTGACAGGTTCCGTCGGGCGCAGCTGATGGCTGGATGAGCAGCACCCCAAAGGTTGGAGGCAACCGATGGGGTGTTTCATTCACCGATAAAATTTCGACAAGGGGTAACAGATTGTAAAAATGAACTATACCCAATAGGGCAATCGCTCCGGACTCCGGGACATGATGCCACTGAAGGTGCTCGTCCCAGGAACTTCAACGTCAAGCAGACCGAGAGACTCTGGATATGAACGCTTTGAAAATCGCTGCCAGCGATGCGGTCCGGGAGTGTTTTCGTAATACCCGCGAAATCGTCCGATTCGATCAGACGGACTTTACCGATGTCGCTGTCGCCGTGCTCTGCGTTGATGACTTGGCCGCCGGAGTGCTGGATGCCATCAAGCGCACCGGCTTCGATATCCCGATCTTCCTGGTGGCCTCTCAGGGCCGCAGCAATCGCTCCCTGGCGATCTACAAGCAACTGCAGGATGTCATCTTGCAGGTCAATGGTGTCTTCGACTTATCCAGCAATAATGCTGAGTACCATGGCAACCAACTGGAAACCGCCGCCAAGGCCTATGAAGCAAGCCTGCTGCCGCCGTTCTTCGACGCGCTCAAACATTACACCGAGGCGGCCAACGCCACCTTCGCCTGCCCCGGTCACCAGGGCGGCCAGTTCTTTCGCAAGCACCCGGCCGGTCGGCAGTTTTTCGACTTCTTCGGCGAGACGCTGTTTCGCGCCGACATGTGCAACGCCGACGTCAAGCTCGGCGACC
>NZ_JAHBDI010000056.1:0-15884 GCF_019956275.1 Pseudomonas sp. GL-RE-26
GTGGTGGAAACGGCGGCGGAAGCGGCGGTGGCGGCAGCGGTGGTCATGGCGGTAACAGCGGGAATGGCGGCAATAGTGGCCACGGCGGTAACAGCGGGAATGGCGGCAACAGTGGCCACGGCGGTAACAGTGGAAGCGGTGGCAACAGCGGTCACAGCAGCGGCGACCATGGCAATTCAGGTAATTCCGGTCCAGGAAGCGCGAATTCCGGTCGCGGTGGTACCCATGCGGAAGCGGGTGACGACCACGGCAATCACGCCCGCGGCGAGGCCGGTGACGACCACGGCGTCCACGTTGGCGGCGAGCCTGGTGATGACCACGGCGTCCACGTTGGCGGCGAGCCTGGTGATGACCACGGTGTCCACGTCGGCGGTGAGCCGGGTGATGACCGCGGTGTCGACGTTGGCGGTGAGCCGGGTGATGACCGCGGCGTCCATGCCGGCGGCTAACCCGGCGACGACAACAGCCGGATCTGAAGCGTTTAGTGGCTCATGCAAAACCCTGGGGACCGGTTTTGCATGAGGCGCGGCAAAAAATACGCACGTGGGTTCATGGGATTATTTCCCACATGGCTATACTGGGGTTATCTATCCAGGAATTCGCTGAATGCAATCGTCCACGTTGCCCACCTCGCTCCTCAAAGCCTTGCGGCATGTCATGCAGCCGCTGGTGCGCCTGATGCTGCGCAAAGGCGTCACCTACCTGGTATTTGCCGACCTGCTCAAGGAGGTTTTCGTCGAAGTGGCGGACCGTGAGTTCCGCCTGGGCGAGAAGGCACCGAGCGACAGCCGCATCAGCCTGCTCACCGGTGTGCATCGCAAGGATGTACGGCGCTTGCGCAATACCGGCGACCCGGCTGCTTCCACGCTTCCGGAAAACATCACGTTCGGTGCGCAACTGGTCAACGCCTGGGCCCGCGCGCCTTTCTGCAACGACGCCGGCCAGCCACTGCCACTGCCTCGATTGGCCAGTGTCGGCGGCGACCGTTCCTTTGACGCCTTGGTAGCGAAGGTCAGCACCGATATCAGGGCGCGGGTGGTGTTGGACGAATGGCTGCGCCTGGGGGTCGTGCGCCTCGACGAACAGGAGCGTGTGCACCTTGAAGCCCAGGCCTTCGTGCCACAAAAGGGCTTCGATGAGAAAACCGCTTACCTGGGGCATAACCTGCACGATCATGCCTGCGCTGCGGTACACAATCTGAGCAGCGAAGGCCCGGCCTTTTTTGAACGTAGCGTCCACTATGACGCACTGGCCCCGATGAGCGTCGAGGCGTTGCGCGAGGCCGTGGCCAGCGAGGGAATGCAGGCCCTGTTGAGCTTCAATCGACTCGCCGCCGAACTGGAATTTCGGGATCTGCCCAGCCTTGAACCGCGTCAGCGCATCACGGTCGGCCTTTACTTCTACACTGAAGCTTCCGATCCCAATTCGCCAAAAGCTCCTGAATCATGACCGTCAAATTGCGCCTGATTCGTGCAATCGCCCTCGCTCTGGGCCTCGGGCTTCCGATTGTGCTGCAAGCCGCCCCAGCCTGTGTCAGCCAGAATGACGCGGGCATCAGCGAAGTGCCGGTCATCCAGGCGCCGGGAGGTACCGGCGGTACGGGCGCAGCGCCAGGCGGCATGGGCGGTACCGGCATCGACACCGACAACGGCGGGATCGGCGGTACCGGCGCACCGCTGAAAAAACGCCCTGGCGGCATTGGCGGCACTGGTGCCGTTGCAGGCGGCGTGGGTGGTACGGGCATCAGCAACGATAACGGAGGAATCGGTGGCACCGGCATTGTCGGCACCATCACCGGGTTTGCCTCGATCTGCGTCAATGGCGTGGAAGTGCACTTCAACAAAAACGTTCCGGTCAACGAGAACGGCATTGCCACCTCCAGTACCAGCCTGGCGATAGGCCAAGTGGTTGCCGTGGAAGCGTTCAACTCCCGGCGCGGTCTGGAGGCTGGGCGCATTTCTATCCTGCACGCCTACGAAGGCCCTTTGACAGCCCTGCCACGCGATTCCATGCCCATGCGCGTCATGGGGCAACCGGTACGCCTGGCCAACGGTGCCCAGGTCACTGCCGGTCTGCGCCTGGGTGATCCCGTACGGGTCAGCGGGCTGCGCGATGCTCGTGGCGAAGTGGTGGCCAGCCGTATCGACCGGGCGCCCGGCCTCAAGGAGGCCAGTGCCATCGGCCCGGTGGATCGCAGCGGCTATCTCCAGGGAATCAAACTCAGCAATCACCCAGGCCCGGCGCAGGAAATGCTGGTGCGCGGCCACTGGTCCGGTCGCGAACTGGACGTGAACCAAAGCCGCCCCGATCCGAGCCTGCCTTTCATTGGCCGGGCACACAATGCGGTGATCGAGGGCCTGGTACAGAGCCGGCAGGACCGCCATTTGGTGGTGGGTGGCTTTAATGTGACGCTGGCACGCGACACCGTGTTTGTCGGTGTGCAGGCTTCGCAGCTGACGCTGGATCGACGCGTGCGGATCAACGGCGTGTTCACCGGCGCGCGGGAGGTGCAGGCAACGCGTATCGAATTGCCTCGCGAGCGCTCCGATTCGCCAACAAGTAACCGGCACGGACGACTCGGTTCCAGCGAGCAAGACACCGACAACTCAAGTGGCTCGGGCAACTCGAGCGGCTCTGGCAACTCTGGCAGTTCGGGGGATTCGGGGAACTCGGGCAGTGACAGGAGCGGTCGCTCCGAGAGCGCGGGCAGTGTCATCGACGATACTAGCCACGGGGGCAGTGACAGTCATGGCGGTGGCGACAATATAGAGCGCGTTGACGTGGACAAGTCTGGCAAGTCAGAGCGAGTCGAGAAGGTCGATCAATCCGGCAAAGTCGAGAGAGTGGAGAGGGTAGAGCGGGTAGAGAAAGTAGAGAAGGTAGAACGTCCGGAGAAAGTCGAGAAAGTTGATCGGCCAGAGAAGGTAGAGAAGGTTGATCGGCCAGAAAAAGTTGAGAAGGTAGAAAAAGTCGAGAAGGTTGAGCCGGTTGAGAAAATCGATCACTCCGGCAGGTCGGGTTAAACAGTGCAGCCATGATGCACTTTCGTCATAAGTAACTAGGCTGGGTAAGTCACGCAACAAAACATGCGTGTGAACTTCGATGACGCCAGACACGAGGTGAACATGGACCCCAAGCGCATCCTGCTCGTCGGTTGGCTTGCCAGCCTGGCCTTGCCGGCCTTGGCCGATACCTTCACGACCTCAATCGGAACCGACTACTCGCGAGGCGACTATGGCACCGGTACTACGTCCGAAACCTGGTACGTCCCGCTGGTGGGCAGGTACGAAACCGGTCCCATGACCTATAAGCTCACTGTGCCCTGGCTACGCATCACCAATCCTTCGGTCGGCCCTGACGGCGAGCCGCTGCCTGGCGGTTGCGGCAAGGTGGAAAGTGGTCTGGGCGACACCGTTGCCGGTGCCGACTATGCCGTACTCGACGGCAGCGTTAGCGGGCTGTTCGTGGACCTGATCGGCAAGGTCAAGTTGCCCACCGCCGACGAAGACAAGTGCCTGGGCACCGGCAAAACCGACTATTCCGCCCAGGTCGATGTTGCCAAAGCCTTCGGTCCCGTGACCGGGTTCGCTACCCTGGGCTGGAAAAAGTTCGGTGACCCGTCGGGCTCCGACTTCGACAACCCGATATTCGCCGGTCTGGGCTTCGCCATGCCCGTGTTCGCGCGCACCACGGCGGGCGTGTCCTACGACTGGCGGCAGAAGGTTGTTTCCACGGGCGACGAGATCAAGGAAATCACACTTTTCCTCACGCACAAGCTCAATCAGGAATGGAAGTTTCAGTTGTATGCCGTCAAGGGATTTTCTGACGCCAGCCCGGATGGTGAGGCCGGACTGTTGCTCAGCCACGTTTACTGATTCCTGGCCGTTACCTGCTGCGCGCCCTGTTCGGTATCGACATACCGGGACAATTCCTGCTGGTCCGCGGTATGACGCCATTGTCCGTTTCCGGGCGCTTTGCAGTTCAGTTTTTCTTCTTGATCAGTTTATTGATGTAGTACTTCAGGCTTAAACGATCCTTGGGCCTTGGTTTGTAGTGGGTCTTGTTTCTTTGTGCCGGATCGATCGCCATGGTTCCCGCAGTGTAGTAATAAAGCGCGATAGACCTGCGGGTGATGTGCTCCGGAGTGGTTAAAGGCTCCGGGTGCCCATGATTGCTGTCCTTGTCTGTGTTGAAAATGACACAGCGATTGTAAATGGGCAGGACTTTCTTAAGGCAGGTCTTCATGCCGACATCCCAAAGTTCCAGGTTGCCGCCGTATTCCTCCTGCCAGTCTTCATTCAGATAAATGATGATGTTCAGTCTGCGCTCGACATTAAGCTTTTTGTTGAGCCTGAAGTCCGAGTGCACCCCCAGGAAACCACCGCTTTTCGTTTCATGCAGGCCGCCACCGCTAAAGTAGGGGTCGGGTATCAATCCCTCGATGCCTGTGAGCTTTTCAAGAAACTGCAACATGGGGGCCGAGTTAAAGGCGTTGAAAACAGTCTTCAAATAGGCGTCGCATTCGTTGGGGCTGATTTGACGTTTGCGTTGACCTTTATAGCCGCGCTCGTAGAGCATTTCGTTGTTGGTTGGCTCGACCGGGAAGTGCGAGCAGATGCTCGCAATCAGGTCTTCGTGCAAGAAGTTGTCGATGACTATGTGCGGAAATGGCGTAGCCTGAACATAGCTGCCGGTCAACGAGGCACCAAAGGCGCTGGCGGCATTTTGGTCGAAATCAAGCTCCGGGGACAGGGTGATAGGTAGTGCTTGAGTGATGGGTGCCATTACCGCTCCAGTAACTTGATAAAACGACTTTTGGGTGACTTGAAACAGCGTTGAACGCACTGCTCGTTGCGTCTGTTCGTAGCTTAATTTTTTCTGTCGTCCTTGTTCAGACGCTTAAGGATGTTGTTGTACATTTTGGTTCGTCTATGAGTTTTATCATAGCCGCCAGCCGCTGCGACAGTGCCGGCCTGAATGTGATCCAGATAACTGAAGATTTTACCCGGTGATAACATTTCTACGACATAACCCAGCTCGATCATGCGGTCCTGGAGTGTATAGCCTGGCACTCGATCATCCATCGAAAAGTGCATATTGTGCTGTTTGACAAGTTTGCAGTTCCATAGCGTGCAGAAACTTTTCAAATAGACTTCTTTGTACGGTTTTGGTTCTCTGGAACGTAATCCCATGGAGATTTTCAGACGTCTGAAGTGATGTTTGAACAGTCGTGAGCTATAGCGCCAGACAGATCGCGTGGTACCGCGGTTTAATTGCTCGACACAACCGACGGCCGCGACCTTTGGATTTTTCAAGCATTTATTCAGCATCATCGGAAAAACATTCTTGTCGAAAACAAATGTATCGGTGTGCATCAGGAATAAATAATCGGTGTCAATTCGTTCCAGAACCAGGTCAAGTGCCTTGCCATGTGCAATATGGCCCGCTTCTGGTGCGGAAACAGAGCGCTCGATCAAATTGATCCAGTCAAGAGTTCGTAAGTACTCAGTGCTCTCATCGGCGGAATAGTTGTCAACCACCCATACCGGGACGCTGTTGCTGCCAAAATGCTGGTGCAATAAGTCCAGGCATATCTTGGTAATTTCTGGTGTTTTGTAATTTACTATAACTATGCTGAAGGCTTTGGAGCTTTCGGCCAGTAAATCAGGGTTGTTCATCGTTCAGGTGCTCAATGTTTTTGTATTTGGTTATACGAATGATTGAACCTGTATACAGTTCTTGAATGTTTTTTGCGCAAAATCTTGCGTGGCCATAGAGCACAATTTGTTAAGTCGCTTTGTCATGCATAATAACCAAGGCCTGCTCAGGCCCGACGGAGAGCAGTAGAAACGGAGTTCATCGTATAAGGATCTGCTCTGCAGGTAAACATTTTGACTTGATTCGTTACATCATGAGGCTGGACAGGCCAGCGTCTTGGGACGGTGTGAGCCGCTCTTGCGTCGGGCATTACGCGCCGCGTAGATGGGCCGGTTAAGCATGCGTGCGCGCGATTCATTTTCAGGGGGAGCGACCACATCAGGTGCTCCCCATGGGCTTTGTGCCCGACAAGCTTTCGTGAGCCGCTCGTTTGGCTATTGCTTGACCGGTTCAATGTCATTCAATTGCCAGCTCTTATCGAACCAGGGTTTCAGTGGACCGTACAGGCGGAAGATGGTCATCCAGCTTTTGCCCGGTATGGTTTGAATCCAGTTTTCGGCGTTGGCCGGTTTGCTCGGCGCAAAATAGAGATCAACCGATCCGTCGACGTTGGCTTTCAGGCCCTTGGCACTGCTCAAGCTTGGGAACTGGGTGTCTGTCTGGAGCATCGAGCGGGTCTGGGTGTCATACAGCACGACTGACCAAAAGTCTTTGGCGGGGACATTGGCCGGTACTCTTAACCGATAGGTTTTCGCACCATCAAAAGGGTTGCCTTCATTGTCGAAGTTGGCTGCCGTGTATTGCGAGCCGATACCTGGCATGGCGATGGCCATCGCAGGGGTATTGACCGTGGCCGCATAGAAAAACATGGTGCGCGCATCGAAATTTCGGGCGCCGTCATTCAACCACTCATAACTGCCGCCAATGAACGGAGTGGTCCAGTGACGGTCGGGATAGATCAGCGCCATGGGATTGCGGTTATCGAAATCGATTGAGCGTGCCGTGGCATTCCCGACAGCGACCGAGTCAGTCAGGATTTTTTTCATGCGTGCATCAGGCTCGAATGGTTTGCCTTTCTGCATCCCGATGGCGGCCATGAGCCCGGTCATGTCCGGACCGTAGGCACCTGCAGGTTCTTCCTGGACGATCTGGTTCAGCTCTTCATAGAACTTGAAGGTATTGGCGTGGATGGTATTCATCTGTTTGCCGGAGAGGCTGATGAACCTGGTTTGCGGTGGCGACTTGAGCGACGTCAGTGGATAAACGCGCAGACCTTTTTTCAGGCTCGCTACACCTGGCCTGGTATCACCGTTCTCCATGAATGCACGGCCAAACAGCAGGTTCCCGTAGGTGGGGGACTTCACCACGAAATACCCCTCAGGCAACTTGCCCTCATAGCCTGGCGGGACGAGTACATACTTGCCGCCCTTGCCTTTATCCGGACCCGCGTTACCCAGGTCGACTACATAACGGAACCAGAAGTCGTCGATGACCCCGAGGATATTGGGCGGGGTTTCGACAATGAGCGGACCATCTTTGAGGTCCAGCCAGCTCCAGAAGTAAATAGTCTCGGTATTGGCGGTCAGAAACAGCAACCGTGAATCCATCAGGTTTTCAAAGATCCCGACAGTGCCATTTTCCGCGCCGACTTCTCGCAATCCGGTACGGATCGCCACCATGGAAGCGCCAGGAATGCCGTTCAGAAAGACTTCGACACCACGCAGAAAGTCCAGGTGGTCGTAGAGTTTCCTGGAGGTCTCCCTGGTGGGTACGCCATCGAAGAACTTCAGTTCACCAATCGACGTATCGACGCTGTCTGGCGTCTGGATCTCGGTTGGAATGGGCGTGGTCATTTTGTATGTTGCCGGTTCAGCGAACGGTGCCTGGCCTAGTGTAAGCATCAGGGATGCGGCAAGCGTGGTGCGAATGAATGGGTGCTTGAGTTGCATAAAAACGTCCTGTGTATGTGCGCAAGCCCAAAGTCCTTGGGCCGTTTAAGTGTGCTGAGTTTTCAAGCTCAGGTAAATGCACTCACGCTTGGCGCTGCTCATGGGCACCTTTGAGCTTTGTGAACTAACCAAGCGCCTGGCGTCGATAGGCCATGGGTGTGTTGTTTTGCCATCGTCGAAAAGCGCGCACCAGACTGCTGGTGCTACTGAATCCCAGTTTGCTGGCAACCTGTTCCAGACTCAGTGCCGGATTGGCCAGAAGCACCAGCGCTTGAGCCTCGCGTGCCTGATCGAGTAACTGGCTGAAGGTCAGGCCCTGGCTTGTCAAGTTGCGACGCAGCAACTTCGGGCAGATGTCCAGCTCGGTCGCCAGTTGCTGGACATCGGGAGTTTCGGTGAGCATGTCGGCCAGGCGCGAACGTAGCGCGCTGGGGGGCAGCGGTAGTCCAAGTTGCGCCAGATATCGCAGGATGGGTTGTTCCAATTGAGCCAGCAGATGCGGATTGGCTCCGGGCAGGGGCATTGCCAGGCTTTCAAACTTGAAAACCATCGCACCACAGGCACAGCCAAACGTTACCGGCAATCCCAGTGCCCGCCAGGGCGTAGGGTCCTTGGGAGGAGGGCGGGGCAATTCCAGGCGACGTAGTAACTGCCGCGCGTGCAAGCCGGTCTGACGCTCGAACAGGCGAATGCAAAAAGCCTGGAAGAAGCAGTCGAGTGCAGCATCGGTAGGGCGTTGCGGCCCGTGCCGACGGATTTCCAGGCGACAGTCTCCATTGGCATCTATCGAGAGTTGAGGCAGTGCGATAGTGGTCAACACGCGAATAATCTGTACATGGCGCTGCAAGGCCTCGCCAAAGGTGGCGCTGGTACAGAGTGCCAGGTCAATGCCATAGAACTGTGCGGGCTGAAAGTACCGGGCCACGCGCAAGCCAAACGCTTCATCACCGGTCAACTCGACACAGCGAAGCCAGAGCGGACTGAGTGTCGTCATCGTTAGTCGCAGCTCGCTGTCGAGCATCACCGCAGGGTCGATACCGACACTCAACAGCACAGGCTCCGGATCGATTGCGTAGGCACCCCGCAGTGTGCCGGCGATAGCACTGACCACTGTGGCCAATGTTGACTGGGCCAGCGTTGGGGAGGCGGCTGTGGCATGGCTCATGGCTTTGGCGCAATCGAAAGTGAATGACACAGGATGGCTGGCGGTCCCGGGTTGTGCAAGGCGCGAAAAAAAACGCCCCGACGCTTAAGTCCGGGGCGGTTCAAGGGGGCATGGCCCCAAGCGTCGATGTGGCTGAGCAGCAATCAAAGTCAGGCGCGGCTAACGAAGGGGCCTGGCCAGGTCAGGGCAGCAAAATCACCTGTAGGTTCATAACCCCGCAAAATCATCAGGAACGGCTTGCCGGCCTCGGTCGGCAGCCAGTTCGCGGTTTTATCATCGCCCGGATCATTGGCTTGCAGGTACAGGGTGATCGAACCGTCGGGGGACGGCAATAAGTGCGAACGGCTGCCCACGGAATACCGGTTCAACGGATTGGGGATCACCGTATAGCCTTCGTAGCGGTACAGGTGGATGGACCAGAACGCCCGAGCCTCGGGCAGTTTGCCGGCGGGGAATGTCACGCGATAACGGGCACTGCCGTCGAGCAAGTGGCCAGTCGTATCCTTCTGGTACATCAGATAGATGGTTTCGCTGATGGGCAATGCCACGGTACCCAGCAAGGCCATGCCAGCCCGATAGCGGAAGTCGTCGCCATACGTGCCTATGTGCTTGAGCGGGTACAACCAGCCATTGCTCGACAGATTGCCGGGCAGGTTTTTGGTGGTGGCAGTCACCCTGGCGCGACCATCGATTTCGGCCCGCAACAGACCTCGGAGAATGTCCTCGTCGAGTGTGGAAAAGTCTGATGGCTGGCTGGCGCCCAGGCCAATGGTGGTAAATGTCGACAGCAGGCTGCCGTCATGTTGCGGGGGCGGGCATTCTCGCAACATCAGCTGCAAGGTCTTGAAGTCGGCCAACGCGTCCGCTTGCACGTCTGTCGGTTGGAAGACCTGGGCAGGCGGCGCTTGCCAGTCGGGTTGACCGTACGCGCTCAATGGGCACAGCTTGAAGTGCTCCTGAAGCGCGATCACTTGCTGGCGATCCGCCTCGTCAGTGAAGTACAGGCGCAACACGCCGAACACCAACGGCGAAGGCGCCCGGTAAACCTTGGCCACTTCACTTGGCAGCGTGCCCTGCCATTGCGGGCCGACCATCGCGATCAGTGTCTCGCCAGTCAACTCCCGGTGATTGGGTACACCAAAGCCTACGCCAAACAGGTCACACAGCTGAACGCTCCAGTATCGCGAGGCAATCGCCGGAATGCGCAGCAGCAGTGGCTCCTGCCGCAGGTCACCCCAGAAGTTGGAGTAGAGGGTATCGGTCTGCGGCATGCCCGGCACTGCCGGAGTCACCGTCTGCCGGCGGTGAATAAAGGCGCCATAGCGGTGCTTTTCACCGACCATCGGATCGCCTTCCATCATTCGCTTGTAACGCAGGCGGGCGAAGTAAATCAGTGGGTAGCCATACACGTATGCGGCGAGCCCCAACTGGTAGGCCTGTTCCTCTCGATTGTCGGCGGCCAGCAGGCGCGCACCAGGCAATAGGGCGCCCAGACCACCGATCAGACCGGCGACGGCAAAGCCTTTGAGCAGGTGCCGGCGTTGCTCGAACAGTTCGGTTACATCGTTCAAATCGTCCATCAGCGTGTCCTTGAATACGAAGCGATGAGCAGGCGGGGGAGCCTGGCGGGCTTACTTGCCCAGGCGCTTGAGTTGGGCTGGAGTGAACTCGGCTTTTTGCGTGGTGAAACCGACGTCCATTTTCTTCGGTACTTCGTTGGTCATGTAGTTGGTCGCATAACCGCCGGAGATCAGGTCATAGGTAGCCTCCACCGCAGTGATCGGCAGCTCGATGTCATGCTGCTGGGTCAAGTACGCCTCGTAGTTGCGCCACAACTCGCCGCGGCTGTCGTAGATGTCCGAGGCCATGATTTGCCAGGAGTCCTCATCGATGTAAAAGCGACGCTTGGCATAGACGTGCCGGGCAGTGGGCTTGAGAGACGCCTCGATCACCCAGACGCGGTGTTTTTCATAGCGCACCAGATCCGGATTGAGGTAGCCAGGCTTGAGAATGTCGGCGTACTTGAGTGCCTTGTTGGCCAATTGGAAGGCGTTGTAACCGACCAGCATTTCCTGCTTGCCGATCAGCTTCCAGTCGTAGCGATCCGGGGCACCGTTGTAGCCGTCTACGCTATCGGACACCACCTGGCCGAAGCTGTAGCGTGCGCTACTGTCATAGGCCACTGTAGGCGCGCGACGCACGCGACGCTGACCCGGGATGTACTGCCAGGCCGCACGCGGTTCGGTGATCTGGTTCAGCGGTTCCTGGATCAGGGTCACTTCGCCGGAGTAACGCGAGGGTGTCAGGGTCAACACCCGGTTGAAAAACAGCACGTTGGCGTCCGGTTCAATGTCTGTGACGTTCTCGCGAAAGGCGCTCATCGCATCGTATGTGACCACCGTGGAGTCGCCCCGTGCCTGCACGACGGCCGAGGCGAACTCGCGCCGAACGGCACCGCCACGGAAACGTGTCAGGTGGTTCCACAACACTTCGAGGGCATCGGTCGGTTCGGGAAACGGAACGCCGAACTGGTAGCCTTTGAGGCCATAGCCACCTTCTTCGAGGGACACCGTGGCCAGGTTGGCGCGGGTTTGCTCCTGGTACTTCTGCGGCAGGCGCGCGGTACGGTGGGTCGCAAACACCCGCATGTGGTATTCGGGATAGCGGGAAAACATGGCCTGCTGACCGGGACTGAGCTGGGGCTTGTATTGCGCCAGGTTGCTCTTGTCGACGGTGTACAGAGGCTTCTCCCCGGCAAACGGGTCGGCGTAGTTACCGTCGCTGCTGACGGCTGCGGCACCGGGTTTGAGGCCGCCACTCCAGGCCGGAATACTGCCGTCGGCATTGGCGCCGCGTTCGGCTCCGATGGGCGTCAAGGTGTTGTCCAGTCGAGTGGCATCGCTCTGTTTGGCCAGTGCCGGGCTGCAGCACAACACGGTGATCAGGGAAAGGGCGAAAGGAAATCCGGTCATGGTTAGGTTCATCATCAGAAACTGGCCTTGAGGGTGACCGAGGCGAAGTCGCGGTCATCGAGGGTGGAGAATTTGTTGGTGCCGAAGAAGTCGTTGTAAGCCAACTCCAGCGAGTAGTTGTTCCGGTAGTCGAAGGTCAGCGCCGCACCGGCGGCCATTTGCCCCTCCTGGAAGTTAGGGCCGTAGCCCTCTACGTCATGTCGAAAGTTCAGCGAGGGTGTCACTACCGTGGCCGGAATCAGGCTTTCGAATGCCAGTGCCGCCCGTAGGCGATAGCCCCAGGAGAAACCGGTGGTGAAGCCGTGGGTGTTGCAGAAGTCGGCGTTCTTTTCGGCCGCTTGTGCGGCACTCAAGCCACCGACCGCAGGCACGAAGCAGGCTGCCCCGTTGTTCTGCACCCGACCGAACACACTGGCGCGGCCCAGGCGTTCTTCCTCCAGATTGATGTCGTCGATCCAGTTGGCACCGGCTTCCGCGGCCCAGGTGAGTTTCTGGGCACCCAGCACGTTGCTGATGTTGTCGGTAGCCCCCAGGCTGTATTGCCAGACTTTCTTGCGCTTGTAGCCTTGCACCTCGCTGCCGAGTGCCGGTGCGACACCGTCGAAAATCGGCGTGCTGGCACCGGCACCGGCGATGGCCGCCACCACATCGGAGGCGTTGTAGGACAGCGGTTGGTTGGGTCGGTAGCTCAGTTCGCTGAATACGGCCGTGCTGCCGACCACACCGTTGAGGCTTATGCCGAACAGGCGGATGTCTTGCGGGTAGACAGTGTTGTACGTGCCGGTAGGCAACGTTCCGGCGGCCAGGCTGGTGCGCACTGACCCGTTCAGGCTCGGTGTGCGGCTGTGGTAGTTGGCGTAGTAAAGACCCAGCTCGGCATCATTGAGTGATTCAAGCGTCTTGTGCAGGGCCAGGCCATATTGCCCGCCATCCTTTGGCCAGTCAGTCGGGCCACGGCTCTCGTAGGCGCGCGCGCGGATCGCCTGCGCAGTGGTCAGGTTGCCGGTTGGATTCACGATGACCTGAGTCATCTGACACCCTTCCTGAGTGTTGTCACTGACTGAGAAGAAGGTGCCGCAGCCGTCCAGTACCGAGGGCCGGAAGTTGTATTGATAGAACCCCTCGAGGCTCAGGCTGTCGGCCAGGTCATAGTTGAAACTGAGCATCTCGACCGGCAACTGGCCTTCCTTGAGCTCCACGCCAGGGCGGTTGAACGCTGAGGCATCCAACGGGTTGATGGCGTTGATGCCATTTTGCAGGAACAGCGCTTCGCCCCAGGACAAAACCTGCTTGCCCAGTTTGACGTTGAGTTGGTGATCGTTGATCTCGAAGTTCTTCCATGCATAAAGATCCAGCACTTCGAAGCCCTGAAATTTTGCAAGGTCTTGCCAGCCACTGTCATCGAACCGGGTGAAATCGCCGTTGCCGGTTTCATAGGCATGGTCATACCAGTACTTCACGCGCACGAAGGCGCCTTGTTCGCCATCGTTCAGATCGAATTCTGTGAGCCCCTTGAAAATCTGCGAGATCGCGTCGCCCTTGTCGAAGTTGAGCTTGCCATCATCGGCGTTATAGTTGATGCCTGCGCCACGTTTGCCGATTGACCGGGCATCGGCGACGGTCAGTTGATCCGGATCGGCGTTGCGCAGGGCCCAACTGCTGCCCAGGGTCAGTGTGGTGTTACTGGTCAGGCTCCAGTCGTCATTCACTTGCCAGGTACTGGCCTGGGCGGCCAGTGGGCCGGTCAATGTGGCCAAGGTGATACCTGCCACTGACAGGCTTGGGCGCAACCGTGATCGGCGCGGTGTGGGATTGCGAGAAAGGGCGAGTCGTTTCATGCGCTAAATCACCTGTTTTTGTTGTATTGGTGAGTGTGTTGAAGCGCGCATTGAGCTGGCGGTTGGCTGCCAGGTCCGTACTATGTCGCGCTTGCGACGGTGCAAAACGCTGCTCCGCCTGGACGACAACGATGGGAGGGTTTGCTTGAAAAACGTTAATCATTGGCCGACAAATCGTTTCCCTTCACATCGAAATAGACCGTCGTTATGCGTCTGCATAATCAACTCGGGGGTGCAGGAACTGGAGACTCGCGGTCTGGACTTGCAGCGATTGCAAGCCGACTGGGGCGTGAGTTTGACCAGCCTGCGCCAGCCCCATGTGCGCCTGCCGGCGTTTCTTGCCCGACGCTTCTGGGAAGTGGCACGCGAACTCAGTGGTGATCCAGCCATCGGCCTTGCCGCCGCTCGCCAGAGTGATCCGGGACAGATGCTTGGTCTGGCCTATCTGATGCAACTGATGCCCAGCCGGTTTGCGTCGCTGGAAGAGTTGTCGCGCTACTGGCCACTGTGGACCGGGCACATGGCATTACACATCGAGGAAAAAAATGGGCTGTTGCACGTTGCCTTGCTACCCGGTCATGCCTTGTTGCCAGCAGTTGAAGAACTGGATTTCTGGGGCGCGCTGCAAATCCAGCACCTTAAAGGTTTGCCGGGTACCACCAATGCCATTCGCGAATTACGCCTTCGGCGTCCGCGACCAGAAAACCCGGAGCCCTGGCTGAACCTTGCCGCAGACCTGGTGCAGTTCGATGCCCCACGCGATGAGGTGGTTCTGGACATGGATGCTTTGCGTGAGCCACGCCCAGCCGGCAGTCCGGCCGTCTGCAATGCCCTGGCGAACTCGTTGAAGAATTATGCGACGCAAACCAGCCGTGAATCGGTGCTTGAAGCGGTGGCCAACATCGTGCTGGCTGATCTGGCGCACGCGCCTGGCCTGGATCAAACCGCCGAACGTTTGCACATAACCTCGCGCACATTGCATCGGGCATTACAGCGCGAAGGCTGGACATTCAACGCTATTGTTGAAATTCAACGACGGTACGTAGCGCGCGATTTGCTCTCGAACCCTGAGCTGACAGTGAGCGAAGTGGCTGAACGAGTGGGGTATCGAGAGGTATCAAACTTCAGTCGGGCCTTTCGCCGTTGGTATGGCATAAGTCCTGGTGCCAGGTCGTGATGGGCAAATCGCAGAAAAGCACTCTGGCACAGAGAAAATGAAGCCAAAGGAAAATCTTTGGCGAAATGCTCGCCCTGCAATTCACAGCTTGTAGCCAATCTGCCGCAGCAAGTTCTTGCGCCACAGAATGTCTTCATCACCTTCGATGTCATTGGCACAAAAGCCATCCACTACGCCCAGGATTGCTCGCCCTTGCTGCGTCTCGGCGAGAATCACTTCGGTTGGATTGGCTGTTGCACAAAAAATACGGCATACCTCTGGAACCATTTTGATGGTGTTCAACACGTTCAGCGGATAGAAACCGTCACCCAGGAAGATGATGAAGCTATGGCCTGCGGCGATGGCTTTCGCATTCTTCTGTGCCAGTTCAATCATTGAGCTATTGGTGCCAGACCATCGCACCAGGCATTGGCCAGAGGCTTCACAAAAGGCCACGCCAAACTGGATCCCTGGCACGGTATTGACCAGCGCTTCGTGGATGTCCTCGACAGATTTGATGAAGTGCGTCTGACCCAGAATGAAGTTCGTCGCATCCGGCTTTTCGATTTTCAACGTGATGAGTTGCATTTCAAACACCTCCTTTCACGATGTTGCCAAGAGAGCCTGGCAACAAACCAAGCATAGCTACTCATTGGTTATTGCTGCGTCCTCTGTCTGTTTTTGGTCAATTGCTCAGCGCGTGCCCTGGACCTGATGTCTGGTCGTTGACACTTGGGCTGACAGGACTAATCTAAGTGATGTGGGAATATTTCCCACGTTTCGATGCCGGCTGGCTCTGAGGGATCGTACGGAAACCGCAGTGGCTCGTTAATACTGCAGATTTATGGCTGTGCCGGTTGGCTGGCCGCTCCAATGGGCGGCCGGGAACTCACTGGACATTGCGTTCGATATGGAGGTGACGACGCAACTCCAAGCGGAGGTGCATCATGCTGCTCAAGAAATGTTTGTTGGCTCTGGCAATAGGCGGGGTCTTGTCTGCATCGACTGTTCTGGTGCCCGATTACATCGGCAGTTTCTCCAGCGTGTATGCCAAAGACGGCGGCAGCGGCGGTGGAGGCGGTGGCGGTCACGGCGGTGGCGGCGGTTCCGGAGGCGGTGGTCACGGTGGTGGCGGCGGTTCTGGAG
>NZ_JAHBDI010000057.1:0-14823 GCF_019956275.1 Pseudomonas sp. GL-RE-26
CAGCGCGATAGCGGATTCAAATTCAACATTTCTGTTGACTGATCCACCGCTATCGCGAGCAGGCTCGCTCCTACAGGGGTACTGCGGTGCTTAGTGTCCCGCGGAAGCCGCAGGCCCAGCCTTCGCCGTAAACGGCGGCTTGGCCAGCCACACGATCAATATCAGCCCGATGAACATCCACCCCAGCAAGGTAAAGTAGTCCACCGTGGACATTATGTACGCCTGGCTGATCACCATCTGGTCCAGTTGCGTATAGGCCTTGGCCCCTGCCCCGCCCAGGTTGGTCAGTGCTTCGCGGGTCGCCGGATCGAAGGGGGTGATGCTTTCGGTCAGGTAGGCGTGATGCTGGTCCGCCCGACGAATCCAGATCCAGGTGGTCAATGACGCCGCGAAACTGCCGCCCAGGGTCCGCAAGAATGTCGCCAGTCCCGAACCGTCGGCGATCTGGCTCGGCGGCAGGTCCGAGAGCAGGATGGTCAGGGTCGGCATGAAGAACAGCGCCACGCCGATCCCCATGAACAGTTGCACCATGGCGATGTGCTGGAAGTCCACTTCATTGGTGAAGCCTGCGCGCATGAAACAGCTCAGGCCGATGGCCAGGAACGCCCCGCCCGCCAGCAGGCGCATGTCGAATTTCGGCGCGTATTTGCCGACAAACGGCGCCAACAGCACCGGCAGGATCCCCAGCGGGGCCACGGCAAAACCGGCCCAGGTCGCGGTGTAGCCCAGCCGCGTTTGCAGCCACTGCGGCAGGATCAGGTTGATCCCGAAGAACCCGGCATAGCCCAGGATCAGCACGATGGTGCCGTAGCGGAAGTTGCGATGGGCGAACAGGCGCAGGTTGACCACCGGGTGTTCGTCGGTCATTTCCCAGATCACGAAGAACGCCAGGGCCACCACCGAAATCACCGAGCCGATCACGATGAAGCTGGATTCGAACCAGTCGGCATCGTTGCCCTTGTCGAGCACGATCTGCAAAGCCCCGACGCCAATGATCAGCGCGATCAGACCGACGTAATCCATCGGCTGGCGGCTGGTGACCACCGGGCGCTTTTTCATCTGCTGGGTCACCACCCATGCCGCGAACAGACCGATCGGCACATTGATGAAGAAAATCCACGGCCAACTGTAGCTGTCGGTGATCCAGCCGCCGAGGATCGGCCCGGCAATCGGCGCGACCACCGTGACCATCGCCAACAGCGCCAGCGCCAGCCCCCGTTTCGCCGGGGGGTAAACCGCAATCAGCAGGGTCTGGGTCATCGGGTACAGCGGCCCGGCCACTACCCCTTGCAGCACCCGGAAGCCCACCAGTTCAGGCATCGAGGTGGAAATACCGCACAGGAACGAGGCCAGCACGAACAGCAGCGTCGCCCAGACAAACAGCTTCACCTCGCCGAAACGCCGACTGAGCCAGCCGGTCAGCGGCAAGGCGATGGCGTTGCTCACGGCGAACGAGGTGATGACCCAGGTGCCCTGCTCCGAACTCACGCCGAGGTTGCCGGAGATCGTCGGCAACGCCACGTTGGCAATGGTGGTGTCGAGCACTTGCATGAAGGTCGCCAGCGACAGGCCGATGGTGCTGAGCAGCAGGCTGGGTGGCGTGAAAGACGCGTTATTGCTCATCGCGAATCCTTTGAAACAGGTCTGGCGCTGCGCCGGTTGCCGGCGCAGCTGACGGATTGGCGAATCAGCGTTGCGCGGTCTTGCTGACCGCGGCGCTGTTGTCGTGGATCAACTGGGTGATCATCGCGTCGGCCTCGGTCAACTGACGGTCGTATACGTTGGTGCTGAACGAAGCCTTCTGCGGTGGCTGTTGCGCCAGCACCGGCCCGCTCTGGTCGTGCAGGTCCACATCGACCATGGTCGACAGGCCGACCCGCAGCGGATGTTTGGCCAGTTCTTCGGCGTTGACGTGGACTCGCACCGGCACGCGCTGCACGATCTTGATCCAGTTGCCGGTGGCGTTCTGCGCCGGCAGCAAGGCAAATGCGCTGCCGGTCCCGGCACCGAGGCTGTCGATGGTGCCGCTGTATTTCACGCTGCTGCCGTACAGGTCAGTCTCGATCTCCACCGGTTGGCCGATGCGCATGTCACGCAGCTGGGTTTCCTTGAAATTGGCGTCGATCCACAGCTGATCCAGCGGAATCACCGCCATCAACGCGGTACCCGGTTGTACGCGCTGACCAAGTTGTACAGAACGCTTGGCCACATAACCGGTCACCGGCGCAATCAGCGTGCTGCGCGAGTTGTTCAAGTACGCCTGACGCAATTGCGCGGCGGCGGCCATCACGTCCGGGTGCGATGAAACCACGGTGTCATCGACCAGCGCACTGGTGGTCTTGAGCTTTTGTTCGGCGTTGGCCAGGGCGTTTTGCGCCGAGGTCAGGTCGTCGCGGGCGTGGGACAGCTCTTCCTGGGAAATCGCCCCGCCGGCGGCGAGGTTCTTGCGGCGGCTGAAGTTGTCCTGGGCCTTTTGCACTTCGGCTTTCTGGGCGTTGACCTGGGCCTTCATGCCGTCCACATCGCTGTACAAGCCACGCACCTGACGCACGGTCCGCGCCAGATTGGCCTGGGCGTTTTGCAGTCCGATTTCGGCGTCGTTCGGGTCGAAGTTCACCAGCACCTGGCCTTCATGGACCAGATCGCCGTCATCGGCGCCGATGCTGACCACGGTGCCCGTGACCAGCGGGGTGATTTCCACCACGTTGCCGTTCACATAGGCATCGTCGGTGCTTTCGCTCCAGCGCCCATAGAACTCGTGATAGGCCCAGACGCCCGCGCCACCGA
Source organism: Pseudomonas sp. GL-RE-26 (assembly GCF_019956275.1). NCBI lineage: Bacteria > Pseudomonadati > Pseudomonadota > Gammaproteobacteria > Pseudomonadales > Pseudomonadaceae > Pseudomonas > Pseudomonas sp. GL-RE-26. The sequence continues at coordinate 2,788 of NZ_JAHBDI010000057.1, forward strand.
GCACGACGGCGGCAGCCAGGACCAGCAGCATGAACTTGCGCTTGCCCGAATTGGGGTTGCCCTGGGTGTTTTCAGGAGGTTGAGTTGTATCGGCAGTGGCCATGACAAGTACCTTGAATTAGTGGGTCAGCGTGGCTGGCGTGGCGTTGGCCGAGGCGATGGCCTCAGGCTGGTAACCGCCGCCCAGCGCCTGCATCAGTTGGATCGACAGGTCAATCTGCTCGGCATTCAGGTTGGCCAGCTGACGCTGGGCCTGGAGCAATTGCTGCTCGATGCTGAGCACGTCCAGGTAGTTGCCGATGCCGGAACCGTAACGCTGGACCACGGTGTTGTAGGAATCCTGGGCGATGTCGGTGGCGTGCTGCTGGGCAGCGATCTGCCGGCCGATATCACGCAACTGGTTGATGCTGTCACTGACATCCCCCAGCGCCTTCACCAGGCTTTTGTTGTACTGCGCCACGGCGAGGTCGTAATCGGCGTCGCGGGAATCGAGGTCGGCGCGCAAGCGGCCACCGTCGAAGATCGGCACAGAGATCGTCGGTGCAATGTTGAAGAAGCGGCTGGCCGAACCAAACATCGCATCGCCCAACAAGGATTCGGCGCCGGCAGCGGCGCTGAGGTTCAGGTTGGGATAGAACCGGGTCTTGCCGGCGTCGATGCTTTTGCTCGCCGCTTCGACCCGCCAGCGCGCGGCCACCAGGTCCGGGCGACGCCCGAGCAGTTCGGCCGGCAGCACCGAAGGTAGCGCTACCGCACCCGGCTGAAGAATGTTTGGACGGGTAATTTCATTGCCGCGGTCCGGTCCTTTGCCGAGCAGAACGGCCAGGGCGATTTTCGCGCTGTTCAAGCGTTTTTCGGCGTCGATCAGGTTGGCCTGGGAAGTGGCTTCCAGGCTTTCGGTCTGCTGGAACTGGTACTGGCTGTCGATCCCGGCAGTCAGGCGTCGCTGACTCAGGTCGAGCATTTGCCGGGTGCGTTTGAGGTCTTCGTTGGACAGGTCGTAGACGATATGCGCCTGGCCGAGATCGCTATAGGCCCGGGCGACATCGGCGGCTAGGGTCAGTTGCGCTGCCTGCTGGTCGACTTCGGCGGCGCGGGCCTGGCCGAGGGCCGCTTCCCAGGCATCGCGCTGACCACCCCAGAGATCGAAGTTGTAATTGAAACTGCTGCTGATGTTACGCACGGTGGCGTACGTGTCGCCCTGCCCGCGCGGGTCCTGGTCCCGGGCCAGGCGCGAGCGGCTGACACCGGCGCTGGCATCCAGGGTCGGCATCCGCTCGGCGTCGGCGGCGGAAGCGGCAGCGCTGGCCTGATGGGCACGGGCGTCGGCGATCTGCATGTCCGGGCTATCGCGCAGGGCCTCGCGGATCAGGCCGTCGAGTTGCGGATCGCCGAGGCTTTTCCACCAGTCGCTTTTCGGCCAGGCGGCGGGGGACAAAGTCACACCGCTGAGGGATTGCCCGGCCTTGAGGGTCTTCGCGTCGAGGCTGACACCTTCGGTTTTCAGGCCGCTGTAACTGGCGCAACCGGCGACGCTCATGGCCAATAGCACCAGGCTCAAGCCGGTACGCAAGGGGTTACTGCTCATTTGTCACCTACCCGCAGCAGGGTGATCGCGTCACCGGCTGCCACCAGAATTTTCTTCAGGATCAGCTCCAGGGTTTTCAGTTCTTCTGGAGTGATGGCACCGGCCAGTTCATTCATGGCTTCGGCGCCGATGTGCGGCAGGCGGTCGGCCAGCTTCTGACCTTCTTCGGTCAGTACCAACTGCACCTGACGGCGATCCGCCTCGGAGCGTTGGCGGGCAAGGAAACCCTTCTGTTCCAGACGGTCGAGCATGCGCGTCATCGAGCCGCTGTCCAGGGACAGGTGACGGCACAACTCGCCCGGCGAATCGACGCCGAACTGGGCAATGATGATCAACACCTTGAACTGCGCGGCGGTGATGCCGTGGGGTTCCATGTGGGTGTCGATAATCCGGTCCTTGAGCAACGCGGCGCGCCCGAGCAACAGGCCGAGATGGCAATTCTGGAAATCTTCCGGAGAGAAATGTTTCATCTGACCACCAATTAGCTGCCTAGGCAGTGAATGTATGTCGAGATGTTACTGCCTAGGCAGCGAATGTCAATGCAATAGTTAGGAGGCTTGGTAAATAGTTGACCAGTGGTGTCGGGTTTTGTGGTCATAGACGGATGTCACCGCTTTTCTGACCTTATTGTTGATGGTGTACATATCCATTGCTGCGGTAACGGCGGCCTATGGTTCCGCCCTTACGGCGGGTTACTTGGAAGAGCCCCAAGTAACCAAGGGCTCTTGCCCCTGACGTTCGGTGCCTCGCCAAGGCTCGGCATGCCCTCGCTCCGGTCCTGCTCCGTGGGCCCGCCGCCATCGGCCATCCATGGCCGGCGGCGGCTAACCCGGCATCCATGCCGGGTTGCCCACTGCGCAGAACCGGAACGAAGCCTCACGAGGGGGCAAGAAGTTCAAAAGCAAAAGCGAGGCGGCCTACCGGCCGGCCTTTTCGCGGGGTTCGTTCGCCTGTGAGAGTTGAGTCGGCTGGCAGGCCGTCATCGTCGGAACGCCGCCCGGACAAAGCTCGCTCCACAGAAGAACAAAGGCAGATCGGCGTACACTCACGCTTCTCACCACTCAACAGGCCGAGCGTTAGCTCGCCTGCAGCTCTTGATCTTGATCCACCCGCCCCCTCGGCAGGCTGAGTGGAGGCGTTCATCCGGGGGTGGGCGCGCAGCGCCGTTCGGCGCAGCCGAACACATCGAGAGGAGGTCGAGCGAAGCCGACCGGAGGCGATGCCCCCGGATGAATGCCGGAGCGAAGGAACCCCGAGCCCAGGCGAGGGGCCGGACGTTCGGGGCGAGCGTTTTTTGGGTTACTTTTTTAGGCGCTTGTAAAAAAAGTGACTCGCCGTCAGGGCGAAACCATAAGCCGCCGTTACCGAAGAAACGGATATGTACTCAGTCAACAAAGCAAACGCCGGCTATCAGGCCGCCTGAGCAGGCAAACCGGATTGCCGAACCGCCGCTTGATTGAGAATTAGAAATCCCGCTTGTAGAAGATGTCCAGCGAACTGGCCACGCCGCCGGCGGCTTCGAGGTAGACCTTTTTGCTCAGCTTGTAGCGCAAGGCAATGGTGTTGGCCGGTTCGAACACGCCGACGCCATAGCGCAGGCTGAGCTTCTCGGAAATATTGCCGCTGGCCACCACACTGGTAGCGTCGCCACTGCCCTGGGTGTCGAGCTGGAAGTCCTGGATGCCCAGGTTCTTGGCGATGCCGCTGGTCACACCGGAACTGCCCATCAAGCCCAACCCGAGGGCTGCCTGGGCGAGCATGTTGTTGTCTTCGCCATTGCTGCTCAGCGGACGCCCGAGCACCAGATAGGACAGGGCCTGCTCCTGGCTCATGGCCGGTTCGGAGAAGATCTGCGTGGTCGGCTGCTCGGCGCTGCCACTCAAACGGATGCCGGCAATGATGTCGTCGGTCTTGCGAATGGCCTCGATGTCCAGGTACGGCTGATCGATGGGCCCGGCAAACAGCAAACGCGCCCGACGCACCGAAAGCCGCTGGCCGTAGGCGCGATAGCGCCCGTCGTTGAGCCACAGCTCGCCCCGGGTGTCCATGTTGTCGCCGATGTGCACATGCCCCTGCACATTCGCGGTCAGGCCAAATCCTGCAAAGCTCAGTTTGTCCTCGCCGACCACCACTTCGATGTCCATCTTCATTGCCAGCGGCGGTTTGCCCTCCTCGGTCTGCTGACCGACGATCACCGTGTCATCGGAGACCTTGACTGTCGACGGCGGCAACTCGCGAATGATGATGTCGCCCTTGGGCACCAGCACTTTACCGGCGATGGCCAACTCGTCGCCTTTCATCGAGATTTTCAGGTCCGGTGCGACTTCCAGCTTGGCGTATGGCTCGACGGTGACTGGCAACTGCGACCCCTTAAGCGCCAGATCCACCACCAGCGCCTGACCCCAGGCGACGTTGCCGTTCAGGCTGCCCTGCCCGGCCTTGCCACTGTTCCAGCCACCGTTCAATTGCACGCTTTCACCGACAATGAGCGCTTGCACGTGCAGGTTTTTCAGCTCCATCGGCAACTCAGGCCCGGAGATCTGACCGTCGCTGAGTTGCAAGCTGCCATTGACCTGCGGCGCCAGCAGTCCACCGGAAATCGTGCCGCTGCCATTCAAGCGCCCGGTCAGCTTCTCGACCATCGGCACGAACGGCCGTGCCACCGACAGGTCCAGCCCGCTCAAGCGGAATGAACCGCTCAACGGTTTGTTCTTTGGCAACGGATTGAGCTGGGCCTGCACCATCAGCTCGCCAAGTTTGCCGCCGACGAAGTTGAGCTCGGTGTCGATACGCTTGGGCGTGAGTTTGCTGGTCAGTTTCAGGGTCTGGTACGGGAAGTCCAGCCACTGGTCCTTTTCCTTGATGCGCAACGTGCCGCCGCCGGCATCGACGCTGACCTGGCCGTTCGGGCCACTGGCCGGCAGGTCCAGTTGCAGGTCGGCGTTGAGCCGGCCCTGCCAGGCGAAATCCTTCGGCAACCACTGCGCGAGGCTGTCGATCGGGAATTGCTTGAGGTGATAACGCAGCTTCGGCTCGGGCATCAGGCGCGAGTCTTCCCCGCACAGGCTGGCCTGGCCGGATGCCCAGCAATGGGCGCCAAAGTTGATTTTGCCGTCCGCCATTCGTTCGAGCTTCGCCGGCCCTTGCAGCTTCCAGTCCTGGCCACCGGCCTGGATATCACCGCTGGCCAGGCGTCCGCGCCAGTTGCCTTTATCCAGCGCACCATCCAGACCCAGCGCCAGTTTCAGCTTCGGCCCTTGCAGATCGAGGCTCAGCCTCTGGTTCTTGATATCGCCCTGGCCGCTGGCGGTCAGGGTTCCCAGTGAAGTGTCGCCGGCCTGGATGCCGCTGCCCTTGAGGTCGATTTTCGCCCGTTGCGCACTGTCTAGCGTCGCGTCGAGGTTCAGGCTTTGCAGGCGATTGTCCTGGAAAGCCAGTTGCGAGCCTTGCAGGTCAAGCTTGCCCTGGGGCGCCTTGAGCGTACCGGCGACATCCACGCGGCCATTGAGCTGGCCGCGCAGCTCCGGCCAGAGCTGGGCCAGGCGCGGCAGCTTGAGATCGATCTGGCCGGCGAGTTTCTGTTGCAGGCTGCCTTTGCCGCTGATGCTGTTATCGCCGAGGCGAACCTGCAGGGCGTTGAGGTTCCATTGCTCGCCACGGCCATCGGCCTTGGCCTGGATCACCGCTGGTTGACCGCGCAGTTTACCCTTGAGGTCCAGGTCGGCATTGAGGCTGAGCACTTCGTTTTTCATCTCGCCCGTGCTGCGCAACGGCCCGGCCAGTGTGCCCGGCAGCTGCGCGACCCAGTACGCCGGGTTGATCGCCGACAGGTCAAGCGCGGTGTCCCAGGCAATGCCGTCGGCGAATTGCAGGTTCAGGTGCCCTTCAGCCTTGCCCTGCCCGGCCTGGAGTTGAATCTGTTGCAGGTAGATCTTCGTCAGGTCGCCCGCGAACGGACTGGCAAGGGTGAAAGCGCCGGCCGGACCATCCGCCGCCGCAGCGAAATGACCGAGGTACTTGCCGTCGGTGTAAGAGACTTCGCCGGTGAACGTGCGAAGCGCTACCTGCGGTTCGTCGATGAGCGGATAGAGCCTGTGCCACGGAAAGTCCAGCCAGTCGATCTTCGCCTCGGCGCTCAGGCCCTTGCTCCAATCCACAAGCCCTGTGAGCTTGAGGCTTTGCTTGTCGCTGGCGGTCAGGTCCAGCGCGGCGATCTGCGCGCCCTTGGCGTCGACCTTGCCTTGCAGCACCACGGCGACTGGCCCTTGCTCGGCGGGCAGCGTGGCTTTGCCGAGCAGCGCGTAGCCGTTCTTCAAGTCGCCAGCGCCGGTGAGCTCCAGCTGATTGAGTTGCAGGGTGTCCGGCAGATCGGTACTGGGCTTGAAGCCATCGGCGGTGATCCGGACCTTGGCCGGCAGGTTTTCCGCCAGCGGTTGCAGTTCGCCGGTCAGTTGCCCGTTGAGGTAACCGCTGCTGTCGGCTTTCAGGTTCAAGGTCTTGAGCAGGTCGCCGTCGACTTTCAGCGCCAGCGCCAGGGGCTCAGGTGTCGACAACAGGGTCAGCTTGCCGGAAGCGCTGAGGGGCCAATTGCCGGCGGGTTGCAGCAGACCGGACAGGTTCAGGCTCAGGTCATCGCGCTGTATCGACACCGCGTCGATCTTCAAACCGGCCGAGGTCCAGTGCGCCGCCAGTTGCAAACCCTTGAGCTCCTCGCTGCCATTGAACAACAGGCTGCCGACCTTGATCTCCCCCAGTTCGAGGGCCAACGGTAACTTGAGCTCCGGGAGCGTGATCGGGCCGTTGTCTGGCTCTTCGGCAACCGGCGGGAACGTCAGGCTGACCTGATCGGCCTGCAATTGCTCGATGCACAAGGTCATGCGGGTCAGGCACAACGGCGACCAGGCGAAAATCACCTTGCTCAGTTCAACCCGGTTGCTGTCCTGTTGCCACAGCACCCGGTCGGCACTCCACTGCCCGCCCAGCCGGCCCTGAAAGTTTTCCAGGGTCAAGCCCGGCACGAAACCCAATGCCCAGCGGCTGCCCGTCGCCGTGCCCAGCACCGTGGCGAGCGTCAGGACAACCATTGCCACCAGCGCCGCCATCGTCAGCAGTGTTGCTTTCAAACCACGCTTCACAGCTCAGGCCCCATGGAAAAGTGCAGTCGAATGCCGCCATCGTCATCCAGCGCGTGGGCCAGGTCGAGGCGGATCGGCCCCACCGGCGATACCCAACGCACGCCGATACCGACCCCGGTCTTGAGGTCCGGCAATTCGAGTGTGTTGAAGGAGTTGCCCTGATCGACAAAGGTCGCGATCCGCCATTTTTCGGCGATGGAATACTGGTATTCCGCGCTGGCAGCGACCATGTAGCGGCCACCGATGCGGTCGCCGTCGGAGTTTTCCGGGGACAGGCTCTGATAGTCGTAGCCACGCACGCTCTGGTCACCACCGGCGAAGAAACGCAACGATGGCGGCACCGATTTGAAACCGTTGGTGGCACTGCCGCCGACCTGCAGCCGCCCGAGGAAGCGGTGATTATCGAACACCGTGGTCAGGCCTTTGACCAGCGCCGTGCCGTAGATCAGGTTGCTGTCGGAACCCAGGCCTTCCTTGGCCACTTTGGATTCGAATTGCAGGCGATAGCCGTTGTGCGGGTCGATGCGGTTGTCGCTTTTGAGGTACGAATAGCTCACGCCTGGCATCAGCAAGTTACTGAGTCCCGAGTCGTCGCCGAGCTGGTAATCCTCGCGCTGCCATTTGAGCGATACCACCCGTTGCCAGCCGCTGGGCAGTTTGCTGTGCCATTCGGGGCCCAGGGTCAGCAGCTTGCTGTGGGTGTCGGTGCCGGCAATGTCCTCATTCTGATAGCCACCGGCAAAACGCAGTTTGTCGGTCAATGGCGGGTCCAGCGGAATGTCGTAGAACAGCCCGACGTTTTGCCGAGGTGCCGAGACTTCGGTTTCCCAGCCATAACTGTGCCCTTGCGCGTTGACCCAGTGCCGGGTCCAGTTGGCCTTGGCGCGTGGACCGACGTCGGTGGAGAAACCCAGGCCCAGGCCCATGGTCCGCGGCTTGCGGGTTTCGAGCTTGACGTCCACCGGGATCGCATCGTCCCTGGACCCCGTGGGTGCCGCGTCCACGCGAACACCTTCGAAGTAGCCGCTCGATTGCAGGTTCTGATTGAGTTCGGCGATCAGTTCCGAGTCATACGGCGTGCCGGTCTTGAACGGCACCATGCGTTGCAGCAGCTCGTCATCGAACGGCGTATCGCCCTCGAAACTGACCTTGCCCAAGGTATAGCGCGGACCGCTTTCATAGATCAGTTCGATATCGGCGACACCGGCACGGGGGTCGACCGACAATTTTGAACGGGTGAAACGGCCACTGAAAAAGCCATAACGCGAAGCCTGATTCTGGATCAGCCGCTTGGCGTCCTCGTAATGCCCATGATTGAGCACGGCGCCAGGCTTGAGCGCGTCGCTCTTGGGGACTCGAAAGGATTTGAGGGCGGCTGCCGGACCGTCGACACGCACCGTGACATTGCGCAAGTGCACCGGCTCGCCGGGGTCGACCTTCAGCACCAGGCGCGGCTTTTCGCCACCCTTCACCTCGCTGTCGATGTGCGGCTGGTAATAACCCAGGGCTTGGGCGGCCTTGCGCGCCTGTTCTTCGGCGCCACGGCTGAAGCGCAGCAACGCTTCTTCATCGCGATCGCCGAGGCTGCCGATATAGCCTTCAATATTGGCTTTCAGCTCATCATTGGACGGTTTGATCCGTACATCCAATTCACTTTGTGCCAACGCCGCACAGCTGGTCATCAGCATCAGTACGCTGCTGGTAATTCTTCCTGGAAACTTCATAGGCGCGGATGCTATCACGAGCTTGAGAGCGTGATAGAGCCTGACATGCCCGGAAAGTTCGCCGTTCAAGCCGTTGCAGTATGTAACACCTGGGGATTGGGGTGAAAAAACACGTGTTCGCGAATCGGTCCTACAGCAACTTCACCGATTTCCTCATAGCCCTGACGCTTATAGAACTCCAGGTAGCGAGGGTTCCCGGTATCGAGGATCACTCCCTGTGAATTTTCATCCACCGCGCACCAGTTGTGCACGGCTTGCAACAGTTGCTCGCCGAAATGTTTGCCCTGGAACTGCGGATGAACCCCCAGCAACGGCAGGACGTGCACCGATTCGTTCGGTACGCAGGCCTCCACGGCGGCGTGATAATCGAGGTAGCGACGGGTGCAGCGAAATCCCGTACTGAGCACCATGCGCAAGCGCCAAGCCCAACTTTCGGTGACGCCGAGACGACGTTGCGGCGGTGCGATCAGGGCGATGCCGATCAGGCGGTCGTTGACCAGCAGGCCGATGGCCGGCAGGTCCTGGAGAAAGTGCTGGGTCACCAGCTCGCGCACGGTGGCGCGAACCCGCTGTTCGTAGCCAAGGCGCTCGGCTTCGAACAGATAGCCGAAGGTCGGCTCGTGTCGATAAGCCTGGTACAGCAGCGAACGCGCTTCGCGGGCGTAGCCGCTGTCGAGCATATGGATATCGGCGATGACGGTTGAGGTTTCGGGCATGACGGTTGATCTCCCCGGCACAGCTCGGGTGGCTGCGCTCTTGTTGTTACGAGCCTGTCGGCGCTGACACAGTTCCTTACAGATCCGCAATGAGTGTAGGCAATGAAATCGCCTTCGCGAGCAGGCTCGCTCCCACAGGTGCCGTTGTGTGAGCAAATTCTGTGGACGATACAACCCACTGTGGGAGCAGGCTTGCTCGCGAAGGGGCCAGGACTGCCTACACAGATCTGACAGAACCCAGTAAATCCCCTCACCCCACACTGGCCCGATTCCCACATGTCAGCTAGCATCGCCCTTTTGCCAGGACTGCCGACCATGAAGATCGTCTCCTTCAACATCAACGGGCTGCGCGCCCGTCCCCATCAGCTGGCGGCGCTGATTGAAAAGCACCAGCCCGATGTGATCGGCTTGCAGGAAACCAAGGTCCACGACGATCAGTTCCCGCTGGCCGAGGTTCAGGCCCTGGGTTATCACGTGTACTTCCACGGGCAAAAAGGTCACTACGGCGTCGCCTTGCTCTCGCGCCAGGAGCCGCTGGCCCTGCATAAAGGCTTCGCCACCGACGAAGAAGACGCCCAGCGGCGCTTCATCTGGGGCACCTTCGCCGATGCCAACGGCGTGCCGGTGACCATCATGAACGGCTACTTCCCACAGGGTGAAAGCCGCGACCACCCGACCAAGTTCCCGGCCAAGGAACGTTTCTACGGCGACTTGCAGCAATTACTGGAAAGCCAGTTCAAGAACGACCAGCCGCTGGTAGTGATGGGCGATGTGAACATTTCCCCGGAAGACTGCGACATCGGCATCGGCCCGGACAACATGAAGCGCTGGCTGAAAACCGGAAAATGCAGCTTCTTGCCGGAAGAGCGCGAGTGGATGGCCCGCCTGAAGAACTGGGGCTTGGTGGACAGTTTCCGCCACCTGAATCCGGACGTGACCGACACCTTCAGCTGGTTCGACTACCGCAGCCGTGGCTTCGAAGACGAACCCAAGCGTGGCCTGCGTATCGACCTGATCCTCGCCTCCCAGGGCTTGCTGCCACGGGTGAAGGCTGCGGGGGTGGACTACGAACTGCGTGGCATGGAAAAACCATCGGACCATGCGCCGATCTGGCTTGAGTTGAGCTGATTTCTCCCGGCCACATCAATCCCCTGTAGGAGCGAGCTTGCTCCGGGCGGCGTTCCGACGATTGCGGTGTGACATTCAGCACCAATGTTGACTGACAGTCCGCCATCGCGAGCAAGCTCTCTCCTACAAGTGTCATTTTTCGGAAACCTTACTGACTTAATCTCCCGACACCTCTTTTGGCTATGTAAGGTGCCGGCATGATGCTGCGCGTGTTGTTCCTGTTGATGCTGTGCACGGGCTTGCCGCAGGCGGCCTCGGCTGGCGACTTGCCGACACCCGAACACGGCCCGGTGCTGCGAATTCAGGGTTCCAACACCATCGGCGCCGCATTGGGACCGGCGCTGGTCGAGGGCCTGCTGAGTGAACAGGGCCTGCGCAGGATCCACCGCGAAACCCCGGACACCGCCAACGAACTGCGCATCGTCGGCGAAACCGTTCAGGGCCGTCGGGTCGTGGTAGAAGTAGCGGCCCATGGTTCCAGCACCGGTTTCACTGCGCTAAAAACCGCCAGCGCCGATCTTGCCGCCTCGTCGCGCCCGATCAAGGACAGCGAACTGGCCAGCCTGCAATCGCTCGGTGACCTGAAAAGCCCGAGCGCCGAACAGGTCATCGCCATCGACGGCCTGGCGATCATCCTTCACCCGGACAATCCGCTGAATCAACTCGACACCGTGCAACTGGCGCGCATCTTCAGTGGCGAGGTGAAGACCTGGGAAGACATCGGCGGTCGCGGCGGGCCGATTCATCTGTATGCGCGGGATGATCAGTCCGGGACCTACGACACTTTCAAGGAACTGGTCCTCAGCGGCCGTGGGAAAACCCTCGGCAGCGCGGCGAAACGCTTCGAGTCCAGCGAGCAACTGTCCGATGCGGTCAGCGCAGACCCGCAAGGCATCGGTTTTATCGGTTTGCCCTACGTGCGCCAGGCCAAGGTCGTGGCCATAGTCGACGGTCAATCGCAAGCCATGCTGCCGCTCAACAGCCTGATTGCCACTGAGGACTATCCGCTGTCCCGCCGGTTGTTCTTTTACCTGCCACCGACGGGGAAAAATCCCTGGGCCCAAGCGCTGGTGGCCTATGCCCAAAGCAGCAAAGGGCAAGCGATTGTCGCCACCAACGGGTTTATCGCCCAGACCGTCCAGGCCATGGCCGTTACGCCGAATGCGCTGATGCCAGAGGGATACCAGTCCCTCAGCCGTCATGCCCAGCGGCTGTCGGTGAATTTTCGCTTCGAAGAAGGCAGTGCCAGCCTGGACAACAAGGCGCGGCAGGACCTGACGCGGGTGCTCGACTATATAAAGCAGCAAGACAAAATGTCCGGACAAGTGACGCTGGTGGGTTTTGGCGATGCCAAGAGCGACCCGGCGCGCGCCGATCTGTTGTCGAAGCTGCGGGCCATGGCGGTACGGCGGGAGTTGGTGAAGAACGGCGTGGTGTTTCGCGAGATACGCGGATTCGGTGCCGAGATGCCGGTGGCGGCCAATAGCGCCGATGAGGGAAGGATCAAGAATCGGCGAGTTGAGGTTTGGGTTTACTGATTTGAATACAGAACAATGTGGCGAGGGGGCTTGTCGGAACGCCGCACCGCCCCGTTCGGCTGCGAAGCAGTCGCGAATCAGAGGGTGTCCTAGATTTTGTGTAAACGGGATTTTTATTAAACCGTTAACAGACGATCTTCGAACTGGATACTGAAGCGATTCAAGGCCGCTTTCCAGTCCCGGATCGGCATCGTCCACTTCTTGCTG
>NZ_JAHBDI010000058.1:0-13476 GCF_019956275.1 Pseudomonas sp. GL-RE-26
GTAATTGCTCAGCAGGCTGTCGGCCAATTTAACCAGTTCAGGATCAGGTTTGACTCGTTTGGCGCGCTTGGATTTTGGCTCGGTCATTGGATTTCCTTGGGGTAGGCAGTCTCCTGCCAAATGACCGTTTACACAAAACTAATTACACCCTCGGAGGCTGGAAAAACCGAAGCCAACCCTTGCCTGCTGGCGACGTTGACATTGCCATTAGGCTACGACAGCATTTATCCCAATCGCGCCCGATCCTCTGGTGCTGGCTCAGTCCGGCATTACGTTCGGGCCTTCTTGTTTATGGAACATGGAAGTTGCCTAAGCCAGCCCCTCCGAAGCGTTCCTTACGAAACCATTGGGGCTAATCCCAAATACCACTAAACACACAAAACCCCTGTGGGAGCGAGCCTGCTCGCGAAAGCGCCAGCCCAACCACCATCAATGCCGATGGTGCACTGCAATCACAAACCACTCACCACTCGGGCCAAACAATGCCCGTCAGCCCATCGCAATCCATGTAGGAGTGAGCCTGCTCGCGATAGCGCCAGCCCAGCCACCATCAATGCTGAAGATGCACCGCAATCACAACCCACTCACCGACTCAGGCCAAATAATGCCTGTCAGCTCACCGCAATCCCTGTGGGAGCGAGCTTGCTCGCGATAGCGCCAGCCCAAACAACATAAATGCCGAATCAACCACCACCATCACAAACCACCCACACCCCACAGGCCTCAAACACTAACCCTCAGCCGTCGCCCCCGCCCGCTTGGCTACCGGCGCACAAGTCCGATCCCGCGTCAGCACCTTCACCGCATCATCCACCAACGCCTTACTCATCGAAGTCAGATAATGCGCAGCCCAGGCGTGGCGGTCAGTGTCTCTGGCGTAAGCGGCATCTTCAGTGAGTGTCTTGGCCAGGAACAGAAAATCGGAGGCCATGGATAACGCATCGCCGAGAGGAACCCCGCGAGTGACATGAAACAGCGCTTGATCCGCACAGTAGATCGCGGGTGTCAGCCCGATGGTTTTGAGTTCAGATTGTTCAGTCATTGGCCACCTCCGAGGATGGAGAGGCAATGGGGGAGGGTGTTACGCGATTGGGAATTGCGTAGAGGGGAAAGCCAAATTTCAAACGGATTGATACTGCGCATTATCCAACTCCTTGATATGAGGAGCTGCCACGTTCGTTACCACACGAATGGGTGACAGCTGTGCGCAGGGTGGTAAACCGGGTATCAAGGAAACCGGCACGCCCGAGGGCGTCCCACGCACAGCCGCCATAACTCACGCCGCAGGCATAAAAAAAGCGCCTGGTGACGTGATTGGGGCGCTGTTGCGCCTTGAATAACTCGGGTTACCACACCCGGTCGCTGAATTGGCAGCGACGGTGGAAGGTTATCGTGCAGATACGTTTCCTGCAACCTTAGAAAGTTCCTGGCTCGTGCGCAATCTCGCTGCAATTCACTAGCTTTAGGCTGCGAAGAAAATATCCTTACGGCTATTTCGGAACCCTCTGACATTTCCCATTTCGCGGCCTTCCAGTATCGTTCCATTCAGCGAAGGATCGACAAAGCATGGGCGTATTCACAAAGACATTATCAGCGACAATTGGGCAAGCATGTCCTTGTAAGCTAGGCTCTGGAAGCATAATCCCGATACCGGCGTTTAATTCTCACTATTAAGTTTTTGCAGCTCAACGGTGATTGGTGAGGTCGCAGGAAGGGGGTGAATGCAGGAGCAAAAATGAGTCGCTTGAAGAATTTGCGCTAGCCTTTCAGAATTTCAACGTTTGGGCGTTTCTATTCAGGGATTAGATAATAATATGAACTATTTTATTGATACTGCTGTGAATATCGAAGGCAACAGCAGGTTGCGCACGCCACAAATCGAAGCGTACCTAAAGATAAAATCTTTTTTTTGTGTTCCAGAGAATAAAGAGGCTTTGGTAGTCCTTCCTACGGGCACTGGTAAAAGCGGTCTTATTTCTATTGCTCCTTTTGGTACGTGTAGCGGGCGGGTTCTCATTGTTACTCCTGGGCTAGTTACTAAGGATAGTATTAGGAAGACACAGGAAGCGCTGTATGATAATTTTTGGATTAATTTCGATGTTTTATTCAATCATCAAGACTTGCCAGTTACGGTTGAGTATTCTGCGGGGCTGCTAAGGCAGCATCTGGATAATAGCAATATAGTGTATTCAAATATTCAGCAGCTCACAAATAGTAGAGGAGCTTCGCTGGTTGATGCAGTTCCCCCGGATTATTTTGATTTAATAATAATTGATGAGGCTCATCACGCTCCGGCCGATAGTTGGAAGCAGTTGCTAGGATATTTCGGATCTGCAAAAAAACTTTTTGTGACGGGGACGCCCTACCGTGGCGACAATCAAGAGCTCCCTGGTGCGCTTATCCATGAAACGCAACTCTCAGAAGTGATGAGAGATAAATATGTAAAGTGGTTAAGGAAAGAGACGGTCAGCGCGCACTCACTGTTCTTTACTATTGCTGATTGTCCTGGGCGAAAATTTACTCGGGATGAAGTGATGGAGCTTAAGGATAAGGAGTGGGTGGAAAAGAGCGTTGCTTTGTCAGAGGAGTGTTCAAAGGACGTAATTAATCACAGTGTTGATAAGTTGAAGGAACTCAAAAAACAATCTCCTAAAGTGCCACATAAAATTCTCGCTGTTGGATGCAGTATTGCGCATGCTGAAGACTTGAAAAAATGGTACGGCGAACTAGGTTTACCTGTTGCACTTGTGCATAGTCAGATGGAATCGGCCGATGTTTTGTCTGAGTTCAGAAAAATTGATGCGCACGAGGTCGATGTAGTAGTTTCTGTGAATATGTTGATGGAGGGTTATGATCACAAATATCTCACCATTCTCGCCTTGTTCCGGCCTTACCGAAGTATTAATGCCTTTGCACAAATTGTAGGGCGTATTCTTCGAGCGATTCCTGTTGAAGAGATCAGTGCATTTGAAATCGATAATAATGCGTTGATCATCTACCATCAGGAAACAGGTCTTGATGAGATGTGGCATATATTTCAGCAAGAAGTAGATAGGGCGAAGCATCAGAGGACTAGAGAATACGAGTTTTTGGAACGTGACTATGTAGAGCGTGATAGCTCATTGGGCGGAGTCGTAACCGAGGCTATTTTCTCAGGTAATGCCGAGTCCTATTTGGAGGATTTGGACTTCAATCTATTGTTTAAGCAGAAGCGTCAAGAAATTAACGACGCAGCAGAAGCACAGCTAACAGAAATTCAAAAAGCAGGTAACTTTGATGAGGAAACTCTCAAACGATTGAAAGATGTGTTGGTGGACGCAAAAACGAAAGAGGTTTCACAATATATTGATCCGAACTTGATAGAGAAGAGGCCAGCCCTAGCTCGTCAGCAGCTACGCAAAATATTAGCGAAGAAAATTCAGGATGAATCTGCAAGTTTGTTATCTGATCGTGGACTGGAGGATAAAGGGGTAGAGCTAAGTAAGACTTTCAAAAGGATTATCAGTTATATTAAACTTGATACTCCAAATGATGGTGTACTTGTAATTTATATCAATCACAAGCTATACTCCCGCTTCGGTAAGCGCGAGGCTTTAGAGAACAAGGCCTTAATGCAAGCTTTAGAGTGTGTTCCAGCTATAGTAGAAGAGTTAAGAGGTATGCTCCGATGAATGTTTCTTTGGATAAAGCGGTCCAAGGCTTGCTTGATCTACATCTAACTCGGGGTGTTCAGCCTTCCGATCTTGCTGATAATTTGTTTGATGTAGAGTATACAGATTACAGCTTGAAGAAGAGGGGTTCAATTTTGATTCTTGATCTCTCATATCAGGAAGAGTTAGAAGATTCTTTTCAGAAGATTTGTATGCGCTACACTTATAGTGCGGAAAGGTATCTGGTCAAGATTGAACAGCGTGTAGGCTTGAGTAAGTTTTCTGTTCAGTGGTGCAGAAGTATAGCTATAGCAAGCGCCGTTGCCGATGTTACTCAATGCCTGTCTAGCGCGGGATTGTCAGGCAAGGCGATCAGTAAGGTGCTTGATACCTTGCCTCAAGATTTGATCGATTCAATTGGTGAGCGTTTGAAACTGGTGGCGTAATTGTTATTCAGAATGGAGGCCCGGTGCAAATGCCGGGTTTTTTTTGTTTTCTGAATATAGTTTTCTATTGTTTTCGTTTAGAAGTAAGTTGGGTTGATTTAGTGCTTGTAAATAAATTAACTCCCTTCTCCGTCCTTTTTCAGCTCGTCCCCTTTCAAATCGGTTACATGGTGTATTAGATAGATATGTAGAGCGTCGACGTCAGGCATGATCGCGACGACAGCAAAACCTACAAAAAGGAAGAGAGATAGTTATGTCGTGACAAAAAAAACCGGTTTGTAGTGATGGCTAGTCGCACGAGCATTCATCAATAAAATCGGCGTTCTTTTTTCAGTGTTTTGTAGGCTTTCGTGAAGAGCCACTAAAAGGGTAGTTGTCAACTACAGCTCGCGTGCGTGCGTCTCTAGTAGTAGGGGATGTAAAAAGTAGTGGTGACTGACCGCCATTACATCGTTGGGAAGATTAGAAGGTGTTGTCTGTCCCCTGCGTTGTCTCATTTCATTGACGCCAATTTAGATACTTTCTTGGCTGTGGTGAGGGAGTATCTAATAAGAATAGTTTTTAAAATTTTGTCGATTTTCGAAACGATAGTATTAAGTCATAGGGACATAGATGGTGGAGGTCCACTCATGCTGTCATTATGCACCTTGGCATTTGTTGCGAACTCAAAAAACAGTCCCCAATACTCTTCGCAAACATTTATTCCGTGTTTAAAGTTTTCGCCGTACATGGCGCAATATGAATAATATCCAAACATGTAAAATGCTACGTTGTCATCAATTTGCTTTGATCGAACAAGCAGTGCTATCTCTTCAAAAAAGGCCATTAGCTTCCGCTTTTTGTCCCACATTCGTTCGTCCGCCAGCCGCGGGTCATCTGAGTCAATGAGGCATAGGATTTCGTAAAGGTCTTTATCGTCAAATAAGCGTCTGTGCTGAGCCAAGAAAAACTCTGTTCTTTTTAATCTCGCAGTAACCTCCTTATCTTGTATGTCCTTTAGCCTTTGTTCGTCAAGTCTGCGTAATTCCTGATAAATCTTATATAAACCTACACTTCCAAAAATTACCATTGCAATTACACTTGCCGCCTGCCAGCAGGATGCCCATTCTGCCATGGTCAGGCATGTATCGATTAAAGCAACACAGTAGCGTGAAGGATCCGACATTATAAGATCTCTAGAATATCTTCAACGATGTAGCGTTTGACTACTCCGTGTGCACTTATGATTTTCTTGACCCTAAGGTGGACCTTTCCAGGCAGACCATCGTTATGCTCTTGCATCGACTTTAAGGAAAGACCTTTTAAACGATGGTCGTCCGGGTGCGCTAGTGCGAATGATACAACCTTGTCCTCCTCATCAGAAAATAGGCGACCAAAATGGCTAAGGACGTTCACTTTTGTGACGTTTCCTACGATGTACTCGCTTCCGGCTGCAACTTCTCTAGTTGTTACGTAGTCCAGAGTTTCGCTGCCCAAGGTAAGGGCGTCTCCTACTCTTGGGCGGTTAAAGAAAACTTTTACATTGTCGTCTCGAGCAATTGCTCTGTGCATAAGTAACATGGGTGATTCAAGAGCATCGGATATCTCATGAATAAATAACTCGTTTTTTTGGGAGATTTTTTTCACGTAAGATGTCGTAGGTTCGATCTCTAAGCCTACTGAGTTCGACAATACCCAAGTTAAGTAGTCCCAGAAAACACTAACTAATACTGTGTTGCCCACTTTTTTTGCAATTTTTTGATCAAATCTAATATCGACCTGTTCTTCAAAGCAGCCTTTTCTTGATGAGTGAACAAATGCTTGCGCTCCTTTTGCGCTTTGATTTTTTGTTCTTACTTCTTCGTTGTTAGAAAAAGAGTGTGCTACCAGATTGACGGCTCTAGCCAGTCCGGTAATGGTATTTGCCGCATCATAAATATCTAGAAGACCTTCGTCTGCAACTCCACCCTCAAGACGCAAGATTAAATTTACTTCCTTAACTTCCATATTTATTCCTGTTTTTAATCAAATCTACGGCTTGCATACGCGAGTGACATTATTTGGCCACCCTATGATTTAACATTTTACAAGGGGCAGAGCAATGACCTTGCTCACCGAGATGGAACGTGCCGAGTATCAGAGGTGCCCCTGAAAGTCTCTGTTAAGGGACGCTACGTCTAATCCCTCATCCCGATCTCGGATTTATTCCCGTCTATAAGGAAAAGCACAGAAGCTGTCGATCAAGCGAATCATTCCTGGTCGTGATGCCGTCCAAATGCAAAAGTCGAGCTGGAAAAAGGGATTGATTATTGGTCAAGACGCGGCGGCCAGTATCGGTTCGCCTATCGGGCGTGCCCGATTTTTAGGCGGCCCCTTTTATTGGATGTCTTTCAGGTAATGCTTGAGCGCGATAAGGGGGGCATCAAGCTGCTCCATCATCCGAACAGCGCTGAAATTTGCCGCCAACCCATGCAGTTCACGCCCCAGGACCGTATCAACTCCGCCGACAGCGTTCAGCGCCAATTTCAAACATTCATCCACTTTCGCCTGGATCGCCTCAATATCTCCCCTACGTACCAACAACCCAAAAACCTCCCGCTCATAATCACTCATCATCAGATCATCCCGCAGAATCGGACTTGAATCTTCAGTCTCATAAGCAAGCTTGAGGCAGAACAGGGCGACGGTTTCCAGCAGCAGTTCCATGGGGTGAATCCTTGAGAAGGGTCGTACCGGTCGAGGATACGAAGATCAAAAGCTCGCAGCCTTCGGCAGCTCCTACACAGAACGGTGGGGTGTCAGGTGCTTTTTTGCGGACGAAAAAAAAGGCCTTGCAAAGCAAGACCTTTCTTAATTTTGGTGCCCCGAGGGAGACTCGAACTCCCACTCCTTTCGAAAACGGATTTTGAATCCGCCGCGTCTACCAATTCCGCCATCAGGGCTCAATGGCGGCGAAGTATAGAGATGAGATAACCGCTGGTCAATCAGGTACATGGAGAATTTTTGATATTTCCGCTAGACTTCCCGGCCCTGCTAGACGACACCCCATCATGCGCGTTGCTGACTTTACCTTCGAGCTCCCTGATTCGCTGATCGCCCGCCATCCGCTGGCCGAGCGGCGCAATAGTCGCCTGTTGACCCTGGATGGGGTCAGCGGCGCCCTGGCACACCGTCAATTCACTGATTTGCTGGAGCATTTGCGCCCCGGCGATTTGATGGTGTTCAACAATACCCGGGTGATTCCGGCGCGGCTGTTTGGCCAGAAGGCTTCCGGCGGCAAGCTGGAAATCCTGGTGGAGCGGGTGCTCGACAGTCATCGCGTGCTGGCTCATGTGCGTTCCAGCAAGTCGCCGAAGCCTGGGTCGAAGATCCTCATCGACGGTGGTGGCGAGGCCGAGATGCTGGCACGGCACGATGCGTTGTTCGAGCTGTGCTTTGCCGAAGAGGTGTTGCCGCTGCTCGACCGCGTCGGGCACATGCCGCTGCCTCCTTATATAGACCGCCCGGATGAAGGCGCCGACCGCGAGCGTTACCAGACCGTCTACGCCGAGCGTTTGGGCGCGGTGGCGGCGCCGACGGCGGGACTGCATTTCGATCAGGTGCTGATGGAGTCGATTGCCGCCAAGGGCGTCGAGACTGCGTTCGTGACCCTGCACGTCGGCGCTGGCACCTTCCAGCCGGTGCGGGTCGAGAAGCTTGAAGACCACCACATGCACAGCGAATGGCTGGAGGTCGGCCAGGACGTGGTCGATGCCGTTGCCGCCTGCCGCGCTCGCGGTGGTCGGGTGGTGGCGGTGGGGACCACCAGCGTGCGTTCCCTGGAAAGCGCCGCCCGCGATGGCGTGCTCAAGCCGTTCAGTGGCGACACCGACATTTTCATTTTCCCGGGCCGGCCGTTTCATGTGGTCGATGCCCTGGTCACCAACTTCCATTTGCCCGAATCCACGCTGTTGATGCTGGTTTCGGCGTTCGCCGGTTATCCCGAAACCATGGCCGCCTACAAGGCTGCCGTGGACAACGGTTACCGCTTTTTCAGCTACGGTGATGCGATGTTCATCACGCGTAATCCTGCGCCGACTGCCCCTAAAGAATCGGGCCCAGAGGAAACAGTATGAGTCGCACCTGTCGTATGTCTTTCGAGCTGCTGGCCACTGATGGCAAGGCTCGTCGCGGTCGTTTGACCTTCCCGCGCGGTACCGTCGAGACCCCGGCCTTCATGCCGGTGGGCACCTACGGCACGGTCAAGGGCATGCTGCCACGGGATATCGAGGCGACTGGCGCTGAAATCATTCTGGGCAACACTTTCCACCTGTGGCTGCGCCCGGGCACGGAAGTGATCAAGAAGCACGGCGACCTGCACGATTTCATGCAGTGGAAAGGCCCGATCCTGACTGACTCCGGCGGTTTCCAGGTGTTCAGCCTGGGCGCCATGCGCAAGATCAAGGAGGAGGGCGTGACCTTCGCTTCCCCGGTCGACGGCGCCAAGGTGTTCATGGGTCCGGAAGAGTCGATGCAGGTCCAGCGTGACCTGGGCTCGGACATCGTGATGATTTTCGACGAATGCACGCCGTACCCGGCCGACGAAGACGTTGCCCGTATTTCCATGGAATTGTCCCTGCGTTGGGCCAAGCGTTCGAAAGAAGCCCATGGCGAGAATACGGCGGCGCTGTTCGGCATCGTGCAGGGCGGCATGCACCAGGACCTGCGCATGCGCTCCCTGGAAGGCCTCGACCAGATCGGCTTCGACGGCCTGGCTATCGGCGGCCTGTCGGTGGGCGAGCCCAAGCACGAGATGATCAAGGTGCTGGATTATCTGCCGGGCATGATGCCGGCTGACAAACCTCGTTACCTTATGGGCGTTGGCAAACCGGAAGACTTGGTTGAGGGTGTGCGCCGCGGTGTGGACATGTTCGATTGCGTGATGCCAACCCGTAATGCCCGCAACGGGCATCTGTTCATTGATACCGGCGTGCTGAAGATCCGAAACGCGTTCCATCGCCATGATGATTCGCCGCTCGATCCGACCTGCGATTGCTATACCTGCCAGAACTTCTCCCGCGCTTACCTGCATCACCTGGACAAGTGCGGCGAAATGCTGGGGAGCATGCTCAATACCATCCATAACTTGCGTCATTATCAAGTGCTTATGGCTGGTTTGCGCGAGGCTATTCAACAGGGTACATTGGCCGCCTTTGTCGATGCCTTCTACGCCAAACGCGGGTTACCTGTTCCGCCTTTGGACTGAGTTTACTGACCCCAAGATTCAACATTTGCAACTGGAGTGCTAAATGAGCTTTTTTATCTCTAATGCCATGGCTGACGCCGCTGCACCTGCTGCTGCCGGCCCAATGGGCGGCGGTTTCGAGTGGATTTTCCTGGTCGGTTTCCTGGTCATCTTCTACCTGATGATCTGGCGTCCACAGGCCAAACGCGCCAAAGAGCAGAAGAATCTGCTGAGCAGCCTGCAGAAAGGCGACGAAGTTGTGACCACCGGCGGCATCGCCGGCAAGATCACTAAAGTTGCAGACGATTTCGTTGTTCTGGAAGTTTCCGACACCGTCGAAATGAAATTCCAGAAAGGCGCCATCGCTGCCACGCTGCCAAAAGGCACGCTCAAAGCGATCTAAGTTTCAACTTCATATTCAATCGACGGGGCGCGCAAGGCGCCCCGCGTCATAAACGGGCGGCGTGATGCTGAACAAATATCCTCTGTGGAAATACATTCTGATCCTGGCGGTGCTGGCGGTCGGTCTGATTTATTCCGCTCCCAATCTTTATCCTGATGACCCGGCCATTCAGGTCAGCGGTGCAAGCACTGCGTTGCTGGTCAATCAGGCTGATCTGGACCGTGTAAGCACGGCGCTCAGAGAGTCCGGGATCAACGTCAAGGCTGCCACCCTGGCTGCCAACGGCAAGGGCGGTCTGATTCGTCTGACCAAGGCTGAAGACCAGCTGCCGGCCAAGGACGTTGTACGCAAGGCGTTGGGTGATGACTACGTCGTTGCATTGAACCTGGCACAAACCACCCCGCAATGGCTGCGCAACCTCGCTGCGCACCCGATGAAGCTGGGTCTGGACTTGTCCGGTGGTGTGCACTTCCTGCTGGAAGTGGACATGGACAAAGCCCTCGACGCGCGCCTGAAAGTCTACGAAGGCGACGTCAAGAGCCTGCTGCGTAAAGAGAAGCTGCGCTATCGCAGCCTGCCGCAAGTGGGCGGTGCCATTCAGCTGGGCTTCGCTGATGAAGACAGCCGCGAACAGGCTCGCTCGATCATCCGCAAGAACTTCAACGATTTCGACATTGTTCCGGCCGACCTCAATGGTCAACCGGTGCTGCGTCTGGCGATGACCCCGGCCAAGCTGGCGGAAATCCGTGAATACTCCATCAAGCAGAACTTGACCACGGTACGTAACCGCGTCAACGAGCTGGGTGTTGCCGAACCGATCGTCCAGCGCCAGGGCGCCAACCGCATCGTGGTTGAGCTGCCGGGCGTGCAGGACACCGCCGAAGCCAAGCGTATCCTCGGCAAGACGGCTAACCTGGAGTTCCGTCTGGCTGCTGAGCCGGGTGCTTCGAAAGCCACTTCCGAATCCTTCGAGTTCCGTGAGGGCAAGCGTCCTCCTGCGCTGATCGAGCGTGGCCTGATCATCACCGGTGACCAGGTAACCGACGCCAAGGCTGGCTTCGGCGAGCACGGCACCCCGGAA
This sequence comes from Pseudomonas sp. GL-RE-26, assembly GCF_019956275.1. NCBI lineage: Bacteria > Pseudomonadati > Pseudomonadota > Gammaproteobacteria > Pseudomonadales > Pseudomonadaceae > Pseudomonas > Pseudomonas sp. GL-RE-26. The sequence continues at coordinate 10,784 of NZ_JAHBDI010000058.1, forward strand.
GTGAACATCCGTCTGGACGGTCACGGCGGCGAGCTGATGAGCCGTGCGACCCGTTCGAACGTCGGTCGCAGCATGGCGGTGATCTTCATCGAGCAGCGTCCGGTTACCACTTACACCAAGCAGATGGTCAACGGCGTCGAGAAAGACGTGCCGGTCCAGAGCTTCAAGGAAGAGAAGAAGATCATCAGCCTGGCGACCATTCAGTCGCCACTGGGTGCTCAATTCCGCATCACTGGCCTGAACGGTCAGGGCGAGTCGTCCGAACTGGCGCTGCTGCTGCGTGCCGGTGGTCTGGCTGCACCGATGTACTTCGCTGAAGAACGCACCATCGGCCCAAGCCTGGGTGCCGACAACATCACCAAGGGTATCGATGCGTCGTTGTGGGGCATGCTGTTCGTCTCGCTGTTCATCATGGCCATCTACCGCTTCTTCGGCCTCATCGCCACCGTCGCGCTGACGGTGAACATGGTGATGCTGCTGGCCCTGATGTCGCTGCTGGGTGCAACGCTGACCCTGCCGGGTATCGCCGGTATCGTGTTGACCATGGGCATGGCGGTCGACGCCAACGTGCTGATCTTCTCGCGGATTCGTGAAGAGATCGCTGCCGGCATGACCGTGCAGCGCGCAATCAACGAAGGCTTCGGCCGGGCATTCACCGCGATTCTCGACGCCAACCTGACCACCTTGCTGGTCGGCGGCATCCTCTTTGCCATGGGCACCGGCCCGGTCAAGGGCTTCGCAGTGACCATGTCCCTCGGGATCTTTACCTCGATGTTCACGGCCATCATGGTGACCCGCGCGATGGTCAACCTGATCTTCGGCGGTCGTGACTTCAAGAAGTTGTGGATTTAAGGGGCTGCCATGTTACGTACAATCAACTTCATGGGCGTTCGCAACTTTGCGTTCGGCGTCACATTGTTCCTTACTGCGCTGGCAATATTCAGTGTCTTCCATAAGGGCATGAACTGGGGCCTGGACTTCACCGGCGGTACGCTCATCGAGCTGACCTACGAGCGTCCGGCCGATGTCACCAAGGTGCGTGAGCAACTGGTGACCGCGGGTTATCACGAAGCCATCGTGCAGAACTTCGGTGCGACCACCGATCTGCTAGTGCGTATGCCTGGCGAAGACCCGCAACTGGGTCATCAGGTAGCCGAGGCCTTGCAGAAGGTTGGCGGCGAGAACCCGGTGACGGTCAAGCGCGTCGAGTTCGTCGGCCCGCAGGTGGGTGAAGAGCTGCGCGACCAGGGCGGCCTCGGCATGCTGATGGCGCTGGGCGGCATCCTGATCTACCTGGCTTTCCGCTTTCAGTGGAAGTTTGCGGTCGGTGCGATCGTTTCCCTGATCCACGACGTGATCGTGACCGTCGGTATCCTGTCGTTCTTCCAGATCACCTTCGACCTGACGGTGCTGGCGGCGGTACTGGCGATCATCGGTTACTCGCTCAATGACACCATCGTGGTATTCGACCGGGTTCGTGAGAACTTCCGTGTACTGCGCAAGGCCACCCTGATCGAGAACATCAACATCTCGACCACGCAAACCCTGCTGCGGACCATGGCGACTTCGATCTCCACCTTGCTGGCGATCGCGGCCCTGCTGTTCTTCGGTGGCGACAACCTGTTCGGCTTCTCCATCGCCCTGTTCATCGGTGTTCTGGCGGGTACGTACTCGTCGATCTACATCGCGAACGTGGTGCTGATCTGGCTGAACCTGAGCACGGAAGACCTGATTCCTCCGGTCAACACCGAGAAGGAAGTCGACGACCGTCCTTGAGGGAAAAATCCTAATAGGCTGTCATCCAAAAAAGGCGCGAGTTGAACTCGCGCCTTTTTTTGTGCTCCAAGGCTGGGAGAAGCGCGGATACGCTCCGCATGTGATGGTCCAGGAGGTTCATGTGAACAAGTCGATGCTGGTTGGTGCGGTATTGGGTGCTGTCGGTGTGACTGCCGGGGGTGCTGTGGCCACCTACAGCCTGGTTAAAAAAAGCGGTCCTGAGTTTGCTCAGGTTCTAGCTGTTGAGCCGGTCAAGACACAAATCAAGACTCCACGTGAAGTATGCAAGGATGTAGCGGTCACCCGGCAGGCGCCGGTGAAGGATCAACATCAGATCGCCGGTACGGTGGTCGGTGCATTGGCAGGTGGTTTGCTGGGTAACCAGATCGGTGGCGGCACCGGTAAGAAGATCGCCACGGTCGCGGGTGCTGTCGGTGGTGGCTACGCCGGCAACAAGGTGCAGGAAGGCATGCAAGAGCGTGACACCTACACCACGACCCAGACCCGCTGTAACACCGTTAACGACATCAGTGACAAGGTTGTAGGTTACGACGTGCGGTATTCGCTGGACGGCAAGGAAGGCAAGGTGCGCATGGATCGTGATCCAGGCAACCAGATTCCGGTGGATAAGGAAGGCAAGTTGATCCTGTCTGAGAATCAGGCGGCTCAGTGATCTGCTGATGTTGGATAAAAAAGAAGCACCCTGCGGGGTAATGCCGATCAGTTAAGCCTCATTGCTTGACCTTTGGCCGCAAGAAATCAAAATCCGATGCCTGAATAGGCATCGGATTTTTTTATGCGTCTGGCTCGGGCACTGGAACTGACCCACAACTTCGTCTCGACTCCCAATTCCCTCGAGGGATTGGACTCGTTGCTTGATCCATCGCTGGTCGAACAGGCCTTGGAACAAGCCGGTG
>NZ_JAHBDI010000059.1:0-12565 GCF_019956275.1 Pseudomonas sp. GL-RE-26
AGATGTGTATAAGAGCCAGCCGGAGGCGGTGGTCACGGTGGTGACGGCGGAGGCGGTCATGGTGCAGCAGGCCATGGTGGTGACGGTCATGCAGGCCCTGGGCGTGGCGATGCTGACCATGGTGGTATGGCCGGGAACAGAGGCCCGGGCAATGCGCATGACAACGACGATGACCATGGTGGAATGGTCGGGAACAGAGGCCCAGGCAATGCGCGTAACGACGCGCGTGACAACGACGATGACAACGACGCGGATAACGCCGCAGATGCAGCCAGGGAAGCCGCAGAAGACGCGGGTGACGCTGCCAGGGAAGCCGCAGAAGACGCCAGGGACGCTGCCAGGGAAGCCGCGGAAGACAGAGGCGCTGCGAGAAATGACGCTGATGTAGCCAGAGACGCGGCCAAGGCTGATGCAGATGCAGCCCGGGACGCCGCCAGAGCTAAGGCGGATGCAGCCCGGGACGCCGCCAGAGCTGAGGCGGATGCAGCCCGGGATGCCGCAAGAGCTGCTGGCGTACCGCGCGCAGATGCAGATGCAGCCAGAGACGCCGCCAGAGCTAAGGCGGATGCAGCCCGGGACGCCGCCAAGGCCGACGCAGATGCTGCCAGGGACGCAGCCAAAGCCAAGGCGAACGTAGCCAGAGAGGCTGACAAAGCCAAGGCGAACGCAGCGAGAGAGGCTGACAAAGCCAAGGCGAACGCAGCGAGAGAGGCTGACAAGGCCAAGGCGAACGCAGTCAAAGAGGCTGACAAAGCCAAGGCGAGGGAGGCCAAAGAGGATGTAGCGGACGCCCCGGATGCCCAGGACGCGCCGGATATCGACGCGGTTGAGGTAGAGAACTAGGCCTGTACGTTCGGTAACGAACACCACGGGCATACCCGTCGATGACGTCCCGGGAGTTTGAAGGATGTATCGGCAATGAGTCGCAAGCCCTGAAGAATCGCGGGGCTTGCGACTTTTTTTTCGAAATCTGTCGCAGGTCCGAAACACTGACGAGGATGACGGTGGAGGAGACGGAACTGGACGGGTAAGCAATTGCCAGTCGTTCACAAAACCCCAAACCCTCCTTTTTCCTGATCCAGCGGATGTAATGGGTTAGTCCGGCACGACAAAATGTGCCGGACACTTCCACCACCGGAATTTACTTGTTAATGGACACAATCGAGGCGCTGTTACCCTCCAGCCGGAAGGAAAACGATACCCGGTCTCCAGGCACCAACCCCGACAACTGATCTTGCGTCACGGAAAAGGCCATCGTCATCGGCGGCCATTGCAGGGCGGGAACGGCGCCGTGGGCGATCGTCACCGTATGCTTCGTAGTATCGATAGCCTTGATCGTACCTTCGGCATTGGAGACCGGAGCCTGTTTTGTTTCCTGCTTCATCTGCATGCCTTCCATGCCATCCATTTTCATGCCCGGCATGTCCTGCGCGTGGGCAGACAGTGATAGCGCGAATACGGTGCTTGCGACTGCAATCAGGGTGAGTTTCATACGACTTTTCCTTGAGGTGTGGTGGGTACAAGCAGAAGGTGCCGGCGGCGCATCAGGCGATACGCTGCCGGAATGACAAACAGGGACAGTAAGGGGGCCGTGACCATGCCGCCGACCATGGGCGCGGCGATACGGCTCATGACTTCGCTGCCGGTGCCGCTGCCCAACAGGATGGGTAGCAGACCGGCAATGATCACCGCCACAGTCATGGCCTTGGGGCGCACGCGCTGCACAGCGCCTTCACGAATCGCCGCAACCAGCCCGCGTTCAGTGCTGTCACCGAGGTCTTCACGTTCGGCCCAGGCGTTTTTCAGGTAGAGCAACATAATCACGCCGAACTCGGCGGAAACACCGGCCAAGGCGATGAAGCCGACCCCGGTGGCGACCGACAGGTTGAAGCCCAACAGATAGAGAAACCATGCCCCCCCAGTCAGTGCGAATGGCAGGGTGGCCATGATCAGCAGGGCCTCATCGAATCGGGCAAAAGTCAGGTAGAGCAACACGAAGATGATCAGCAGAGTGGCAGGCACCACCAGTTTGAGCCGCGCGTTGGCCCTTTCGAGAAACTCGAACTGTCCTGAGTAACTGAGGCTCATGCCTGGCTGCAACCGGACCTGTTCATTGACGACCCGACGAAGATCGGCAACCACAGAAGCAATGTCCCTGCCGCGCACATCGATGTACACCCAGCCTGAAGGCCGTGCGTTCTCGCTCTTGAGCATCGGCGGGCCGTCACTGACCTTGACCTTCGCCACAGTGCCAAGGGTGATCTGGCTCCCCAGCGGGGTGTAGATCGGCAGTTGCTCCAGGGCGCCGAGCGAGTCGCGCCACTCCCGTGGGTAACGTACGTTGATCGGGAAACGTGCGAGACCTTCAATGGTCTCGCCGACGTTTTCACCACCAATGGCACCGGCCACGATGGACTGCACATCGGCGATGTTCAGCCCATAGCGGGCGGCGGCTTTGCGGTCGATATCGACATCGATATAGCGGCCGCCAGTCAGCCGCTCGGCCAGGGCCGAACTGACACCGGGTACATCCTTGGCCACTCGCTCGACCGCCTGGGTGACCGCATCGATTTCCGTCAGGTTGGTGCCGGCAACCTTTACACCGATCGGGCTCTTTATACCCGTCGCCAGCATGTCGATACGGTTGCGAATCGGCGGTATCCAGATGTTGGTCAAGCCGGGCACGCGCACCACGCGATCCAGTTCTTCCACCAGTTTTTCCTGGGTCATACCGGCGCGCCATTGCTCATGTGGCTTGAACTGGATGGTGGTTTCGAACATTTCCAGCGGTGCCGGGTCGGTGGCGGTTTCGGCACGACCGGCTTTACCGAAGACGTGTTCGACCTCTGGCACGGTCTTGATCAAACGGTCAGTCTGTTGCAGCAGTTGCGCCGCTTTCTGCGCCGACAATCCCGGCAGGGCAGAAGGCATATAGAGCAGGTCGCCCTCGTCCAGCGGGGGTAGAAACTCGCCACCCAAGCGCGACATTGGCCATAGCGCGCTGACAAAAACCAATAGCGCGACCAGCAGCGTGATCTTCGGTCGACGCAAAACCGCGTCCAGGGCCGGCTGATAGATTCGAATCAACCACCGGTTCAACGGGTTCTGTTGTTCACTGGGAATTCGTCCTCGAATCCAGTAGCCCATCAGCACCGGCACCAAGGTCACTGACAATCCCGCCGCTGCGGCCATGGCGTAGGTCTTGGTGAAAGCCAATGGGCCAAACAGCCGTCCTTCCTGAGCTTCCAGGGTGAACACCGGAATGAACGACAGGGTGATGATCAACAGGCAGAAGAACAGCGCCGGGCCTACCTCTGCCGCTGCTTCGGTCATGACATGCCAATGACGCTCACCCTTGAGTTCCTCCCCTGGATTGGCCACGTGCCAGGCCTCAATCTTTTTGTGGGCGTTCTCGATCATCACCACGGCGGCATCGACCATGGCGCCGATGGCGATGGCAATCCCGCCCAAGGACATGATGTTGGCGTTGATCCCTTGGTAGCGCATGACGATGAAGGCAATCAGCACCCCCACCGGCAGCGAAATGATCGCCACCAGCGATGAGCGCAAGTGCCAGAGAAAGATCCCGCAGACCAACGCGACGACGATGAACTCTTCGATCAGTTTGTGGCTGAGGTTTTCCACCGCGCGGTCGATCAGCTTGCTACGGTCGTAGGTGGTGACGATTTCCACCCCGGCCGGCAGACTGCTTTTCAGTTCGTCGAGCTTGGTCTTGACCGCTGCGATGGTCTCGCGAGCATTCTTACCACTGCGCAAAATCACCACACCACCGACCGTCTCGCCTTCGCCGTCGAGTTCGGTGATGCCACGGCGCATTTCCGGGCCCAACTGAATCGTGGCGACATCGCCAAGGGTCACCGGCACACCACCCGCACCCAGTTTTAGTGGAATCGCCCGAAAGTCATTGAGCGTCTTCAAGTAACCGGAAGCCCGCACGATGAACTCGGTCTCTGCCATCTCCAGCACGGCTCCACCGGTTTCCTGATTGGCCTTGCCGATAGCCTCGGTCACCGCGGCCTGAGTAAGGCCGAGACTGGCCAGTTTCAGCGGATCCAGCTGCACCTGGTACTGCTTGACCATCCCGCCGACCGTCGCCACCTCTGCGACGTTGGGCAGCGTCTTGAGTTCGAACTTGAGGAACCAGTCCTGAAGTGCGCGAAGTTGCGCCAGGTCGTGTCCACCACTGCGATCCACCAGTGCGTACTGGTAGATCCAGCCCACTCCCGTCGCATCCGGGCCCAACGCTGGCTTGGCGCTGGCCGGCAACCGACTTTGTATTTGACTCAGGTATTCCAACACCCGCGAGCGGGCCCAGTACAAGTCAGTGCCATCTTCAAACAGCACGTAGACAAAGCTGTCACCGAAGAAGGAGTAACCACGCACGGTCTTGGCGCCCGGCACCGAGAGCATGGTGGTGGCCAACGGATAGGTCACCTGATTCTCGACAATCTGTGGCGCTTGTCCTGCATACGGGGTGCGGATGATCACCTGGACATCGGAAAGGTCTGGCAGCGCATCAATAGGGGTGCTCTGCACCGACCAGATACCCCAAGCCGTAACGAACAACGTCGCCAGTAGCACCAGGAACCGGTTGGCCACGGACCAACGAATGAGGGCTGCAATCATGGCTGGCCCCCCGATTTGACCAGGTGCTCGACCCGCAAGCCATCGTCGGTCTGGCTCACTGCGACCCGAACCTTGTCACCCGCCTTGAGGCCCTGCATCAGCGCCGGACTGGCGAGAGGGAACGTCATCGTCATGCCAGGCATGCCCAGCGTCTTGAAAGGGCCGTGGGCGAGCGTGACTTCTTTTTCATTGATCTCAACGATCTGCCCCTCCGCCTCATGCAAACCGGCGGCTGCTCCACTGGGTGGCGACTCTTCCTCCGTGCGAGCAACAATGCCCTTGAGACTGGCCTCGGAATCGAGGAGGAACTGGCCAGACGTAACCACCTTCTGGCCTTCTTCCAGACCTTTCAAAATCGCCGTCTTGCCATCGCTTTCCTGCCCGGGTTGCACCTCCACCGGGCGGTAGCGACCGGCGTCTTCGGCGAGCATCACCAGGGCACGTCGGCCAGTGCGAATCACCGCTTCGCTCGGCACCCACAACACACTTTGCTCAGTTGCACGATTCAGGCGAACCTGCGCCGTCAAACCTGGTCTCAGGCGTCCGTCCGGATTGGGTAGCTCGACACGTACGCGAAGGGTGCGGCTGTCCGGATTGGTCTCGGGTAAAATCGCGCTGACCTTGCCACTGAGCGTTGCCCCTGGAAAGGCTGGCAAGCGCGCTTCGACTGCCTGCCCCATGGTGATGGCTCCGGCATCCGATTCCGGAACGGCCACGGCCAGCCAGACACTGCTCAAGCCATTGACGCGTGCCATAGTCTCGCCAGCCGCCACGGTCATACCCGCACGTACGTTCAACTCTTGCAGCACGCCGCTGATGGGGCTGGTGAGGGTCAGGTTCGGTTGGACTTTGCCACTGCGCTCTACCTGGGTGATCAGCGCAACCGGCATCCCTGTGAGCCTCAGTCGTTGACGTGCCGCAGCCAACAGATCGGCATCACCGTTGCGCTTGAGGGCAAGGAACTCTGTCTGGGCGGCCGCCCACTCCGGCACCAGAATATCCGCCAGTGCCGCATTGGCTTTGAGCAGGTCATCGGGTGCATGGGCATAGACCCGCTCCACAAAGCCCGCTGTGCGTGCCTGGATCACCGCGACATCCCGTTCGTTGAACGCCAGAACTCCTGTCACGTCGAGGCTGGAATCAAAGGCTCCGCGACTGACGGTCGCAAAACGCAGGCCGAGATTCTGGGTCAGGCTCGAGTCGATACTGACGGTCGCACGATCCCCGACGCCGCTGGCGTACTGGGGGACCAGTTGCATGTCCATGAAAGGCGACTTGCCCGGCTTATCGAACTTTTGCTGCGGGTACATGGGGTCATACCAATACATTGCCTTGCGTTCGTCCGGTGAATTGAGGCTCTGCTCCGGGGCGGTACTTGGTATTTCGCTCATGCGCTGGTGAGCGAACCAGTAGCCACCGGCAACACCCAATGCCAGCGAGATGCCAACCAGCAATGCCCGGTTCCATTTTTCAAGGATCATTTGTCGGACTCCCCATAAGCAAAATACAGACGCGCACTGGTCAGGGCTCGTTGCTCCTCCACATCGATCTGTTTGAGTCGGGCTTCGATGAGTTCTCGTCGGGCGGCAACAACGGCGTTTAGATCGCCCTTGCCGGCACGGTAGCTGGCCATGCTGAGATCGACCTTTTCCCTGGCCAGCGGCAGCAGGCTTTCCTGGTTGCGGCTTACCGCACGATTCAGGCGCTCATAGTCAGCCAGTTCGTTTTCCAGTTGCTGAGTGTGCTCGCGTGACAGGGCTTCGCGCTCAGCCTCAAGCTGGTTGAGTTCAGCCTGTTTGGCTGCGATTTTGGGGTTTTGCCGGGAGTCAGGAAACAGCGGCAAGTCCCAGGACAATTGCACGCTGACCATGTCGCCGAACTGGCGATCGCGATGTTGATAGTCAAGCTCCCAGCTCCAGTCTGACTTTTTCTCCGACTCGGCTTCACGAACTTTGGCTTGCGCTTCGCGGGTCATCGGCGCAAACGCTGCCAACTCGGGGTGGTGTTGCAGTTTATGGGCGTAGCTTGAGGAGTCGACAGGCCACTGCGGCAAGCTGCCCACAGGCTTGTCGTTGGCGGCTGAGCCAATCCAGCGTTTGAGGGCCGCTCGGGCCTGCGCTCTCTGGAGAACCAGATCGTCCTGTTGCTCCGCCAGTCGAGCCGCTTCTTGCTTGGGCGTCACCGCATCGGCGGGTTGAGCGCGGCCACCGGCAATCTGGGCCCGGACGGTATCGGTCAGCAGACGGTTTTCTTTGTAGAAGTCCTGGAACAACGCATCTTTGCGCTCGACCGAGTAGCTGTTGATCCAGGCCAATGCCGTGGATTGGCGTACGTTCAGTCGTGCAACCCGACGCTCGGCGGCAGCGCGATCAACGGCGGCGTTGGCGACTTCGATGCGAGCTTTGCGTTTGTCACCGTTGGGCATCTCTTGCCTGACCCCGACCATTTGCATGGTCATGAAGTCGTCGTTGATGCTCCAGCGATCCGGGCCACCGATGGGGTAGTTCTGCACACCTGCCAGTAACTTGGGGTCGGGTAATTCACCCGCTGGAATAGCCGCACTGCTGGCAGCCTGAATCTTTGCATCTTGAGCAGCCAGCGACGGCGCATTGTTTTCGGCCAGCCGCAGCGCTTCATCGAGTGTCAATGCGGCAGCGAAGCTCGGCAATGCCAGTACGCTTGCCGCCAGACCGGCCACGAGGGACCAACCTGTGCAATAGCACTTGGAGTTCATGTTTACGATTCCTGTGATCATCCACTGCACGCGTCAAAAAGACATGCGCGCAGCCAGTCCATCCCGCTAATGCGGAATGAGGCTCAATGTTGGACAGGAATCAAACGCGAGGCGGTCGCCATACCCCGGACGGGGTTTGTACGGGCAGGGAATCACTGAAGAAGGAAACCACTACGGGGCTGAACACGGTGACAGGAGGCTTGAGGATCGAGACTTGCAGCATGCCGCCAGTCTTGCATTCCTGGCCCGGCTTGCAGGGCTTGCCATGCTCTGTCGGGCTTTTCATGTCGTTGCAGCAGTCCATTCCCATGTCATCCATCATCGCCATGCCCATCGTCTTCATCGGGCACGGTTCTGTGGGCGCCTGTACACCCGCCATCCCGCTGAGGGGAAGCACCAGGCTAATCACGAAAATGAGGCAAAACCGCAGGTAGCGTTTCATGGGCTGGAGTGTAGTGGCTGAAATGGGCTCTTACAATTGGATGGATGTTCTCACAGCCTGCCGAAGGCGTTGATTCAGGCGATATCACCGTATCTGTATTAAGCCAGCATTATCGCTGACAGAGGGTTTACGCAGCAGGTGCAACGACCCACAAGCGACATGCGTTGAAATTTCCTGCCGCAATCGCGCCCATCCATGGTGGTTTGTGCGAAAGACCGCACGGTTACCTGAGGTTTTTGCACGAGTCCTCACGCTGGAGGTCGCACCAGACCGCAATCAGCAAGAAGCGGGCGTTGGATGTCCAACGCTCACTTTTTCGCTGGTTTACCGCTGGCAGGGATGTGCAGGTACGACATCACGCTTTCAGTCAGTTCGGTTGCCAGTTTGACCGCTTCTTTATTGCGCGCCATCACGCCGGCGACCAGGCCTTCGATCAAGGCCAGTACGGCGATGTTGGAACTGGTCAGCACCGGGTGATCGCAAGGCGCAAACAGCGTGTGCTGGGCAATGCCGGTGAGCGGCGAGGCAGGTGAGTCGGTAATTGCCAGCACCGATGCGCCGCGTTCATTGGCGAAGCGTGCCAGTTGCAGGGTGTCGAGGGAGTAGCGCGGCAGGGCGATCGCCAGCAGCACGTCCTGGTCGGTGATTGCGGCCAGGCGGTAAGCGGCGTTTTCGTTACCACCCTCCATGCTGATGGCCGTGGCGTCCGCACAGAAGGGCATCAGGGTCGAGGCGGCGAGGCCGGCGAAGTAGACACTGTTGCCAAAGCCCAGGATGTAGATTTTGCGCGCTTTGGTCAGGCGAGTGACGAATGCTTCAAAGGTGTCGGCGTGGTTGTTGCTCGCCGCAGTCGCCAGGTTGCTGCTGGCGCTCTGGAGTTGTTCATGCAGGCCAAACGCGCCACCGGGGCGATGGGCAAGTTCGTTGCGCAGCTTGTCGACCGGCGACACCATCTGCTGCAACGTAGCGACCAGCTCGGCCTTCATGCCGCTGTAGCCACCGAGGTCCAGTGCTTTGGCCAAGCGGTTGACGGCGGCGGGTGAGGTCAACGTTTCGTGAGCCATTTCCTCGATGGTCAGCGTCGCGGCCTTGAGCGGGTGACGCAGGATAAAGTCCGCGACCTTGCGCAGTGACGGCGGCAGATCGGAAACGATTTCCGTGAGTTTGCGCATGACTGGCGCGGCATAGACAGTGGTGTCTTTCGATGGGGTGGGCATATCCAGCTCAACATTTCCTGAAGGTGAGAGAAGGGCTGTGCCTGATGCCCTGACAAGGTTGGCTGGAGTGTATCCGAAGCCAACCTTGTGGGGCAGCGCCATGCAGTGGCTGGGTGGCGGTTCTACTTCAGGCTCCCGGCCAGAAACTGCTGGAGGCGTTCGGACTGGGGGTTGAGCAGCACTTCACGCGGGTCTCCGCGCTCTTCGACAACGCCCTTGTGCAGGAACACCAGTTGGTTCGACACCTCGCGGGCAAAGCCCATTTCGTGAGTCACCACCACCATGGTGCGGCCTTCCTGCGCCAGATCCTGCATGACTTTAAGCACTTCGCCGACCAGTTCGGGGTCGAGGGCCGACGTCGGCTCATCGAACAGCATCACTTGCGGTTCCATCGCCAGTGCGCGGGCAATGGCCACGCGCTGCTGCTCGCCACCGGACATATGCGCCGGCCAGGCGTTCATGCGGTGCGCCACACCGACTTTGTTCAGGTAGTGCTCGGCCTTTTCCCGTGCCTCTTTCTTGCCCAGGCCCAGCACATGCACCGGCGCTTCCATGACGTTTTCCAGGGCGCTCATGTGTGACCACAGGTTGAAGTGTTGAAACACCATCGTTAGTTGCGAACGCATGCGTTGCAATTGTTTGGGTTCGGCCGCCTTCATCACGCCGAGCTTATTGGTCACCAGCTTGAGCGGTTCGCCATTGAGCACGATATTGCCCGCATTGGGTTGCTCCAGCAGGTTGATGCAGCGCAGGAACGTGCTTTTGCCAGAGCCGCTGGAACCGATGATGCTGATCACGTCACCCGCCTGTGCCTGCAGGGAAACGCCCTTGAGCACCTGGTGCGCGCCGTAGCTTTTATGCAGGTCTCGAACTTCAAGTTTGTACATGGTTTGAACTCTCTGGAATCAGTCGCTGAGCAAGCGACCCTGGCGAATGGGGGTGACGCCTGCCACTTTGGCCAGCCACAATCCAGGCTGGGCAAAGCGCAGCCGTTCGCGGGCATAGAGAATGCCGTCGGTGCTGGCGCGCACCACGCTATGGCGGTCGGTCAGCGGGTCGATGACCTCGAATAGCGGATCGCCGACCTTGACGTGCGCGCCCAGCGGTTGCAGAAAACTCACCACACCCGGATGGGGCGCACAGGCGTACTGCGCGCCGGCGAATGGCATGGCCTGGCAATGGCTCGGCGGTGCCGCTGGCCAGTCACCGCTGATCAGACCTTGATCGGCGAGATACCCGAGAATGGCCTGTGTACTGTCGCCGCATTGCTCGCGCTCGGTGTCTGCCATGCCACGCAGTTCGATGGTGGTGGCCGCGCACGCCAGGGGAATATTGGCTTCGGGAAACAGCTCGGCCAGGCGTAGCCATGCAATGGCGCAGGCTTCGTCGAAGGCACTGCCGCCCGCATCTTCGGCCAATAACGTGACCCCGGCGTCGAGGCGGGCGGCCAGTGACTGCAAGCGTGGCCAGATTTGCGGCATCGCATACATCAGCATGATCGATTCGAAATCGCAGTGCAGGTCCAGCACCACATCGGCGTCACAGGCATGCTGCAACAACAGGCGGCGCAGGCCGTCGAGTTCCGAGGTCGGTGCCGGCATGGCGGCGAGGGCATCGACCATGGCGCGGCGGATGAGTGCGATGTTGGCGTCGGCATCGTCGCCCAATCGGCCTTCCAGCAGCGGTGCAACGGCATCGACCAACACAGGGAAGTCGCGATTGAAGTTCTTGCCGCTGGAGAACTCGAAGCGTCCCTGGTGGGTGGCCTGGAACATCTGGGCGATACCGATCGGATTGGCCATGGGCACCAACTCGACCACACCGGTCAGGCGGCCTTGGGTTTCCAGTTCCAGAAGACGGCGCTTGAGCTCGACGGCAACGCGCATCCCCGGCAACTCGTCGGCATGCAATGACGCCTGAATGTAGGCCTTGCGTGGTCCGCTGCCAAAACGAAACAGCGACAGCGTTCGTTCGGTGCCCGAGGCACTCCACGGCAACAGGTATTGAATGTGCTCCATAGCAGCTCCTTAGTGCTTGCGCGGTGCCTGATACGCCAGCCAGCGGCGCTCGGCCAGCTTGAACAGGCGCACCAGGACGAAGGTCAGGGCGAGGTAGATGAGGCCGGCGGTGATAAACGCCTCGAACGGTAGATAGAACCTTGAGCTGACCGTACGCGCGGCCCCGGTGATGTCGACGAGGGTGACGATGGAGGCCAGGCTGGTGGTTTGCAGCATCATCAGCACCTCGTTGCTGTATTGCGGCAATGCCCGGCGCAAGGCCGACGGCATGAGAATGCGGCGATACAGGGTCAGGCGTGACATGCCCATGGCCCTGGCGGCTTCGATCTCGCCATGGTTGGTGGATTTCAGACTGCCGGCCAGCAGCTCTGCGCTATAGGCACTGGTGTTGATCGCGAAGGCCAGGCAGGCGCAAAAGGTGGCGCTGGAGAGGTAAGGCCAGAGCACGCTTTGGCGCACCGCTTCGAACTGCGCCAGGCCGTAATAGATCAGGAACAATTGCACCAGCATCGGCGTGCCGCGAATCACGTAGGTGTAGAGCCAGGCCGGGAAGTTGATCAGTGGCGATCGCGACACCCGCATCAGCGCCAGTGGAATCGCCAGTACCAGACCCAGGGCCAGGGAAATCAGCAGGACTTTGAGGGTCAACAAGGCGCCATTGAAGTACAGCGGCAGGTTTTCCCAGATCAGGTTGTAATCGAGAATCATGGGTGGCTCCCCCTCACAATTCGGCGGCTTTGATGCCGACCGAGTAGTGTTTTTCCAGATAGCGCAGCACCAGCAAGGACAGGCTGGTGAGCATCAGGTACAGCGCTGCCACCGCGAGGAAAAACGTGAATGGCTCGTGTGTGGCATCCGCTGCGTTCTTGGCCTTGAACATCATGTCCTGCAAGCCGATCACCGAGATCAGCGCGGTGGATTTGGTCAGTACCAACCAATTGTTGGTGAAGCCGGGAATGGCGAAACGAATCATCTGCGGTACCAGGATTCGCCAGAACACCTGCGCACCGCCCATGCCATAGGCCACGCCGGCCTCGGCCTGACCCTTGGGGATCGCCATGAAGGCGCCGCGAAAGGTTTCCGAGAGGTAGGCGCCAAAAATGAAGCCCATGGTGCAGACGCCGGCGATAAAGGGGTTGATGTCGATGTAGCGGGTGTAACCGAGCGCCAGGGCAATGCGGTTCACCAGATCCTGGCCGCCGTAGAAGATCAGCAGGATCAGCACCAGGTCTGGAATACCGCGAATCAGGGTGGTGTAGCTTTCCCCGAGCATGGCCAGCCATTTGAGCGGTGACAGGCGAAAGGCCGCGCCGATCAGGCCCAGGGCAATCGCCAGGGACATGGACGTCAAGGCCAGGTTTATGGTCAGCCAGGCGCCATCGAGAATGCTCGATCCGTAGCCGTGAAGCATGATGAAGTTCCTCAAGCGAGCGCCGCGAGGCGCGCAAGACAAGCCCCGGCAGACGCCTGCGGAGGGCCGGCGCCGGGGCTGGGGTCAGTGGGGCTG
>NZ_JAHBDI010000060.1:0-11499 GCF_019956275.1 Pseudomonas sp. GL-RE-26
CGTTGGCACCCAGGGTGTAGCTCGCGAGCGAGGTCCAGACCGTGTCAATACCCTCACCGCCAAGCTCGGTCACCACGTCCCCAAGGTCGGTGACTTCGTAGACATCGTCGCCAACACCGCCGGCCATCGTGTCGGCACCACTGCCGCCGATGAGAATGTCATTGCCCGCGTCACCATTGAGGATGTCGTTGCCACCCAAGCCACTCAGGAAGTCGTTGCCATCACCTCCGCTGGCTATGTCGTCGCCTGCCGTGCCGGTCCATATGTCGACACCCGCGGTACCGACAAACACATCACCGACCACTGTCGTTGCGGCAGAGGTGACTCGCTCAAGTGTGCCGAGGTCATCGGTGTAACTCGCGACGACACGCAGTTGCTGAGCGGTCTGCGTCGGGTCGGGCGTGAAGGTCGTGCCCGTCGCGCCGGCGATGTCGGTAAAGATCGCACCGCTCCCCACCTGCCACTGATGGGTAATCACCGAGGTCGTGGTCCCGTTGGCGTCGGTGAACGCATCCGTGGCGGTCAAGGCCGAGCCTGGCGTCGGGGTCGTATCGCTGATCAGCACCGTTCCAACCGGCAAGACATTGACGGTGCCAGTACCGGCCGGCGTGATCGGTGCGGTCGGCGCCGAGAACACCTCCTCCAGCACGCCATTGGCGTCCTTGTAGACCGCCCTGACGCGCAGAGCCAGTCCGGTTGGCACGACGAGTTCCGGGATAGCCGGCACGGCGCCGATGAGGGTCGCCGGTGGTGCAATCCTGAGTTCCGAGCCCACCGTGACGGTCGTGCCCTCCGCGCGCGCGACCTCTCCGGCGGCAAAGAAGGTGATGTCTTCGAATACGCCCGAGCCCGGGCGCGCTTCGAACTGCCAGAAGAAACTGATGGGCCCGGTGATCGCGCCGCCGGTCGCGGTATTGTCGGCATCGGTGATGTCTGCCGCCGAGACCGTCAGCACCTGGCCGACGGCGGGCGTGGGATCGTCGATCCTCAACACACCGACTGGCGCCGAGTTCAAACCGCCGAGTACGAGCGCCTGATCGGAGAACTGCACCCGCTCGATATTGCTGAGGGTGTCGGTCCCGTCCCTGCCAGCGACACTGTCGATGACCGTATAGGTGCCGTTGACGTTTTCAATCACGGTGTAATCCGCCAGATTGCCGGAGAACAGCGCCGTGTCGAAGTCAGGACCGGTCGCCGTCAGGATCTCGCGGACGATCTGGAGCTGGCCGGGGTTATAGGTGCCGTTCAACATGAGCGGGACCAGGGGTGACATGTTGTCGAAACTGGCGATTTCCGGCCCGGTGCCATCGATGTTCTGCCGCACACTGATGCGCACGTTGAGCCACTTGTCGCCGTCGATGAGGTCATCGCCTCCACGGCCTTCGATGACGTCGCTGCCGGCGCCACCCAGGACGATGTTGCCCCCGTCGAACTTATCGTCGGCTGTGCCGGCGATGCCATCCGCGCCGTTGCCGGCGATGCCGACGAACGCCCGTAGACCGCTGATGAGGTCGAAGTTGGTGAGCACGCTGCCCTTGGCGCCAGCGATGGCGAGCAAGTCGGCAGTGGAGTCATCGCCGCTGAGGAAATCGGCGTGGGACGATCCCGACAGCCCTTCCACCAGGTCCAACCGGGCAAGGATCGACGCGGTGGAACCAGGCACCGCAGGCTGATCGAAGAAGCGCAGCCTGGAGTTGAGGCCGATGGTCACGCCGGCCGGATCGTCCTTGAAGGTCGCCCAGTCGTAACCGGAGAAGCCGATGAAACGGTCCGCCTCGCTGGGGCTGCCGATCATGATGTCATCACCGCCTTCCCCGTCGAAGTTGTCCGGTCCGCCATCGCCCATGAAGACGTCGTTGCCATTGATCGGATCGTTGCCGAATGGGTCGAAGTTGTCGCCGGCAACACCATCGGCGGATCCGCCCTGGATCCAGTCGTCGCCTTCGCCGCCGCGCGCGAATTCGTTCGCCTTGCTGCCGAGGATGAAGTCGTTGCCCAGGCCGCCGCTGGTGTCGGCCGCGTCTTCGCCGGTGACGATGAAGTCCTGGCCGGCCTGGCCGAGGATCAGGTTGAGGCCGTTGCCGCCCTGGATGACGTCGTTGCCGTCCTCGCCGTGGATGACGTCATCGCCGCCGATGTCGGTGATGATGTCGTCACCGGTACCGCCAAAGAGTTGGTCGTTGCCGTAACCGCCATCGATCCTGTCGTTGCCGGCATCGCCATAGACCGTGTCGTCGTCCGAGTCGCCGGCAATGAGGATATCGTTGCCGGGCGTGCCGCCCAACACGACCGTTTCGGCGCCGGTATAGTGCAGGTAGTTGCTATCCAGACCCGTCGTGGCGGGGTTGTCTCGGATCACCAGCGGCGTGAGAAAATCAGTGCGCGGTGAGCCAATCGGGTGGACCGACGGACCAAACGGATCGGCGTTGGCCGGCAGGTTGTCGGCGGCCTCATTGACTGGCGTCAATGGATTGTCGACCAGTATGCCATCCGGCCCGGCAATCAGACTTGGGTTGTACTGGTTCGCCTGGTTGACCTCCAGAGTGTAGGCTGGCGTCAGGAAAACCCTGCCCGAGAGGTGTGTTGCGTCGGTATTGGCCATGACCAGCGTGGAGAACGTGTTGTTCTCAAGCTCAGCGCCAAAGTCCATCGAGGCGGTGCGTTCCAGATAGTAGAAGCGGTCACCGTCCTGGAGTTTCTCCATCTGGTTCTCGAAGACGAAGTTGAAGGTCGAGCCGAGCATGCCGCCAAAGGGCATCTTTTCCTCGGCCAGCCCACCAACCCAGAAGTCGACATTGTCCAGACCGGTGATGGTCACGTCATCTGCGGTGTTCAAAACACCGTCCGCACCGGCGGTGCTGGCCCAGGCACCCGTGCTGTTCAGGAAGTCGACACGGTCGCCCGGTGCGGTCGCGCCGCCTAACACCAGGTCCGCAGCCGCGGCGCGCTTGTCCGCCAGCGTGAGGGCGCTGGTGATGGTTGAGTGCGTGCCATAAGCGGCGATGAAGTTGATCAGCGATTCCGGATGTTTAATGTGCTGCACGAAATCGGCCCAACTGGTGTAGGGCTTGAGCTCTGCGTCGCCGGTGGGCCCATAGAACTCCCGCCGCGCCGCGTTCAGGGACGGAACGCCGGTATCGCGGCCGCGCGCCAGGTTGATGGCGGGCAGATCGAGCGGCAGGCCCAGCAGGTTATTGCGCAGGGCTTCGGTGACGAACTCGTCGATCTCGTTACCCACCTGGCGGGTCACACCGCGCACGATAGCACCGGCCGCCTGTTCCGGGGTGGCGCCGCTGCCCGCGAACTCGAGCGGGTTGAGGAAGGCCTGAATCAGCCCGATGTCGCTCGAGGCGAAGTTCGGATCGAGCCGGTCGACCTGCTCCAGCAGCATCGAGTGCCCGAAGCGATAGACAGTGTGCGCGAACTCGGCAACGATGCTCGGATCGATCGCGGTGTCGTACACCTGACCAGGTGCGAAGAACGGATCGACCATCGGCTGGATAGTGCGCGCGAACTCCTCGAACACCAGGTGCTGGTACTGCATCTCGGTGCCGAACTTCGCTGTCTGGAACAGACGCTCGCCGTTCCAGTCAAGGGTCGAGGTGTCGGCAGGAACGGCAGTGACAGGTGTCAGCAGCCACTCGTTCAGGAACGACACATCGCCGCTTGCCGCTGTCGCCAGGACCACCGCCATGGTGTGATCGACCAAGCGATTGTGCTCATGGTGGAAGATCGAATGGACGGTGGTCAGGCCAATGTTCTCGTTGACCCGGCCGTCGCCGGCAATGTAGTGCGCGTCCAACAGTTCGTTGTCGTAGAAGCCCGGCGCAGGTGTACCGCCGATGACAGTGTCCACATCGGGCAGGAGTGCCGCGCCGGTCTGGCCGTCCACCGGAACGGCAGTGTGCGCAATGTCGTTGAGGAAGGCATGGCCGGTGCGCACGGCAGTCGCCAGGCTGATAGGGGCCAGCGGGTTGCCTTCGATGACCACGTCGTCAGCCGTGTTCGCAATACCGTCGGGGCCAAGCCCGATGACGACCTGCGGGAAGCCGTTCGAACCCTTGATGAAGTTGCCGTAGGCATCGGTGCGCAGCAGCGGCACGTTGTCGAAGTCGGCATCGGTGAGGTTAATGCCCAGCATCGCACTCGCCTGCGCCTTGACCACCTTCCAGGTGGCCATGCCGCCAGTCAAACTATCGTCACCGGTAAACAGGATGCCGTCGCCACCGGCAGTCCGATTCTCGATCAGCTTGCCGGTGGCCACCGGATCGCCTAAAGCGTTGAACTCATAGGCACGCAGGAACACCTGGTGCGAAGGATGCGAGCTGTAGGTCTGGTTCTGGTCGACAAACGGCGAGGTGGTGTTGGTGTTCTCGTGGATGTCGTCGGCCGTGCCCAGGATGCCGTCGGGGCCGGGCAGCATAGTCGCCCGTGTCACGGTCATGAAGCGCAGGTTTGCAGGCAGATCGTCGGCGGTACCGGCGATGCCGTCTGGCCCGAGGACCAAGGGATCATCCGCCTGCAACGGGACGAACACCGTGCCATTGCCGCCCTTGGTGACGAGGTCCAGGCCATGGTCGAAGAACTGGCCGAAGAAGGTCATCCACTGGTTGAAGGGCGCGGTCAGGCCCGCATCGGGGCTTATGTTCGGGTCGAAGAAGGTCTGGAACGTCGTGCCGTCGGTGCGGGTTCCGGTAACCACCTGCGCACCGGCCTTGAGGACATCGTCAGGCGTGCCGAGGATGCCATCCACGCCCGGATCGAAGGTGGCCGCGACCGCCGCCGGGTTGTGGGCGGTCTGGTCGACGATCAGGTTGCTGATGGTGCGCGGTTGCGAGTCGAACACCAAGCCGCTGGTCTGCGTATACGAGGTCGGCGTGCCGGCTCCCGGAAAACCGGCCGGAACCGGATCCGCCGGGCGGAAGTTCGGCGTGGTCAGGCGCGGGAATACATTATCGGCAGCACCGAACTCGGGATGGAGCAGGTTGTTGTCCGTCCCCTCGACCGTGCGCAAACCGAACGGCATCCGTATGTTCGGCAGCAGAGAAACCATGTTCTCACCCGCCGCGTTGTGTTCCGCTATCTTGATCTGGTCAAGGATGAACGCCAGGTCGGATTGCGTGTAACGCACACCATTGCTGGGGGCAGTGGTCTGCGGATCAATCAGCGAAGGCGCCACTGCGGGGGCTGGCGCCGCGGCCACTACTGCCGTAGTCGGTGCCGAGAAAACCTGCTCGGTCACGCCATTGTCGTCCGCATAGATGCCTTTGACGCGCACTGCCAGGCCGGCAAGATCCGACGTCACCGTGAGAGTGGGCGCGTCCGCTCTTGTAAATCCGATACCGATGCGGCCTGGGCCGAGGATGATGTCCTCGAAGACGCCCGAGCCCGGTGCCGCTTCAAACTGCCATACGTAACTGATGGAATTGTGGATAGCCCCTCCCGCGTTGTCGCCATCGGTGAGGCCTGCCGCCGACACGGTCAGTATCTGGCCAACGGTCGGTGCGGTGTTATCTACCGTCAGCGCGCCCACCGGCTCAGCGTTGAGCCCGGGCACGAGGACCATGGACTGATCGGAGAACTGCAGCCGCTCGATGTTGGTGAGACGGTCGGTTTCTTCCTTGCCGACATTGTCGGTCACGGTGACGATGTCATCGGCAAAGTTGGCCGGGGTGCCGTTATCGTTGACGGTGATTGTGTAGTTCGCCATCGGGCCCAGGAAGTTGACGGTGTCGAAGCCCCCCGCGCCCGGCAGGATTTCACGCACGGCGACGAGCTGGCCGGGATTGTAGGTGCCGTTCAGCATGAGCGGGATCATCGGCGTCATGCTGTCGAAGGTGGCGATTTCCGGCCCGGTGCCATCGATGTTCTGACGCACGCTGATGCGCACGTTGAGCCACTTGTCGCCGTCGATGAGGTCGCTGCCGCCACGACCCTCGATGATATCGCTGCCATCACCGCCGAGGATGATGTTGCCCGCGCCGAACTGATCGTCGGCCGTCCCCCCGATACCGTCGGCACCGAATCCGGCGCTGCCGACGAAGGCCCGCAGGCCGCTGACGAGATCGAAGTTGGTGAGGATGCTGCCCCTGGCCGTGATGTTGGCGATGATGGCCGCGTTTTGTTCATCGCCGCGCAGGAAGTCGGCGAAGGCCGACCCCGACAGGCCCTCCACTTCCGCGAACCGGTCATAGACCGAGTCGGCCGATTGCGCCACGGCGCCCACGATATTGCCCGCGGCATCAGGTACCGCGTGATACGGACTGAAGAAGGGAACGACCATGTCGACGGTCACGCCGTACTTGTCATTCTTGTAGGTGGTCCAGTCGAACCCGGACATGCCGTCCATCTTGTCCTGAGCATCGCTGGCGACGAAGGTGTCGTCGCCGCCTTCACCGATCATTTCATCGAATCCGCCGGTGCCGATGAAGATGTCGTTGCCGGGCACATCGTCGGACAAGGTCGGGCTCATGTTATCGCCGGGCGCACCGTCCTGGGTGCCGCCCTCGATCCAGTCGTCGCCTTCGTTACCGGTCGGCGCGAGGTTGACCTTGGCGCCGAGGATGAAATCGTCGCCCGCGCCGGCGAAGGTCATGGTGATGTCTTCGGTGGTGATGATGAAGTCTTTGCCAGCGCCGCCGAAGACCAGGTTGTTGAGGCCGAGGGTCGAGTTGCCGGCCTGGATGACGTCGTTGCCGTCCTCGCCGCGCAGGGTGTCGCTGCCGCCGATGTCGGTGATGATGTCGTCGCCGGTACCGCCAAAGACGTTGTCGTTGCCGTAGCCGCCGTCGAGGCGGTCGTTGCCGGCGTCGCCATAGACGGTGTCGTCGTCCGAGTCGCCGGCAATGAGGATGTCGTCGCCGGGCGTGCCGCCCAGCACGACCGTATCGCCGCCGGTGTAGTGCAGGTAGTTGGTATCCAGGCCCGGTGTGGCGGGGTTGTCGCGAATCACCAGTGGCGTGAAATGGTCAATACGTGGTGAGCCAATCGGGTGGTCCGATGGGCCAAAGGGGTCGGCGTTGGCTGGCAGGTTGTCGGCGGCCTCATTGACTAGCGTCAATGGATTGTCGACCAGTATGCCATCCGGCCCGGCAATCACACTCTGATTGAACTGGTGCGTCGGGTCGGTCTCCAGGATGAAGGCCGGCGTCAGGAATATGTTAGCCGGCAGGTGTGTTGCGTTGCTGTTGAGCATCACCAGATTGGCGAACGAATTGTTCTCAAGCTCAGTGCCGAAGTTGAGTCCTGCGGTGCGTGCCAGGTAGTAGAAGCGGTCGCCATTCTGCAGGTTTTCCAACTGGGTTTCGAAGACGAAGTTGAAGCTCGAACCCAGCAGGCCGCCAAAGGGCATCTTCTCCTCGGCCAGGCCGCCGATCCAGTAGTCGACGTTGTCCAGGCCAGTGGTGGTCACGTCGTCTGCGGTGTTCAGAATACCGTCCGCACCGGCGGTGCTCGCCCAGGCACCGGTGCTGTGCAGGAAGTCGAGACGATCGGCTGGCGCGGTCGCGCTGCCGAGCACGAGATCCGCAGCCGCGGCGCGCTTGGCCGCCATCGTCGTAGCGCTAGTGATGGTTGAATGCGTGCCGTAGGCGGCGATGAAATTGATCAGCGATTCCGGGTGTTTCATGTGCTGCACGAAATCGGCCCAGCTCGTGTAGGGGGTCAACTGGCTGTCGCCGGTCATGTGGTAGAACTCGCGCCGCGCCTCATTCAGCGACGGGATGCCGGTGTCGCGGCCGCGCGCCAGGTTGAGGGCGGCCAGGTCCAGCGGCAGACCGACCAGGTTGTTGCGCACCGCGTCGGTCACGAACTCGTCGATCTCGTTGCCGACCTGACGGGTCAGGCCGCGTACGATGGCGCCTGCCGCCTCCCCAGGGGTGGGGCCGCTCGCAGCAAATGCCAACGGGTTGAGGAAGGCCGCGATCAGGCCGGTCTGTTGATTGCCCGGGTCAACCGGATTGCCGTCGCCAACGACGTTGAAGTTGGCATCGAAACGATCGACCGTCTCCACCAGCATCGAGTGGCCGAAGCGAAAGACCGTGTGCGCGAACTCGGCGACGATCGCCGGGTTGATCGTGGTGTCGTTGCCCATGGGTGCCAGGAAAACGTCCACTTGCGGCTGGATGGTGCGCGCGAACTCCTCGAACACCAGGTGCTGGTACTGCATCTCGGTGCCGAACTTGGCGGCCTGGAACAACCGCTCGCCGTTCCAGTGCAGGGCCGCGATGTCGGCCGCCGTTACCGGCAACGCCGCCAGTTGGGCGTCAGGCAGCAGCCACTGATTGAGAAAGGCGAGGTCGGCGGAGGCCAGCACCGTTGCCTTGGTCTGGTCAATCAGCCGGTTGTGCTCGCTGTGGAAGATGGAATGCACGGTGGTCAGGCCGATGTTCTCGTTGACCCGGCCATCGCCGGCGATGTAGTGCTTGTCGAGCAGTTCGTTGTCGTAGGTGCCGGGGGCTTGCGGGCCGCCAATGACGGTGTCCGCGTCGGCCGTCAGGCCGCCGGTCGGATCGGCGCTGTGGGCGATGTCGATGAGGAACTGGTGACCGGTGCGCACGGCGTTTGTCAGGCTGATGGGTGCAGCCCGATTACCCTCGACGAGCACATCATCGGCCGTACCGGCAATGCCATCCGCGCCCATCATCACGACTTGAGGAAGGCCGTTAGGCCCCTTGATGAAGTTGCCGTAAGCATCGGTCGCCAGCAGCGGTACGTTGAACACATCCGCATCGGTCAAGTTGATGCCGAGCAGATCACGGGCCTGAGCCTTGACGACTGCCCAGGTGGCCATGCCGCCGATTTCAACGTCATCAGCTGTGCCGAAATGCCCATCGACGCCCAGGTCACGGTTGGTGATCAGCTTGCCGGTGGCCACCGGATCGCCAACGGCGTTGAGTTCATAGGCACGCAGGAACACCTGGTGCGAGGGATGCGAGCTGTAGGTCTGGTTCTGGTCGACAAACGGCGAGGTGGTGTTGCTCTGCTCGTGGATGTCATCGGCGGTGCCGAGGATGCCGTCGGGACCGGGCAGATTGGTGGCCCGCGTCAACACCATGAAGTTGGTCGGGCTACCAGGCACGAACAGTGGATCGTCGGGCTGCAGCGGAATGAACACCGTGCCGCTGCCGCCTTTGGTGACCAGGTCCAGGCCGTGATCGAAGAACTGGCCGAAGAAGGTCATCCAGGCATTGAAGGGCGCGGTCAGGCCCGCGTCCGGCGTGATATTAGGAATCTGGAAGACGGAAATGTCGTCGGCGGTGCCGAACAGGCCATCCAGACCGGGGCTGGTGACGACCTGTGAATCCGGATTGGCCGCTGCAGCCGCGACTGCCGCCGGGTTGTTGGCGGTCTGGTCCACGATCAGGTTGCTGATGGTACGCGGCTGCGAGTCGAAGACGAAACCGCTGGTCTGCAGGTAGGAGGTCGGTGTGGTTCCGCCAGGATCGGCCGGGCCGAAGAAGCCGACCGGCTGGACCTGCGCGGTATTGAACACCGGCGTCGTCATACGCGGGAAGAAGTTGTCGGCGGCGCCGAACTGGGGATTGGCCAGGTTGTTGTCGATGCCGGAGACAGTGCGCAGGCCGAAGGGTACCTCTACGTTCGGCAGCATGTCAGCCAGACTCGCGCCTGCCGCATTCCGTTCAGCGATGAAAATTTGTTCGAGAATGAACTCAAGATCGGACTTGATGAAGCTGGCCATGGCTGTTTCCTCGATGCTTGACTAGTCAGGAAACCACACGCATAAAACACGGCTGCAAACGCGTGGTTTAGTGCTGAACCCCATAAATGAAACCGAAATTTGAACGACGGGACCTGGTACCACGGCTGCACCGAGCCCCTACTGAATTGCAAGCAATCAGCAGAACTCGACTGAGGATCAATTCCCCATGACAACCGTATTTACAGGCTGGTATTGCGCCTCAAGGAGGCGACGGCCCATGAACCCAGGTTGAATAGAAGGTGCAACTTGCTAACGGCCCCGTCACGTATCGGGGCTCTATGCATCTGTACATGATGCTCTCTCAGGTGTAGGGGGCTTGTCACAGATGCCACACATCCAGAGAACAAAGGCATTGGCCGGAATATGCTCGCGAAGATCGCCATATTCCGGGACTTCCTGAGGGGTGATGGCACGGTTCTGCGTCCATGCGGCTTCGTCAACAAGCCTTTTATCCATGAGAAAACTGGCATCGACTACGAATTGACTAGTATGTACTGGAGACTGGCTCCGCACGCTGGGTGGCGGAGTCAGGAAATCATTGGAACCATGGGTTTGGTTCTGATTGAGTGGAACACCCGCACTGTTGTACTGGAGCGCTTTCTCAACAGAGATTTCAAATGAACCGAGTTTGACTTGAATGCCAGGGTGCGAATGGCCGACCACACTATTGGTAATAACCCCCGGCTGTTGTTGCCGGAAATAGCGATTATCCAGATGGATCGAGAATCTTTTTAAATTATTCATCGCGCCTCCCGACTTCAACCTCAAACGCCAGCTTTACACTCCATTGAAAATGAGTATTGAGGGGCTACCCGGATGTGTACAGAGACAAAAGCCCAATCAAATTCTGAGACCTTGGTCGAAGAATCGGATCAGACCTTGGTCGGATCAGAGGCTGGCCAAGCGTCCAGTGGCGGAGTGCCAGGGAGACAGCCCCCCCGTGCGAAACTGCGCCATTCAAGCCGCTCAACCCAGTTCGTCATCTGCGCCACAATCATTCTGGGCTTGACCATGACGTTCGTTGGAAAGCTCGTAAGCCAGAGTATCGAAGATGCAACGATTCAAACGGCGGCAGAGACTGGTGCGCGTTATATGCAGAACTTTCTCGATCCTTTCGTCCAGGGACTGACCACTGCCAATGAACTCCCCGATGGAACCATTCAGACTATTGATCACCTGCTGTCCAGCACCTCATTGAGTACGCATGTGGTCTCGGTGAAGATCTGGCTTCCAGACGGCACGATTGTCTACAGCACCGACAAGTCCACGGTCCAGAAAACTTTTCCGACAGAGGAGATCTCACAGGCGCTGACAGGCAAGATCTATACAGAACTGGACAATGATTTTGAAGATGATACTGAGGATGCTTTTGAGCGAAGTCTGAATATTCCGCTCTATGAAATTTTTGCTCCACTGCGAGAAACGGGTACTGGAAAGATTGTTGCGGTTGGAGAGTTCTACGAAACCGCGGAAGCGTTACAGCGCGAAATCAATAATGTTCGCAAGAAAGTATGGGCGATAGTTGGTGCAGCAACGACAGCCATGCTTTTGTTGTTATTTTTTATCGTTCGGCGTGATGACAAGATAATAAAGCAGCATGAAACAGCACTTGAATGGCGAATGGATGAGGGTGTAATTAGTTTTGTGTAAACGGTCATTTGGCAGGAGACTGCCTACCCCAAGGAAATCCAATGACCGAGCCAAAATCCAAGCGCGCCAAACGAGTCAAACCTGATCCTGAACTGGTTAAATTGGCCGACAGCCTGCTGAGCAATTAC
>NZ_JAHBDI010000061.1:0-8913 GCF_019956275.1 Pseudomonas sp. GL-RE-26
CAGCAAGAAGTGGACGATGCCGATCCGGGACTGGAAAGCGGCCTTGAATCGCTTCAGTATCCAGTTCGAAGATCGTCTGTTAACGGTTTAATAAAAATCCCGTTTACACAAAATCTAGGACACCCTCCACCGCCTTGCGTCGTTGCCTACAACTACGCCAGAATCCGCCGGCTTGTGAGTCTTGGCCATGATCTCTAACGTTCTCCGTGTCGCTGTCCATGCAGCGATCGGGTTTAGCAGCTCGGTAAATTTCAAGGCTCGCCAGTGTCACCTCAAGATCATTTCGGTCTGCAATTTGGTGGCTGTGCGTGGGGCACTTCGGTGCGCCGGGTTCCTTGATCCCTGGTCTGCTAACCCGCGTACAGCCGCCACCCAATTCGTTTAGCAGCGACCTGTGGCGGCTCCATTGATCAAGGAGCTTGACCATGTGCAAACCAACCCCCAATCCCCCGCAATCCGACGACGTTTCCCCCTACGACTCGCTCGACTCCAGAAAGCTCCACGAAGCCGCCGACCGCGCGCTGGATCACTACCTAAACCCCGCAAAAGATCCGGCTCCATCGCACAAACCCAGCACGATGTTTGTCATCGCCCCCGACATCAACACCGAAACGCTATTGGCCCACGCCTGCGAATCCCTGGCCTCGGCCAGCATCATGGCCAGCGACCTTGCGGGATTTCTGCAAAGCCCTCATCGCAACGCGCTGTTGGGCATTGCGCAGATCATCATGTTGGGCGAACTGGCGGTGAATCGGGCGCTGGATAATATCGATCCGCAAGACTAACCACTGATCCCTGTGGCGAGGGGGCTTGCCCCCGTTCGGCTGCGCAGCAGTCGTAGAACCGGTTAACACGGTTTGCCTGAAGCATCACGGTTGCTGGATTTAGGGCCGCTTCGCAGCCCAGCGGGGGCAAGCCCCCTCGCCACAGGGACTGCGCTTTGCAGGTGAATTGCGCATCTTTGTCGCACCCGCAAACAGAGCACGTACATTCAATTTTTCCTCCCCCCGTCCCGGCACTATCGAATCCAGTCCCGGCGCATCGACGCCGGTGGTTTTTCATTTGTGCGGGTGGGCCATGGACGCTTCGCGACGTGATGATCGGGCGCAAGACTGGGGGCTGCTGTTCCTGCGGGTCAGCGGCGGGTTGTTCCTGTTGTGGGTGCACGGTTTGCCCAAGCTGCTTCACTACAGTACCGAGCTGCAAAACATCGAAGACCCTTTCCACCTGGGCGCGAACCTGACGCTGCTGCTGGCGATTTTCGCCGAGGTGGTGTGCCCGCTGCTGATCGTCGCCGGGATGCTGGCGCGTCTGGCATGTTTGCCTATTCTGTTTTTGCTGTGGGTGTCGATGTTGATCGTGCATCCACAGTGGACGCTCTTCGAAGGCCAGTTCGGCTGGCTGTTGCTGATCGTGTTCACCAGCATTTTCATCGCCGGGCCGGGACGGCTGGCGCTCAATGTCCGTTTTGCCGGAGCCTTGCGTTATGTCTGATCTCAATCGCCGTGAGCCGGCCAGTCCCGGGCCTGATGAGGTGGTGACCCTGATCGTCAAACACCGGGTCAAGGCCGGTTTCGAAGTGCCCTATGAAGCCTGGCTACGCAACATCGTCAAGGTGGCCGCGCAGAACGTCGGGCACCTGGGTGTGGATGTGGTGCGTGGCAAGAATGCCGGCCTCGACACTTACACCTGCGTGCTGCGCTTTTGCTCGACCGAGGCGATGCAGCGCTGGCTCGACTCACCGCAACGCCAGGAACTGGTCAACGAAGCCGCGCCGATGCTGGCCGATGGTGACCAGACCGAAGTCAATCCGGTCAACGAGTTCTGGTTCTCGCCCCAGGCCGAAGCCGGTACGCCACCGCCGCGCTGGAAGCAGGCCGTGGTGACTCTGTTGGTGATCCTGCCGCACACCTTGTTAGTGCCGCTGCTCTGGGGGCCGCTGCTTCAGCTCAATGCATTTCTCTCCAACTACGTGGTTGCCACGTTCCTGATCACCCTGACCATCGTGCTGTCGGTGGTTTACATCTTCATGCCCATGGCGACGCGCCTGTTCGCGCCCTGGCTGTCTCCCGCTACTTTGCACGAGGAACCGTGATGAACGCCGATCTGATTCTGTTCAATGGTCAATTCCATACCGTTGACCGCGAAAAACCGCTCGCCAGCGCCGTGGCGATCAGCGACGGGCGTTTTATCGCGGTCGGCAGTGATGCCCAAGCCATGGCCCTGCGTGGTTCAGGTACACAAGTGGTCGACCTCAAGGGCCGCTGCGTGATTCCCGGGCTCAACGACTCGCACCTGCACCTGATCCGTGGCGGCCTGAACTACAACCTCGAACTGCGTTGGGAAGGCGTGCCGTCCCTGGCCGATGCCTTGCGCATGCTCAAGGATCAGGCCGACCGCACGCCGACGCCGCAGTGGGTGCGGGTGGTCGGTGGCTGGAACGAATTCCAGTTCGCCGAGAAGCGTATGCCGACCCTGGCCGAGCTCAATCAGGCGGCACCGGACACGCCGGTGTTCGTGCTGCACCTGTACGACCGCGCCTTGCTCAACCGTGCCGCGTTGCGCGTCGCCGGTTACACCCGCGACACGCCGAACCCGCCGGGTGGCGAGATCGTGCGTGACGCCAACGGCGAGCCGACCGGCATGCTGGTGGCGCGGCCCAACGCGATGATTCTGTACTCGACGCTGGCCAAGGGGCCGAAGCTGCCACTGGAGTATCAGGTCAACTCGACCCGTCAGTTCATGCGCGAACTCAATCGCCTGGGCCTGACCAGTGCCATCGATGCCGGCGGCGGTTTCCAGAATTACCCGGACGATTACCAGGTGATCGAACAGTTGGCGAAGGATGAGCAACTGACCGTGCGCATCGCCTACAACCTGTTCACCCAGAAGCCCAAGGAAGAGTTGACCGACTTCAAGAACTGGACCGGCAGCGTGAAGCTGCACCAGGGCGACGATTTCCTGCGGCACAACGGCGCCGGGGAAATGCTGGTGTTCTCGGCGGCGGACTTCGAAGACTTCCTCGAACCGCGCCCGGACCTGCCGCAAACCATGGAAGCCGAACTGGAGCCGGTAGTGCGCCATCTGGTGGAGCAACGCTGGCCGTTCCGTTTGCACGCCACCTACAACGAATCCATCAGCCGCATGCTCGACGTGTTCGAGAAGGTCAATCGCGACATTCCGTTCAACGGCTTGCCGTGGTTTTTCGACCACGCCGAAACCATCACCCCGCAGAACATCGAGCGGGTGAGGGCGCTGGGTGGCGGCATTGCGATTCAGGATCGCATGGCGTTCCAGGGTGAATATTTCGTCGAGCGTTACGGCGCCAAAGCGGCCGAAGCCACTCCACCGATCAAACGCATGCTGGCCGAGGGCGTACCGGTGGGCGCCGGTACCGACGCGACGCGGGTGTCGAGCTACAACCCGTGGACCTCGCTGTACTGGATGGTCAGTGGTCGCACCGTCGGCGGCATGGAGTTGCACGCCGAAGGCCTTTCACGCCTGACTGCTCTGGAACTGTTCACCCACGGCAGCGCCTGGTTCTCGTCGGAGCAAGGCAAGAAGGGCCAGATCAAGGTCGGGCAATTGGCCGACGTTGCAGCCCTCAGCGCGGACTTTTTCAGCGTCGATGAAGAGGCGATCAAGTGGATCGAGTCGGTGTTGACCGTGGTCGGCGGCAAGGTGGTGTACGGCGCCGGTGACTTCGAGAAGCTCGGGCCGGCCAGCGTGCCGGTGCTGCCGGACTGGTCGCCGGTGGTGAAGGTGCCGGGCCACTGGCGCCCGACGTCGCCGATGCAGGCTCAGGCTCACCATTGCAGCGGCCCGTGTGCGGTGCACTCCCACAGTCATGAACGGGCGCGCCTGTCGAATGCGCCGGTCAGCGATTTCGCCGGTTTCTGGGGCGCCTTTGGCTGTTCGTGTTTTGCCTTCTGACGAATTCAAAAAAAACGCCGGCCCAACAGGTCGGCGCTGACTGCGACAACCATCCATCAAGGAGTTTCCAATGAGCAACGTTCCGTACAAACGCCTGAACAAAGACGATGCCGTGGTATTGCTGGTCGACCACCAGACCGGTCTGATCTCGCTGGTACAGGATTTCTCGCCCAACGAGTTCAAGAACAACGTGCTGGCGCTGGGCGACATCGCCAAGTTCTTCAAACTGCCGACCATCCTCACCACCAGTTTTGACAGCGGCCCGAACGGTCCGATCGTGCCGGAGCTCAAGGCGCAGTTCCCGGACGCGCCATTCATTGCACGCCCGGGCCAGATCAACGCCTGGGACAACGAAGACTTCGTCAAGGCGATCAAGGCCACCGGTCGCAAGCAACTGATCATCGCCGGTGTGGTGACTGACGTGTGCGTGGCGTTCCCGACCCTGTCGGCCATTGCCGAGGGCTTTGAGGTGTTTGTGGTGACCGACGCTTCCGGCACCTTCAACACCACCGTGCAACAAGCGGCCTGGGCACGCATGTCGGCCGCTGGTGCGCACCTGCTGAACTGGTTCTCGGTAGCCTGCGAGCTGCAAGGTGACTGGCGCAATGACATGGAAGGCCTGGCCAACCTGCTGTCGGAACGCCTGCCGAACTATCGCAATCTGATCAACAGCTACACCAAATTTACTGCCAGGTAAGCACGCTGCACTTGTAGGAGCGAGCCTGCTCGCGATTGCGGTCTGCCATTCAATATCGATGTTGGCTGATCCACCGCTATCGCGAGCAGGCTCGCTCCTACAGGGCTTTGTGTGATCTGTTGATCAGCGGTTCTGCAACCAACTCAAAAACCCACCTTTCCTGACCGCCACCGGTTTGGCCATCAACGCCATCCGGCTGTTCTGCTGGCGCACCGCCTGCAGCTTGTTCAACGCCCGGTCGACTTCCCGTCGTTGCTCCATGCAACTGCGGGTCAGGGATTTGTCGAGGCGGTAGATGATGCTTGAAGTCATGGCGGTGAACCGTGCCTGGGACGGCGTGTCGGCGAGGATGCTTTGTTCGCCCATGACTTCGCTCGGCCCCATGCGCCCGGCTTCGATCTGCGTGCTGCCATCGGGCACGGTGGCACTGACCACGCCGGTGGCAATGACGAACAGGCTGTCCGGTACTTCTTCCAGATCCAGCACCACGTCACCGGCCGCGTATTGCTGCGCCACCATGTTCTGGGCCAGGCGATCACGTTCCTCAGCGCTCAGGGAACGGAAGATTTTCACTTCATCGAGCAAGGCCCGTGCGCGGGTCGACGGCTCGATCACACCATTGGGTTGCCGGGAAATACCAGCCGCTTCGAGGTGCCGATGGGCCAGGTCGAACAGTTGATTACGCACTTCACCCTTTTTGCCCAGTTCGGCGATGAAGCCGCTGGCCACGTATTCGGACATGGTTTCGCCGGCTTCCTTGAGCACGGCTTTCGGCGCCGGATCGAGCAACAGACTGCTGCTGCCCTGAAGGGTGCGGTCCAGGGCATCGAGGACCCGACGCGGACGGATGTGGTTCGGCACCTGAATGCTGATCGACACGCCGTGAATATTGGTCGGGCGGCTGAGGTTGACGATCTTCGCCTTGGCCGCCACCGAGTTCGGCACCACCGCAGTGCTGCCGGCGCTGGTCAGCAGGTGGGTGGCGCGCCAGTCGATGTCCAGCACCTTGCCTTCGACACCGTCAATGGAAACCCAGTCATCGACCTGGTACGGCTTGGTGGTGTTGAGCACGATGCCGGAGAACACGTCGCTCAAGGTGCTCTGCAATGCCAGACCCACCACGATGGCGACGACGCCGGAGGTCGCCAGCAAACCTTTCACCGGCAGCTCCAGCACGTAGCCGGCGGCGGCCACTACGGCAATCAGGAACACCAGTGCGCCGATGACATCCTGCAACAGCCGGCCGCTGTGGCCGATGCGCCGCATCAGGGCCAGGCCGATCACTTCGGTGAGCCCCCGCGCGGCGTACAGCCACCAGAGAATCCCCAGTGCCGTGGCTCCCAACTGCGCCACGCGATCATCGGCAAACAAGGGCGCCTGCAACGGGCTGACGCCGGCGTTGATGAGCACCGCGCTGAACAGCACAAACAGCGCCAGGCGCACACCGACCCGGCTGACGCGATGCTTGAATGGCGCGAGGTGCCAGAGCAGGGTGTCGATGGCCAGCAGCAGGGTGCTCAGGGAGAGCAGGTGACCGAGGAGAAAGGACATGGGGATGCTCCGGGAGAAATGAGGTCGCGCAGGTGAAGAGCGTTTTTGTGGCGAGGGAGCTTGCTCCCGCTTGAGTGCGGAGCACTCACAAAGTCGGCATTGACTGCTTGGATTTTGGGGCCGCTACGCAGCCCAGCGGGAGCAAGCTCCCTCGCCACAAAAAACAGTGTCGCCACACGCCGCTGTGTGGCGATTCTGGTTGGTCTCACTGCAAATGAGTCTTGAGCTCCAGCGCAGCCTGGCGCACCGCCGCCTTCACTTCAGGAATCTGGCTCAGCGGATTGAGCAGGCCGAAGTCGTGGATCATGCCGTTGTAGCGTACCGAGGTCACCGGCACGCCTGCCGCGTCGAGGTGGCGGGCGTAACCTTCGCCTTCGTCGCGCAGCACGTCGAACTCGGCGGTCTGCACCAATGCGGCCGGCAAGCCTTTGAGCTGTTCGGTGCTGGCGTTGAGCGGCGAGGCATGAATCTGCGCACGCTCGCCAGCGTCGGTGGTGTAGTTGTCCCAGAACCACTTCATCATGTTTTGCGTCAGGAAGTGGCCTTCGGCAAATTGCTGGTACGACGCGTTATCGAACTGTGCGTTGGTCACCGGCCACATCAGCAGTTGAAAACGCAGGGCCGGGGCTTTCTGTTCCTTGGCCATCAAGGCCACGACCGCCGCCATGTTGCCGCCGACGCTGTTGCCGGCCACCGCCAGGCGCTTGCCGTCGACGTTGATCTGCTGGCCGTGTTCGGCCACCCAGCGGGTCGCGGCATAGGCCTGGTTGATCGCGGTCGGGTAATGCGCTTCCGGCGACGGCGTGTAGTCGACGTACACCGCGACCGCGCCGGAACCCACCACCAGGTCACGGATCAGGCGCTGGTGAGTCGGGAAATCCCCCAGCACCCAACCGCCGCCGTGGAAAAACATGAACACCGGCAGTTCACCTTTGACCTTGGCCGGTCGCACCACTTTGAGGTTGATCGTCTGACCGTCAACCTTGATTGCCTTGTCGCTGACTTCCACGCCGGACAGGTCAACTTTCACCGACGCCTGGGCACCGGTCAGCACCCCGCGGGCGTCTTTCGGGCTCAGTTGTTCAAGCGGTTTGCCACCACCGGCGGCGAGGGCTTCGAGGAAGGCTTGGGTGTTGTGTTCGACACCCGGGCTGCCTGCGGCAAAAGCGTTGCCGACGGCGAGGGCGAGGAGGGATGCAGTCAGGGTTTTCTGGACGAGGTTCATGGGTAAATCCTTTTTAACCGATGGCGTTGAGAGTCTTGGGATGAGGTCGCTGCCAGTTCTGTGATTCAGGCTTGAGCAACACCGTGAACACAGATTAATAGGATGCCTGGAAGGGAAAAAGCGGCTATAAAGTGTTTGACTGTCAACCGGGAAGTGACAATGAACCCCTTTGAAGATATGCGTATTTTTTGCCAGGTCATGGACGCCGGCAGCTTCACGGCAGCCGCCGATCAACTTGGGCTGTCCAAGCAGTTTGTCAGCCGCCGCTTGATGCAGCTCGAAGAGCGCCTGGGCGTGCGCTTGCTCAATCGCTCGACCCGGAGACTGGATGTCACGCCGCTGGGGCAGAGCTATTACGAATCAGCCCTGCGCCTGCTCAGCGAAGTTGAGCAAGTGGAGCAGGGCATCGCCGGCCAGACCACCGAGCCACGGGGGACCATTCGTGTGAGTGCGCCGCTGTCGTTCGCACTGGCGCATCTGGGGTGCCTGTTGCCGGTGTTTTTGCAGCGCTATCGCGACGTGACGGTGGAGGTGGATTTGAGCGATCGGCCCGTGGATTTGCTCGGTGAGGGCTACGACCTGGCGCTGCGCATCGGCACACTGGAAGACTCGACACTGATCGCCCGACGCATTGCCTCCATTGAACGGGTGTACTGCGCAAGCCCCGCGTACCTGACCGAACGCGGCACACCGCTCAAGCCAGAAGATTTGCACGGTCACGACTGCCTGCCGTACGGCCATGGTCGACAGGTGCAATGGCGTTTTGCGGGGCAGGGCAAGCCATTGAGCGTCAATGTCAGCGGGCGGATGCGGGTCAACAACGGTGAATTGCTCAAGGACGCGGCGATCGCCGGGCTGGGGATCACGTATTTGCCTACGTTCATTGTCGGCTCGGCACTCAAGGATGGAAGGCTGGTGGAAGTGCTGGAAGATTTGCGGCCGGAGCCGCTCACGTTGTCGGCGGTCTATCCGCAACACCGGCAGAGTTCGCGGCCGGTGCAGGCGCTGGTTGAGTTCTTGCGCGAGGAACTGGATCAGTCTGAGGGTGGGTTGTAAGGAGAGGGTTCATACAATCAATTGTGGGAGCGGGCAAGTCGGATCGCCGCACCGCCGCTCCCACAGGGTTTTGTGTTGTATGGGAATCAGCGTAAATCAGCTCCTTTTGTCATCACCGGGCTCGGCATGGACACCGCGATCATCGCCAGGCTCGCCATTGGCATGGACACCACGGTCATCGCCAGGCTCGCCATTGGCATGGACACCACGGTCATCGCCAGGCTCGCCATTGGCATGGACACCACGATCATCGCCAGGCTCGCCATTGGCATGGACACCACGGTCATCCCCGGGTTCATCATGGGTGCCGCTGCGTCCTGAGGACGAGGCCGTTCCGGAGTGGCTCGAACCGCTGTTGGCACTGCCATGGCCACTGTTGCTGCCATGGTCGCCACTATGACCGCTGCCGCTGTTGCCACCACCACCGCTACCACCGCCGCCTCCGCTGCCG
>NZ_JAHBDI010000062.1:0-8443 GCF_019956275.1 Pseudomonas sp. GL-RE-26
CCCCAGCCAGTTGCTCTTGACCTCGGGGAAGTCGATGGCGACGGTGTATTGCCCGGTGCGCGGGTCGACACCGCCTTGCAAGTAACTCATGAAGCCAAAGGCTTGGGAATGCACGGCACTGGAAGTGGTCATTTCATACCTACCTTATAAATAAATAACTATTAATCAAAACAGTTAAAATGTTTCGAAAACAAGAAGACATCAGGCCTACTCTATGAGCAAGCCCGCCGCCCTCGATAACACGACCTGCTAAATGCGATTGAAAACCAAAGTATTCCGACTGTCTTGCAATGAGGATGACTCAAAAGCAATCGATAGCGAATGACGATTACCCTCCTCATCTATCAATACAACTTTTAGCCCAGGGTCCAAGTGCTTGCGGTATAACTTGCGCTTATCGCCATTCGCCAATCCGTCATACCAATACGGCACATCATCTGTTCGATGCAAACTGACAATCAACTCGCCAGGGGCAGGCTGTTTATCTTTGATAAAAGAGGCCCCCAATTTTATATTGTAATTCCTCATCATCCCCCAAAGATAAGGATCGAAAGACAGTCCTTCCGGAGCGGGGCTGTCACTGTTTTCAAAATTGGCCGGATTAAAGGCACTGCCGGTATAACTAAAGTATGTTTCATCAATCAGCTCACTTTCCCACTGAACTGTCGAAACATTATTTTCAATGATCGCGGTCGAAAACAGCACGGGCACACGACCCGGCCGTTCATAACTTAATCGCCAATAATCAACTGACTGACGGTAAAAACTAAAAACGTCCCCGTCAGGGTACATGTCGGTTGGCGGTCCATCGTGACCATACGGATCTTTCCATACACGATCACGTTTTACCAGATATTGATCGATTGCCGGGGTTGGCGGCCTTATGCCCTCAACCGTGATTTCAAAACCCTCGCTTTTATCATCAGTAGAATTCTGAATGCCATGATCTGAAGTGAACTGCGCATAAAAAGTCCGACTGCCTTCAGCGGCAAGATGAATCCAGAGTTCGCGATAACGCACGCCATTATTCTGGGGCGCAGGTAATGCCGGTGAGTTGACCGGTGCCGCCGCCGTAGCGGGTAACAGTCTGAAACGATTTCTTTTTTTACTGGCAGCCCATGAAATACCGCTGCCGTATTCAATGCCCTCCTGGGCAACGTGAACGAAGGGAACGGGAGCGTTGGATATTTTGTCCACCAGCCGCAGGGTCGAAAGGTTAGCGTCGCTGACCGGTATATAAACCTGCTGACCGTCGACCTCCACAGGCTTGGTCTCGATCTTGATGGTCACGGGAATCTGTTGAAAACCATTGCTGAAGCATCGGCCAACCCAATTAGCGGGGGTTTCGAATGAAAACTCCTGAAGTTCCGACCATGTGGGTTCAGGCATGATCTGTTCGGAGAGCTGGATGATGCTCAGGCCGCTGGCCCTGACCGAACCGTTAACCAGATAGGAACATCGCACCACGCTGACTCGGGAAGCCGGTTGCGCCGGCGGCATAAAAAGACCGTTTTCATCCACTTCGCCTTCGCCGATAACGGTCCATCGCGCATCCGCAGGGTCCAGATCGGCGTAGAGCGGGATCGGGGTCGCAGCAGATACCGCCGCGACATAGGGTGGATCGACCGGCAGCGTGTGGGCTGACTTCATCAAAACAATTGTCGCGTCTATGGTTTCCTTGGTCAGCGAATCAGTGACCCTGATGGTCTGAAGTGCCAGTTGCTCAGTCAGCTCTGCAGGTGGCGTGTAAATGGCGTGGTTGTTATCGACCACTCTGAGGGTACCTTCCGCTGGCGTCAGTGTGGGCCACTGCAACGTCCCCCCACCCAGCGTGTTTGCAACCAGTTCAATAGGTGTTGCGCTGGTCCCTACTGCGCTGGTGCAAACACGCGGGGAAATGCTCATGCTTTCGAAAACGCCAAGCACAAATGCCGAACTCGTCTGTTGCACGCCGCCCATTACGTACTGCGCAGTCACGACAACGGGCTGTTGTTCCTTGCCGATCCGCGAGGGAGCCGGCGACGTATAGACACCGCCGGTTGGCGTAACGCTGCCAACGGAGAGCGGACTGACGGGATTGCTGACGCGCCACTGGGCACTGACCGTCCCTCCATCACTCTTGCGCGCAGTAAATTTCTGGGTCTTGCCGGCTTTGAGATTGATGAAAGACGGTTCGATGGTCACGCTTTCGGGGCTTGGCTTGATATTGCCCAGCACCAACAGATCATGAGGGGTATGCCGCCCGTTGTCGCTTTCTACAAAAAGATTTTCGCCGGGCAACAACAGGTTTTTGAGCACATCGAGCTGCACATCGTCGAGCAACTCGATCCAGTCTTTGTTCAATATCAGCGAAGCCGAGTACAAGGCGTTTCCAGCGGCCTGATCGTCCGGGACCAAGTAAGGGAAGTCACTGCCCTCAACAGGCATGGTGCCGTTTTCATCATTGACTTTCAGGCGAACGAACACCAGCACGGCGCCATCCTCTGGATTGTCGCTACCCGGCGCTTTCTGTGTACGAATGTGGAAATGAGTCGGGCTCAACGGGTTGTTTCCACTGAGATCAAATAGCCCAAGCTCAAAAATTCGCTGGTCTTCCGGCAGCAACGCCAAGCGGCTTTGAATGAAAGCCGCCACAACTTTCTGGACGCCTGGCAACCCTCCCAGGTTGCAGGACATCGAAGGGTCGCTTGCCACATCAATCGAAACCCGACCTCGTTTATCCACTTCTCCTACGATCTGGTTCAGGCTTACCTTCATCTGGATCTTGTAGCCCATGTCTTCGGTGATACTGAAGCCAGACAACAACCGTTGCGCAGCACCACCCACAGGACGACTGATGGCCGTGTAGGCCCCCGCGACAATGTTCATGGTCAATGTCACGAAGGACTGATTGAGCGATGCCGAAGCAAATGACAAGACAGGTTTGCCCAGGATCAAATTGTC
The DNA here is from genome assembly GCF_019956275.1 of Pseudomonas sp. GL-RE-26. NCBI lineage: Bacteria > Pseudomonadati > Pseudomonadota > Gammaproteobacteria > Pseudomonadales > Pseudomonadaceae > Pseudomonas > Pseudomonas sp. GL-RE-26. Next base: position 2,944 of record NZ_JAHBDI010000062.1, read on the forward strand.
CAGCTTCATGGACTCGGTTCGGTCATCCGTGAACACCTCACCGCTGATGGGCGGGATAAAACGCCCCTCTTGCAACCAGCCAAGGTATTGCTCTTGCAGCAGGCGGTTGAGCTGAGCCCGGCCGAACGCCACCACCGCTCCCCAGCCGTGTGTGATCGCTCCCCTTTTCATCCGGGTCAACAAACTTTCCAATGAATTAACGGACATGACTAATCTCCTTACTCTCAGTGAACAACCGATTACTCACCATTTGCACCCAGCATCCGGAGGGTTTCCGGCACGCTGAACAAGGGCAATGGCAGGATGATGTAACCGTCATCGGGGGCCCCCCCAGGGCGTGCAGGGGGCGCCAAGACAGTGATCGCCACGAATTTGTCCGGCCCCGCAGGGTTTACCGTGAGCAGCCCGGTCGTGGCATTGATTTCTGCTGATCCGCTACCCAGCAGCACCTGCCAAGACTCACCCCAATCACCTGGATCAATCGGGCCCTCCTCTCCCATGATTGCCAGTTGGATCTGGTGTTCCGGCAGCCCAGGTTTGTCAACGATCACCACGCTAAGGAGGGCCGGTCGATGCAGGACCAGGACCCGCGCGGTCTCACTCAGTTTTGTCCGTGGGTTATGGACAACGAGGGTGTCGACCGTGGGCGCGGTTCCGGCTTTTGGGGGGCCCGGCACGTAGCTGTGGTCCCCTCCATCGGCCGGGTTCGGCTTAACCACCGCACCCGACGAAGGGTCTTCAATGGTCCAGGTCAACTCCCCACCGTCCACGGCACCGGCTGAAACGTCCAAGGCCAACGGGTCACCAGCGGTAGCAATCTGGATCATCGGGTTGACGGTGATGCCTCGGCGCATCACGGTGACCAATGCCGAACTGGTGTGGCCGCCTGCCGTGGCCGTGACCCTTGCCCGGACGAAGTTGCCTTCAAGCTGGGCGGCAGTCGGGGCGGTGTAACGTCCCGAAGAGGCATCGATGGAACCTACGGGAACGGTTTCGCCGAGGATGTTCTCGACTTTCCAGGACAGATCGCTGCGCGGCGGTTCGGTGGTGAACTGCAGGGTTTCGCTGTAGCCGATTACGGGCTCCAGCTGAGTGATGGCGAAGGCGGTTTGGGTGGGGCCAACGTGGCCGAAGAGGGCCAGGTCGGCGGGGTAATGAACGTCTTCAAATTTCACCGCGTTAGAGCCGCGAAACAAAAGACTGTTAAGTGTAAATACATTAATATTTTCGACGGCGCTTAAAAAGTCACCAATGCCTTCTTCGAAAAATTTGCTCAGCCAGCCCGTGTAGGCTTGTTCTACGGCCACCTTATGGGCCGGCGTCACGATACTGCTTTGATCAGTTACAGCAACCAAGACATCCTTATCTGCCTCGCGAATTACAAGTTCGCCCCCTGTATCAAGATCATACTCAAATCCATATACAAGACTCCATTTTCCAGACACAGAACCCGAGTTACCACCCGTCCATTTCAGGGGGTGAAACATTCGAACTTCTTTCCACTCCAACGAAAACGACCCTATTTGAGAAATATTCATCTCAAAATAGTCAAGTTCCGAACTAGTATGTACTGGCGCAACTATTTGCGGAGATACGTAGTCTATCCCGCCAGTGCTGAAACGCTGCTCTACGACCCGCTTCCTCTCGCCACTGCGGCCGATAATTTTGACTATTCTTTTTCGATCAGGAGAGCGTTCTATGTCGTACTTTATTTCGCTCACCCCACCTAGTTTTTGCAATGCAACAACAAACATCTTTTTGAAAAACAACTCATGCCCAAGCAATACCGTGGCCGAATAACCATCTGGAAGTAAGTATTTAAGGTCCGCATTATCAACCGGCACAGTACCGTTGGCATCGCCCTCCAAGGCAACAAATACCAGTACCGAGCCCTCCCCCTCATCCTCTCCCGCCAACAACCTGGCACCCGAGTCCTTTTTGTTATGGGTGCGGATAACAAATCTATCCGGTTTCAAGAATTGATCCGGTTCGAACTTCAACTCGTTCAACACGAAGATTGTCTGGTCGTCCGGCAAGCGCCTGAAGATCTCCTGCATACGCTGGCCAGCCACCTTGCGCAAATGCTCGGTCTGCACATAGGTCAGTCGATAATTGGTACCCGTCGAGATATTCAGTTCCACCCGCCCGGCAGACGTCACCGAACCGGTTGTCGCCAGGAGGTCGATGTCAAACCCTAACTGCGGCCCATCCAGCACATCTTCATGGGCAATCCTGGTGACACTCCACTGCTGGCTGCCTGCCGGCTTGTTGAACGTCAGGTGTGAGCCGCCGACCACTTGCATGGTCGCCCTGGCAGCTGACGAGTTCAGATTGGAATCCTTGAACGACAGGCGTGGCGCGTCCATTTGATAATTGTGCAAAAACTCTTTCTGCGTCGGCGTTGCATTATCCAGAATCTCTTCGGTAATCGGTCTCAAATAATTACTGGTACTAAAACGTTCAATGTACTCCTGCAGTAACACCTTATTGGTTTCGCTGCGCCCATAGGCCATGACAGCCCCCCAATCGAGTGTCCGGGGTTGCACTTTCAGCCAATTCAACAAGCTTTCAACGTTATTGGTTTCCATGATAAATATCCTTTGGTTAATATTGGGTTCGTCGATTGGCAGCAGTGTTTGTCAAGGGACAAGCGTCGGCGTGCTATCCCTGAATTGGAAATAGGTCTCGCCACCATCAAAACTGACTTTTGCCTTTAATGTGAAAGTCTCATTGAGCTTGAGCGTACTGAGAAACGCCTTGGGCAACTTCGCCGTTATTTTTTTGTTCTGGAATTCAACCGCGGTAACGGGCAGTGCATTGCGCACAACAATCGATGTATTACCGCTCTGGGTTACACCTGTGACCTCCATGGTCAATAGTTGTCCCTGGGCCATGAATGGCCAGGCATCCTGGGGTGGCGAAGAGTGAAGTTCCAGATCCGCACCACCTAAAGGCACGGCGAACAACGACATTTTGTTGTCGACAATCTGTCGAGACGTGGTAAATGGATAGCGCGAGGCCAGTAATGGAGTGATGCGCAGATTAAAGTATCCAGAGTCTTCGCCAACTGCATCACCGGATGGGAACACATGGTAAAACACTGGAAAACGCGCCTGTTCAAGTGTCGACATGTTGGCGGCAATGGCGCTGGGCGGAATAAAGTACCTTTTATCGTTGCCTCCCACGGGCGTCAACGCGATGTGGCGCCCCCCATTCGGGTGCCCTTGCCAATGCATTTCTACCTTGCCCGAACCAACTTCTGCCGCGTCAGGAACGCTGACGTAGGCGCCACTTGTACTCGCTTCCAGGTGCCCGTTGTTTTCCCCCGCTTCGGCAGTAGCGCCCTCGACAATGGGCGCAGGAAGGTACAACGGTTTGCTGATATCCACTTGCAGTGGTTCAGCCGATAGTGCGGCGCCTTCGCGCGCAAACTGGAAGCCAATAGTCACCTGAGCGTTGCTATTGTCCGTCAGCCAACGGGGTTCGATCAGAAACTCGATGAGGCCGCTGTCCAGTGTGGAACGATCGACCCGCTGCGCCTTGGTGACACTTCTGGCCTTGTCGCTACCCTTCCAGTACACCACCCCCCAATCGCCATCCTGAATGCCGGCATATACAGGTTTGACCTGCAGCACGAGCCCGTCGGGATAATGACCAGGATTAATCGGGCCACCAGTGTAGTTCTTGATCGTGATAGCAGGGAGTGGAGGAGAAACCGGCGGTACTATTTGCAGGGTTTGCTGATCGGAGTCACTCGACAGACCCACTCCGTCTACATACTCGACGCGGTAGCTGATATCGGCATGTTCACCCGTAATACCAATGACCTCGACATACGGGACGGTGAATATCAGCGGCTGACCAAGATCCTCGGTTCTTATTACTTTGGTTTCTCGATACACAGGTACCGGGCTGCCACCAGAATACCCTTGCCATTTAAAGATGACCGTATCTGCGACACTCATGGCCCGATACGGCGGGACCACGGCTGTGGCACCTGTTGAAGTTACCGCGTCGGGATCCAGTGCCAGATCATGGGATTGCTGTATCTGCGGAACAGGTAGGCGGGTGTTCTTGGCCACACGTTTGCCCAAATAGCAAAACTGGCGCAGGGACTCGGGCCCTCGAATCTCAGGGTTTTCAGGCTCACCCAAGGCGTATGAGTAAAACGCCCACCCCTGATCCATATTCTCGAACACCTTGTTCGGCACCGATACGGGCATGCCGAGTTCCGGTGTATAGCCTCCTCCCTCCGTCACGTTCACACGGGCACCGGCGCAGTCGGACACCTCACCGTTTGCACCACACCCTCGCCAGTTCGGCCACAGCACGTCGCCGATCTCGATACTGTCGTACTTGATATAAGTCAGTAGTGGGCCGGTGCCCAATTTGTCCAGATCAATCCAGTCGCCGGGCTGTAGATCCTTGATCACAGGACGCGGGTTAAAAGCCGCCATTTTTTGTACCTTGATTATATGAGTTCAATAAAAGACTGAACTTCACATTAACGCCAAAACCAGCGAACTGACCACTAACAGAACTGCTAGGTTGCCATTGCTGACTTTGACGATACACTTGCGCTTTTTACGTGCCGGCACCGTTTTTAACTTGGCATTCAGTTTGCCCAGGCAACCTGTTGATATCGCTATTTTTCGACGTTCAACCCTGCTCAGAAACCAGCACTTCATGGGCTGACGGGCGAGCCAACTCTCGAATGTACGCCACCTTCGAATACACAAACAACTAACAGAACTGCTAGGTTTCAGGTCGATCGTTCGATGATAACGTCAGGCTGAAATATCACACACGACGAGACCCCCCTCATGAAAAACATGAAAGCAGTTACTTTCGGGTTATTGCTGGCGAGCAGCCTTGTATATTCTGGCGCCGCCGTATCAGCAACAGGCACGGTCATACTCAGAGACAAGGATAATAAGATTTGTAGCTTGCCTGTGCCTGAGCCGGGCCAATCAAAAACTTATTCTTTTGTCAACGACCCCGTCCTATGTAAAGACTGGAACGACAAAGCCCGCACAGTCCAATTGGCGGAAGTACCTTCAGCCACCACAATTTTTATCACCAATAACAGAAACTGCTGGAACACATCCGGCGAAGGTCCATGGTTTATATTAAAAACAATCAAAAAACAAACTAGCACTTCAATTCAAGAAATCCAGTATCTGGCGACATTCACAGCGAAACAAATTGTTGAACCCGGCTTGCAAATGGTCGATTTAATGCCATCCGATGATGGCGACAACTTAGACAAAATCTCCTGTATCAGAATCATCACTTCAGCAGCACCACCACCTTCCTCAACGACAACACCTTGAAGATTCTAACCAAGTAAATAATTGAGGATCATTAAATGACCACTTCCAAAACCGTGCACTCCCAGGCCTTTGGCTTCATGAGCAGCCTGCAAGGCGGTGTCGACCCGCGCACCGGGCAATACACCGTCGCCATCGACTTCCCCGAGGTCAAGAGCAACTGGCTGGGC
>NZ_JAHBDI010000063.1:0-6211 GCF_019956275.1 Pseudomonas sp. GL-RE-26
CCCCCATCCCCCCCGGTTAACAAAACATAACGTGGCGTCGATTGTCAGACATTAAAAAACACCGATAGGATAGGCCAGCTTCCGAAGGGGCTCTGGATTGCGGGTTTCAGGACTATGCTCTGAAACAGCCGGTCCAGACACGCACCCTTGCGGCGCCCAGAAAGGTTGAACGACCTAACAATAATAATGGGGGAAGGTTTATGAGTGAGCCTGTCATGGGTGTGGGTATCTGCCGCCCGCCGGCACTACGCAAATTCGCGTTGCTGGCCACAGCGCTCTCGCTGTTGGGCTCTGCCATGCTGTCGGCGCCTGCGCTGGCCGCGTCGGCGCCAGCATCCGACGTTGTTTATTCCATTGAATCTGCCAAGGCTGCCAAAAGCCTGATGCTCGATGTCGTCCACGCCGGCAAGCGCCTGGTGGCGGTCGGGGATCGTGGGCACATCCTGTATTCCGATGACCAGGGCGCTACCTGGGCCCAGGCCAAGGTCCCGACCCGGGCCCTGCTGACGTCGGTGTTTTTCGTCGACGACAAGCACGGCTGGGCCGTCGGCCATGACGCGCAGATCCTCGCCAGCGAGGACGGCGGCGCGACCTGGACCAAGCAATTCGAAGATCTGAAACGCGAATCGCCGCTGCTCGATGTCTGGTTCAAGGACGTCGACAGCGGCTTTGCCGTGGGCGCTTACGGCTCGCTGATGGAAACCACCGACGGTGGCAAGCATTGGGAAGACGCCAGCGACCGCCTGGACAACGAAGACCAGTACCACCTGAACGCGATTGCCGCGGTCAAGGACACCGGGCTGTTCATCGTCGGCGAGCAGGGCAGCATGTTCCGCTCCGCGGACTGGGGCCAGACCTGGGAGAAGCTCGAAGGTCCGTACGAAGGCTCGCTGTTCGGCGTGATCGGCACGGCGCAGCCCAATACGCTGCTGGCCTACGGACTGCGCGGCAACCTTTACCGTTCCACGGATTTCGGCACCACCTGGGACCAGGTCGAGCTCAAGGCTGAACGTGGCGACCTGGAGTTCGGGCTGTCCGGCGGCACGCTGCTCGATGACGGTTCCATCGTGATCGTCGGCAACGGCGGCTCGGTGATTCGCAGCAGCGACAATGGCGAAACCTTCAAGGTGGTCAACCGTCCGGACCGTATTTCGGTCTCGGCAGTGACGGCGGCAGGCAATGGCAATCTGGTTCTGGCCGGGCAGGGCGGCGTTCGCGTCACTTCGCCGAACGGCACCGAGTCGGGCAAATGAGCCGGGTTAATAATAAGAAGGCGGAGCTATGACTTCCTTGAGTACTCATCACCAGGACAAGGCGACGTTCCTCGAGCGCCTGATCTTCAACAACCGCCCGGCAGTGATCACGATCTGTCTGCTGGTCAGTATTTTCCTGTTCTGGCAGGCGACGCTGATCCGTCCGTCCACCAGCTTCGAAAAAATGATCCCGCTGGAGCACCCCTTCATCCAGAAGATGATGGAGCACCGCAACGATCTAGCGAACCTGGGCAACACCGTGCGGATCTCGGTGGAAGCCACCGATGGCGACATCTTCTCCAAGGAGTACATGGAGACCCTGCGTCAGATCAACGACGAGGTGTTCTACATCTCCGGTGTCGACCGTTCCGGCCTCAAGTCGCTGTGGAGCCCGAGCGTTCGCTGGACCGAAGTGACCGAAGAGGGCTTCGCCGGCGGCGAAGTGATTCCGCAGAGCTACAACGGCTCCCAGGCCAGCCTCGACTTGCTGCGCAACAACGTACTCAAGTCCGGTCAGGTCGGGCGGTTGGTGTCCAACGACTTCAAGTCGAGCATCGTCGACATTCCGTTGCTGGAGTCCTACCCGGACCCGCAGGACCAGGGCAAGCTGCTGGCGCTGGACTATCGCCAGTTCTCCCACGAGCTTGAGGACAAGATCCGCACCAAGTTCGAAGCGCAGAACCCGAACGTGAAGATCCACATCGTCGGTTTCGCCAAGAAAGTCGGTGACCTGATCGATGGCCTGGTGATGGTGGTGATGTTCTTCGGCATCGCCTTCGTCATCACCCTGATCCTCCTGCTGTGGTTCACCAACTGCCTGCGCAGTACCGTCGCCGTGTTGAGCACGACGCTGGTGGCGGTGGTCTGGCAACTGGGCCTGATGCACTTCTTCGGCTTCGGGCTCGACCCCTATTCGATGCTGGTGCCGTTCCTGATCTTCGCCATCGGTATTTCCCACGGCGTGCAAAAGATCAACGGGATCGCCCTGCAATCGAGCGAGGCGGACAACGCCCTGACGGCAGCGCGTCGCACCTTCCGTCAATTGTTCCTGCCGGGGATGATCGCGATCCTCGCGGATGCGGTGGGTTTCATCACGCTGCTGATCATCGATATCGGTGTGATCCGTGAGCTGGCCATCGGCGCGTCCATCGGCGTGGCGGTGATCGTGTTCACCAACCTGATCCTGCTGCCGGTGGCGATTTCCTATGTCGGCATCAGCAAGCGTGCCGTCGACCGCAGCAAGAAAGATGCGGTGCGCGAACACCCGTTCTGGCGTCTGCTGTCGAACTTCGCCAGTGCGAAAGTGGCCCCGGTTTCCGTTCTGCTGGCGCTGATCGCCTTTGGCGGCGGCCTGTGGTACAGCCAGAACCTGAAAATCGGCGACCTCGACCAGGGTGCCCCGGAGCTGCGTCCGGACTCGCGCTACAACAAGGACAACAACTTCATCATCAACAACTACTCCACCAGCTCCGACGTATTGGTGGTGATGGTCAAGACCAAGTCCGAAGGCTGCTCGCGCTACGAAGCCATGGCGCCGATCGACGAGCTGATGTGGAAGATGCAGAACACCGAGGGCGTGCAGTCGGCGATTTCCCTGGTGACCGTGTCCAAGCAAATGATCAAGGGCATGAACGAGGGCAACCTGAAATGGGAAACCCTGTCGCGTAACCCTGACGTGCTGAACAACTCTATTGCCCGTGCTGACGGCCTGTACAACAACAGCTGCTCCCTGGCGCCGGTGCTGGTGTTCCTCAACGATCACAAGGCCGAGACCCTGGATCGCGCGGTGCATGCGGTGCAGGAATTCGCCAAGGAAAACAACAAGGAAGGCCTGGAGTTCATCCTCGCGGCCGGTAACGCCGGGATCGAGGCAGCCACCAACGAGGTGATCAAGAAGTCCGAACTGACCATCCTGATCCTGGTGTACATCTGTGTGGCGGTCATGTGCTTGATCACCTTCCGTTCGTGGGCGGCGACCTTGTGCATCGTGCTGCCGCTGGTGCTGACCTCGGTACTCGGCAATGCCCTGATGGCCTTCATGGGCATCGGCGTGAAGGTCGCGACCCTGCCGGTCGTGGCGCTCGGGGTGGGTATCGGCGTGGACTACGGCATCTACATCTACAGCCGCCTGGAAAGCTTCCTGCGTGCCGGGCTGCCGCTGCAAGAGGCGTACTACCAGACGCTGAAGTCCACCGGCAAGGCGGTGTTGTTCACCGGACTGTGCCTGGCCATCGGCGTGTGCACCTGGATCTTCTCGGCCATCAAGTTCCAGGCCGACATGGGCCTGATGCTGACCTTCATGCTGCTGTGGAACATGTTCGGTGCGCTGTGGCTGTTGCCGGCACTGGCGCGGTTCCTGATCAAACCGGAGAAACTGGCGGGGCAGAAGGGCAACTCGTTGTTCGCCCACTGACCGTTTCGTTGCTCTGACACCGAAAGCCGCGACCTGAAAAGGCGCGGCTTTCGACGTTTCTGGCGGCGTAATTCGCAGCTGTCGACTCGACTAACGAACAGGCAGCAGGTCCAGGAACAGCCTTTGATCCCGTGGTGGGGTAATGGGGCTGTAGAGGTCGCGGATGATCACCTTGTTGTCCGGCCCGGCTTGGGCAATCAGATCCTTGAGGGTCATGAAGCGATGTTCGGGGCGTTTGAGGTGGGCGATGGTGTAGGTCGAGGGCGCGCTGTTCGCCTGGGCGTAGTGGAAATGCGCGTACCACAGCACCGTCTCCGAGTTTTTCTCCCGAATGGCGAATTCCGTCAGATAGTCTTTGGCGGCCGTCCGCTTGAGTGCCTGTACCAGCCCGATGTCCACCGCCTGGCGATCGCGAAGGTACTCGATGCTTTCCTGTCGGGGTCGTTGGGCCTTGTATCCCTTGATGCAATGTTGCTGGCCTTTGAGCCGGGTTTCGCTGGCGGTGTTGCGCAATGATTCAAGCTCGTTGCTGATTTGCGGATTGCCTGGCTGGGCGTGCTCCAGTTCGCTGGCCAGCGTTTCGATCCGTTCGGCCTGGTGTTCCAGCATATCGCTCCAGTCGCGGGGGTTGAGTTCATCCCGCCGTTGCGGATCACTGAGCTTTCTTTTCTGAAATTCGATTGAACGCTCAATGGCGGGGATTTCGTCGATCAGTCGCTGCCCCTCCGTGCGTAGCGCGGCAACAGTACGCGGTTGCGCGGCGTGCACAGGCCGCACCGGCGCGGCTTCGACAATTTCGACCCACCCCTCATTGGGGTGCTCCATGAACCGTCCACTGACCTGGAGGGTGACCGGGTTTCGGGTGACGATTGTCGGAAACGGCATGCCAGTGCTCGCCGGTTCCAGCTCTCCCACCAGGGCGCCGTTATCCCGTGACTTGAACACCCGTTTGGTCTTCGACGGTGCTTTGACGGGTTTGAGGGGGGCGGGCAATACCGGCAGAAATTCGTCCTCGCGCAGCAGATCGGCCAGTTCGCTCTCGGCATTGTCCCGTACGATCTCCAGACGCTCCATCAGCAGCGCCATATAGCGGGGTCGGATCAACGGCGACTCAAGCTCCAGCAGTGAAGTGTTGATCTGCAGGCGTCTTTTGTAGTGCCTGATCAGGTTGATCAGGACGTCCTTGCGCTCCTGGGAGGTAAAACCATCCGTGCTCAGCAGCTCCAGATGGGAGTCTTCGAGCGCTGACATGGCGCCCAGACGGTCTTCATGTACCTTGAGAAAGTACTGCTCCTGCGGGGTTTTCGCCTCGACGGTGGTGTCGATGCTCAAGATGTTGAGTACGTCGAGCGACTCGAGGAAGGCGGTGACTCGGTTGGAAAACCTTCGGTCAGGATGGCTTTTGAGGTATTTCAGGCGTTGTGCCGGCCCGGTCTTGAAGTCCTGCGCAAGCTCTGTCAGAACCCCATCCTGCGTGATGATTGCCTGGGTATGTCGCTCGGAGGAGGCAAAAAGGTTTTCCAGAAGGTCGTACATGCGCTGGGCGGTTTCGATGTCATTGCTGTTGTGTTGCAACTCGATCAGCGACTCGCCTTGCTCGGAAACGAAGCTGGCCAGGTAGAGGGTCGCCAGCCGATAGATCCTCAGTCCGTAGGAGGACAGGATCGCGGTGTACTCGCCGATCGCTTTTGCCTCGTATTCGAAGCGCACGTCAACGTCCTTGAGTTGTCGATAGGCCTGGATCAAATCGCGACGGGCCTGGATCAACTGATCGACAATGACCTGATCTCTTTCCTGCAATACCTGGAAATCCAGTCGGCTGCGGGATCGATCAATGGCCTTGAGCCGATGGTCGCCCTGGAGGGCCTGATCCTCGGGCGATGCGCGAAGCCGTATGCGGGCGGTTTGCAGTTCGTTGTCGGCGCTGTCGTACGCGATTCTTGCGGCTTCCAGTTGCCGGTCCATTTCCTTTGCCTGTCTTGCCAGCGTCGATACGGTGCCACCGATTCGGTTGACCTCGACGGTGGCTTGCTCACGTTTCTTGTCTAATTCCGCCAGTTTGGCTTTGAGTCGATTCTTGGGACCACCGCCCTGCAGCTTCAGGCCCGTGTCCAGCGACCATCTGCCTTGTCCGTCGGTCTTGAGCTTGAAGCCGGGATGGAGCGGCTTTTCGGGGTGAATGATGTAAACGTCGCCGAACCCTGGAACGATACTGACCTTGAACAACAATCCGCCCAGCGAGGCATGCCATTGATGGTCGATACGGTACAGCCCCTTGAACATGCCGATTTCAACGGGGGCGGGCACCTGGACGGGCCAGGCGACCTTGAGCTCGAGCAATGCATTCAACAGGCGCTGGCTTGAGGAATCCCTGGCGGTGGAGTGAATGAAATCGATCCGGGTGTGGTCAGAGGCCGGCGGTTCTGCGGGCAAGCCGACCACACCTTGCTCGATGACGGCGGTCGCAGGAGCGACATCCTGGGGGGGACGACGCAGGCGGGCGAGGCGCGCTGGCGGCTCTGCCGGCCGGGGTGCCGGTGTTAAG
>NZ_JAHBDI010000064.1:0-4459 GCF_019956275.1 Pseudomonas sp. GL-RE-26
CAAGCACCCACACGAATTGCTTGATTCAGTTGTTAAAGAGCGGTTGGTTAAGATCTTTCGTCTCAACCGAGGCGCGCATTCTACAGCAGCCTCATTTGCTGTCAAGTGATTATTTTCAGAAGTTTTCAAAGTTTCGCTTGGAAATCTTTAACAACTTCAACCACTTGCGCTTCAGATCTCTCGTCAGCGGGAGGCGAATTCTACAGCGTTACACGCTGCTGTCAACACCTCTTTTTCAACTCCCTTTCGGCTTCGATGAACTGAAGCAACCTGCTGTCAAAACTGCGTAACTCTTTGTTTACCAAGGAGTTTTCCGTTTCGACTGCGCCGGAAGTGGGGCGAATTATAGACACCTGGAATCTGCCGTCAAGCACTGATTTAGGTTTTCTATCAACAAGCTGCAGAAAGCAGCAAAACCACCCAAAGAAAGCCTATACAGAGGAGCCGAAACACCCCTCTATATAGAAGAGACCTATCAGAGAACGCCCGAAGCCTTGAATGCGGACACCGCCCCGGCATCCAGGCCCAACACCCGCTGCAAAACTTCCAGCGTGTGCTCACCCAGCAGAGGAGGTGCAAAACGGTACTCCACCGGCGTTTCCGACAGTCGAATCGGGCTCGCCACCTGAGGCACCATCCCGGCCAGCGCATGCGGCAGCTCGATAGCCAACCCGCGCGCCTTCACCTGAGGATCAGCAAACATCTGCGCCAAGTCATTGATAGGCCCGCAGGGCACACCAGCCTGCTCCAACTGCACCACCCATTCAGCGGTAGTCTTGAACACCGTCGCCTGACGGATCAGCGGAATCAGTACCGCCCTGTTTGCCACCCGCAGCTTGTTGGTCGCAAAACGCGGATCGTCCGCCCACTGCGGCTGCCCGGCCACTTCCGCGAACTTGCGGAACTGCCCATCGTTCCCGACGGTAAGGATGAAATCGCCATCCGCCGTAGGAAAATCCTGATAGGGCACGATGTTCGGGTGAGCATTACCCAAGCGTTTAGGCGCATTGCCTGTCGTCAGGTAGTTCATTGCCTGGTTGGCCAGACAAGCCACCTGCACATCCAGCAGAGCCATATCGATATGCTGACCACCGCCGTCGTGATCCCGATGCGCAAGCGCAGCCAGGATTGCGACAGTCGAATACAGCCCGGTCAGGATGTCCGTCAGCGCCACGCCAACCTTCACCGGCCCCGCACCCTCTTCGCCTTCAGGTCGCCCCGTCAGGCTCATGAGACCGCCCAGCCCCTGGATCATGAAGTCATAACCCGCACGCTTGGCGTAAGGACCGGTCTGGCCGAACCCGGTGATCGAGCAATAGATCAGATCCGGATTGATCGCCTTCAGCGACTCATAGTCCAGACCATAAGCCGCCAGACCGCCGACCTTGAAGTTCTCGATCAGGATGTCCGACTTGGCCGCCAGTTCACGCACCAGCTTCTGCCCTTCAGGGCGAGTGAAGTCGATGGTGACCGATTGCTTGTTGCGATTGGCCGACAAGTAATACGCGGCCTCGCTGGTGTTCTCGCCATAAGCGTCTTTAAGGAACGGTGGTCCCCAGGCGCGCGTGTCATCGCCGTTACCCGGACGCTCGACCTTGATCACTTCGGCGCCAAGGTCGGCCAGGATTTGCCCGGCCCAAGGCCCGGCCAGCACCCGCGATAAATCCAGTACCCGTAGATGCGATAGCGCGCCCATGGACGTTCTCCTTAATAGAACGCCTGGAGGCCGGTTTGCGCACGACCGAGGATCAGTGCATGGACGTCGTGCGTACCTTCATAGGTGTTCACCACTTCCAGGTTAACCAGATGACGCGCAACACCGAATTCATCGGAGATGCCGTTCCCGCCCAACATATCGCGAGCCATGCGCGCGATGTCCAGGGACTTGCCGCAAGAGTTGCGCTTCATCATCGAAGTGATTTCGACTGCCGCGGTCCCTTCGTCCTTCATACGACCCAGACGCAGGCAACCTTGCAGCGCCATGGTGATTTCAGTCTGCATGTCGGCCAGTTTCTTCTGGATCAACTGAGTGGCGGCCAGCGGGCGACCGAACTGTTGGCGATCCAGGGTGTATTGGCGAGCGGTGTGCCAGCAGAACTCGGCCGCACCCAGCGCACCCCAGGAGATGCCGTAACGTGCCGAGTTGAGGCAAGTGAAAGGACCTTTCAGGCCACGGACATCCGGGAAGATGTTCTCTTCCGGAACGAATACGTTGTCCATCACGATCTCACCGGTGATCGATGCCCGCAGGCCCACCTTGCCGTGAATCGCCGGAGCGCTCAGGCCTTTCCAGCCTTTCTCCAGAACGAAACCGCGGATGTCGCCGGCATCGTCCTTGGCCCAGACCACGAACACATCGGCGATCGGGCTGTTGGTGATCCACATCTTGCTGCCGGTGAGGCTGTAGCCGCCTTCCACTTTGCGCGCACGACTGATCATCGCGCCCGGGTCGGAGCCGTGGTTTGGCTCGGTCAGACCGAAGCAGCCGATCCATTCGCCCGACGCCAGTTTCGGCAGGTACTTCTGCTTCTGCGCTTCGGTACCGAATTCATTGATTGGCACCATCACCAGCGAGGACTGCACGCTCATCATCGAGCGATAGCCGGAGTCGATGCGCTCGACTTCACGGGCGATCAGGCCGTAGCTGACATAGTTCAGGCCGCTGCCACCGTACTGCTCGGGGATGGTTGCACCCAACAGGCCGATTTCGCCCATTTCGCGGAAGATCGCCGGATCGGTCTTCTCATGACGGAAAGCTTCGAGGATGCGCGGCGCAAGGCTTTGCTGAGCGAATTGCGCAGCCGTGTCGCGAATCATGCGTTCTTCTTCAGTGAGCTGTTGATCCAGCAGCAGGGGATCGATCCAGTTGAAGCTAGCTTTACCGCCCATGAGTGTGTCCTCTCGAATCGGGTCAAATAACGTGGACTGATCCTAGGCCCGGATCGGCGCTACGGCAAACGAGGATTTTGCATACTGTTGTGCTAATTTCTCACTCCGAAACGTCGCGAAAGAGCCTTTATGCGATGTATTAGTGAGGTTGACGTACATGCGCAGAAAGATACCCAGCACCACCGCCCTGATCAGCTTCGAGGCCGCGGCGCGCCACGAGAGCTTCACCAAGGCCGCCCAGGAACTTTCGCTGACCCAAGGGGCGATTTGCCGACAAATCGCCAGCCTTGAAGAGTTCCTCAGCGTGGAACTGTTCCGACGCTCGCGGCGCGGGGTCAAGCTGACGGAAGCCGGACTCTCCTACAGCCGTCGAGTGGCCACTCAGCTCGATGCGGTTGAGCGCGATACCTTGTCCGTGATGGGCCAGCAGGGCACCAACGTGATCGAACTGGCCGTAGTTCCGACCTTCGGCACCCAATGGCTGCTGCCGCGCCTCAAGGACTTCCAGCAAAAGCACCCGGAAGTGACGGTCAACCTGACCAACCGCACGCGGCCGTTCCTGTTCGCCGACACGGATTTCGATGCCGCCATCTACTTCGGTGACGCGGATTGGTCGGGTACTGAGTCCCACAGGCTGATGGGTGAAAATCCGATGCCCGTTTGCAGCCCCAACCTGCTCGGAAACAAGACCGGTCTGACGCCCGGCGAAATCGCCGACTTACCTCTCCTGCAACAGACCACCCGCCCCTATGCCTGGCGCCAATGGTTCGACTCCCAGCACCTGAATGTCCCGAGAGACATGACAGGCCCCCGCTACGAGCTATTCTCCATGCTCGCCCAGGCCGCCATGCACGACATGGGCATTGCCCTGATTCCGCCGTTCCTGATTCAAAGGGAGTTGAAAGAGAAACGCCTGGTGATCGCCAACCCGCAAGCACTGTCCAGCATCAAGGCTTACTACCTGATGATTCCTGAGCGAAAGGTCGAATCCGCGTCTTTAAGGGCATTTCGTGACTGGCTGGTAAATCAGGCGCACAGCTACAGCCTAGAGGGATAAAGGCTCCCCATGATTACCTGACCCCGTAGTCAGCAAAATGAAAGCACTACAGATGTACGTATTTGTCGCATAGCAGCAAACTGTATCGAAAAGTCGTACAAACGTCCCACAAGCGCCTGATGACGCGGCTTTGCGCCACTATTTCGAGGCGATGCCGCATCATTCATACGGCCGATGTGTAAATTCTTCAATTTCGGCCAGAATCCTTGAAAAGCACGGTCTGCAAGGGATCGAGCCGGTTGGTTGCGACATTCGGTCACGGGGTGACTTGTAGTTAATTTTCCGTCACCCGTCATAATCCCTTGAAGGGCACAAAGTTCGCCTGCAAAATGCCGCGCCCCGCCCTGATTTGGCGGGATCGTGCTGATCGGCCGCCCCAGCCGCACCATCCGTAGTGCATGGGTTTACTCTATAAGATCACGCAGGAGATTTGACGTGCACATTGGTGTTCCTCTCGAAACCCAGACCGGTGAAACACGGGTTGCTGCAACCCCGGAAACCATCAAGAAGCTG
>NZ_JAHBDI010000065.1:0-3707 GCF_019956275.1 Pseudomonas sp. GL-RE-26
GGGGGGAGGGATATGAGAGAACTCTCAGTTGAATTTATGTTGAAATTGATTCGAGAGAAATGCTGAAAGGTGTTTGCGGAGGGGCGTTGAGTTTAAGATAGTGGCAGTAAGGGAACGTGCAACCTGTAAGTGGTTGCACGCTCGTGTGAGAGACTTGACGTTAGTGGTGGGGGCTAAAAATAAAGTAGATTATTTTCGAGTTGGACCATCTGTCGTAAAAATCCTATTCTGGAGATCTACAATCCATTCTCCTTTTGAATTTCGTTTGGATTTAGGGAAAATATTCGGTATAGACGAACGTCGTAGTGCGGGGGCAGGGGCAGCGGGTGTAATGTCGGGCTGTATTGATTGATTGTCATTGTTACTAGGCAAAATATTGGGCAATGAATTACTGCGTTGACTAAGGTTGTCGGTGAATTGGTTAAAATCCGACTCGTCAGAATCACTAACGTAGATTGAATTTTGACGGCCTGGCCCCTGTTGGCGACCAAGTGCGCTTTCATCTGTTAAGTTTTCTATATTGCGTATGTAGTTAGAATTCGGGCCTGATGAACCAGAATCGTTACTTCCACTTTGGCTTGGTGGAGGGCTAGGTTTATCGGGGTTATCCGGATTACCCCTGCTAAAAAACGCGGCCCCGCTAATTAAACCCCCAAGAATTGTAAGACCTGAGCCAACGTAAAAAGCTGTTTCATCGTCAGCAATAGTTCCGTACGTGGCGACGGCGGCACCTATCGATGTAATGATTGCACCGATCACCAAAGCAGCGAAAACCCATCCGGCGGCGGGAACAAAGATGGCGGCGGCGATTGCAGCTACGGCAATGGCAACAAAACCAAGAATACTGACTATTTTTCCAAGTAACGATGTCCCTTTAGGTTGTTCGATGGGATCGATGTATCCGGGGTTATCCGGGCGCGTGTAAGTTGCACGATGACCGCTCGGATCACGGAATGTAATGGGGTTTCCCAGGCAATAGGCATAAGGGTTGAGCCCGCCCGAGCCAAACGGGCTGAACGAATCAGGGCTGTGAAAGCGCATCAGGTTCGGGTTGTAGGCACGATAGCCGCGACCCAGCAAGTACCAGCCAATGACCTCCTCGCACACCTCACTGTTGAACGCCAGCAGACTGCGCATTTCGCCTTCGCTGCTGCTGCGTACACCGTAGGCGTTGTAGACCGCCGTGTTGACACCCGATTGCAAGCATTCGCCAATGACATTCGGGCTGCCGTCCGTCATCAGCAGCATCGTCTGGGCGTGATCATCCACTTGCTGCTGACCCAGTGGGCGATTGCCATCGAACAGGTATTGTATGTGCGTCGTATCCTGGCGAGTGTGGCTGAGGTTGTAGCCCTGGTAAAAGCGCAGCGTTTCGCTTTCGTTGCCCCGACGAACACCCACCAGATGGTTGTGCCCGTCATAGCGGTAGGTCATCAGGGTTTGCTGGCCCGTCGGATCCTTGACGGCAATCAGGCGACCCTGGTTGTCGTAGACCATGCGCCTGTTGGCTTCGTCATTGAGCATATGGCCGTTGGCGTCGTACTCGAATGTCTGGCTGGGGGAATAGCCGCCGTCAGTGTAGGTGTGAGTAATTTTCTTTAGCTGACAAGGATCATTGGGGCGGTCGGGGAAGTCTTCATCGATATAGAAGAATCGCGCGACATCGCTGAGCCCGTTTTCGAATTGCGTGACCACGCGTTGAACATTGTCCAGCGCATCAAACGTGAACACCTGGCTGACAATCGAGTTGCCATAAGCATCCTGCGGCAGGTGTTTTTGGGTGCCCGAGCACTTGTGATGCACCAGTCGGTTGCGCTGGTCATACACGAACTCTTCGGTGAGCAGGCTGCGCCCGTCCGCGCTAAGGTGGCGGCTTTTGAGCTGGTTGTCGCCCTGCCAGGTCTGGGTGATGGTGAAGGGTGGTTGATGGCTGACGTTCAGGATACGTTCAACTTCGCGACCCTGAGTGTCGTATTGCACATCAGCGACCAGCGTGACGCCCGTTACTTCGTTTCGGCTGGTGGTACGCTGAACCTGCCCCAGCGCATTGTATTCGAAATCGGCTTTCAACTTGCCCTGGGTGACCGAACTCACTCGTCCGTATTCGTCATAGGTGTGCACGGTATCCAGGCCACCGGTGATGCTGCGGCTGAGCTGCCGCCCCAGGAGGGAGTTGACGTAGTGGGTCTCCATCGTGTTGTCGTCTGTATCGGTCCAGCTTTCATGCTCCAGTTGGCCGCCAGGGGTATAGCGGTAAGCACGAAGTCCCTGGTTATTGGTGGCTTTGACGATGCCCCCGGTCTTGGGGTCATAGACGTACGTCGCCGGCTGATCTTCGCCCGCTTTGATGGTTGTCGGCTGCCGGGTCAGTTCGGGCTTGTATGTATAGTCGAACGTTTGCAGCGGGGTGATGCGCTGGCTTGGCTGCATTTGCGAACCTGTGTAGCGATATTGCTCGATTCGCGGGTTATCCGAGTCGCCGATGCTCACTTCAGTCAGGCGCAAGAGACTGTCAAATTTTTGCTGGCCGACCGTCACTTCGGGGGCAGAGTTGGGTTTGACGTTCAAGCGAGTGACCTGCTGGTCAATACTTTGCTCTGCGAACTCTCGCTGGATTACGGTGTTGTCGGCGAGCCTAGTTGCCTCCACACGATTCCACGCATCGTAGGCAAAGTGCGTCGAGCTCTCGATATCATCGTACAGCTCGTCTTGTTGAACGCAATTGCTCTTGCCGTCGTAGTGAAAGCGAGCGACCCCAACGGAGGGCAATCCGGCATCCTTCAGTAGTTGCTTGAGGTGCTCGATCACCGAGCGCGCGGGTTCCTGGCGGCACAGTTCGATCAATGGCTGCGCGTCCAGTCGTTCAACACGATCAACCTTGCCGAAATCGTTGTACTCGCTCCCTGTCAGGTTACTGATAGTGATCGTTGACTGAGCGCCTGCTGTCTCCAGCCAGCTGTATTCGATCGGCCCCTTCCTGCCAAAAGGCGACCACAAGAGATTGCTCACGCTACTGTCCGGATTAATGGTACGACAGACGACGCCCCAGGCGTCGTACTCGAACTGTTGGCGCAACGGGATGGATTGTCCATCGAGCCAGTCGTAGCGGGTTTCTTCGACACGGTTGTCCAGCGCATCATAGTTGGCTGCAAAAACCTGCCGAGGTGTTTCCGTTTTCTCAGCGTAATCCTGGTAAATCACTCGCCCCTGACCGTCGAAACGGGTGCAGCTCGTCACGCCACTGACTTCCGTGACGCTTTGTGACGCCTGTTGACCGTCGGCCGAAGTCAGGCTGTAGGTGTAGATGCGCTCGCCTTTAACATCAGGAAAATTCGGTGAGACGATTTCCCTGGTCACCCGCCCCAGCGCGTCATACTGACGTAGCAGTTCTACGCCGTCGAGGTCAGTGGAGAGCACCGTTTCACCAGTGATTAGCGAGTGCTGCTTTGACATCGCTTTCTGGATACCGTCAAAACCGGCGAACAGTTCAGTGGTTTTCAGCACAGTTTCTCCAGCCAGTGCGCTGGACAGCCTTTCGTACTGATAGGAGGTCGTGCTGGTCTTGCCATTGAGGGTGGTTTGCTGAGTGACCGGGCGGCCGTGCAGGAACGCATCGCCGGGCAGTTCGTGGTAGCTGCGCCGGGTCTCTTGCAGGAGCGTTTCGTTGCTGCCATCGAGGTGCACCAGGGTCTCGCTCTCGATCGCCA